>NDWU01000016.1 GCA_003056285.1 Candidatus Terraquivivens tikiterensis
GAAGCTCCAGAAGTTGTTTATCATGGCGTTTGCTTTATTGCTATGGTTACTTTCTCTTATTCCCTTAAGCTTTCCAAGCACTATCTCTGATACGCTAAGCGCATATGCGTCTTCAATTATGGTTTTTATCATAGCGTTTATTGCATGCCTGAAGCGCCTCTGCCTAATCCTGTACAGCTTCCTAAGATTTTTTGATGTCTTGGCTCTGTTTACCCTCGCGAGCCTGCTCTGCTCTTTTGCTATCCGCTTAGTCCAGTACCACCAGTCCGCCAGAACCGCTTTACCCGAGAAGGCTATGGGCTGCTTCAACCCTTCAAACCACACCATTGCTAAGTTTATTACGCCTAAGTCAATATAGAGGGGCTTATCGCCTCCACGCTTGGGAGGCTCCTCGACCTTAACGGCCATAAAGCCCCTCCACACTTCATCCACATCATCATAGATTATTTCAAGCCTTCCCTGTTTTCCATACCATTTCAAGCTTCCCTTATACTTCACTCTAAGCCCATTTGGAAGGTATAGATACTCGCCGTCAACTCTGTAGCAGTCGTTCCTGACAACTATCCTCAGCTCCCTTTTGCCGTTCCTCTTCCAGTATCTCGGCATCGAGATTTTTGCTATGTGTTTTGGAAGTCTTCCTTTAGCCTCAAGCCTCTTCAACGCTAAGAAGCTTTTCCATGCCTCGTTGTTCTTGTTTATTATCTGCTGGGCTGTCGCCGAACCTACTAGTGGAGCATACTTCCTGTACAGGTGTTTGGGATACCATGGGAACTTCCTGTAGTGTATGTATGCCTGCGTTCAAAGTTCAGCTCATTATACAACCTAGCGCAGTTGTCAGCCAGCATCCAAAGGGTTGGATTATTCTCGACTACGAAGACGTTCGTTCTTTCCAAACCTTAATCAGCCTCCGGATAACATCATCGTACGGCTCTCTAGGATGCACCTTCAGCCTCTTAAGCTCCTCTAAAGTATCCTTGCCTATCTTTACGGAGACCTTTTCTACCATCAACCACCACAGTAGCATTAGGTGGTATTTAAACTTATCGACAATTCATCCCACGGTTAAAACCGTAGGCTTTCTTGTCGAGTTTCTGTAAAGCAGGTATCTCCAAGGACGATAGTTGTCGGGTTTAAGGCAGAGTATGGCGTCGATGACGTTACGTTGGTTGAGAGCGCTAAGGAATATCTAGAGTTTGCAGATGTCGTTTACGCTAACGACGTGGGAAGGGAGGGTGTGGGCTTTGGCTCAGATACTACGGCCGGCATACTCCTAAAAAAGGATGGAAAGATTGATGAGATAAAGTTGATGAGGAAGATTGAGGCCGCGGAGCTCATACTCGACGCGGCCACTTCAATGCTTGGAAGCGACAGGTCCGCTATCCGATGACGTACGTCACCTGAACGCTGACCGACACGCTCGTCATACCAGGAAGTACCGGCGTCGCCGCGGCCAGAGAGACCTCCCCCTTATAAAGGGGTACCGGCTCGTAACCCTCGACTATGGAGGCCGTCTTTACCCTTAAGATCCTAAGACCGAGCGGCCTGAGAAGCGCATCGGCCTTGGCCCTAGCATCCTCCAGCGCGGCATCCACGAGTTCAAGCCTTAGCTGCTTTGCCCTCTCCTCAGAGAGGTAAAAGTTCAGACCGTATATTCGATTGGACCCGGCCTTGACGGATTCATCGACGATTTTCCCAGCCATATCTAATTTGTCTGTTTTTATGGTCAGCATGTTTACCACCCTGAAGCCGATTATCTCCTTACCGGCCTCGTCGTATACAGGGTATATGGTGTACATCGAGGTTGAGACCTCCTTATCCGTTAAGCCCAGAGACTTTAGCGCAGATAATATTCCGTTCGTTGCCCTAGCGTTCTCCGTGGCAGCATCGGTGACCGTTTTTGCCGTCGTCTCGACACCAAGCGTGGCCGCGAACGTGTTCGGCATGACGTAGGTCCTAGCAGAGCCCATGACCGTTATGGTCTCCTCCTCTTTCTTCTGGACAGGTACCCCTTCACCAACCGTTATGGCGAGCACTTCCGTCACTATGGCGATGACCGCGACGGCTGCCAGCAGACCTAGGACGACATAAACTGCAACGCCCCGCGCATCGGTTTTTTCACCCATTCCCTCCACCTCAACCCCATCACATCAGGGAGGTATTTATTTCTATAAATTCAGAACATCTCCCGTCCTAAAGCCTCCTTATCCCTTACTCTCTCGCTGGGCAGGTTTCTTCTTATAACATCCTCGTTAGAAACGATCTTCATAAGCTCCTCGATGGTTCTGGAAATTCCAAACCTCGGAAGCATACTTGGCGCTAGCTTCCTGACGAGCTCGTTGGTTCCCCAGGGATAGACTATCCAAGCGTCAACGTTTTCGACGTAGAAGTCAGGAATGAAGGATGTATGAGGTTTGATGTGTAGCGTGGCCGTCTTAACGCTTCTCGGGTAGAGCCCCTCAAAGTATTTGACGATGCACTTCATCGTCTCGCCCGTATCGGCTACGTCGTCAACTACGAGGACGTCTCTATCCCATAGGGAGCTCGAGGAGAGAGGTTGGTATATGATGACGCCCTCCCTCTCCTCGACTCCTGTGTAGGACCTACACCCTATCGTGTAGACTTCGCGCATATCCAGGACGTCAGAGAGCAGGCTGGCCACTATCGCTCCCCCTCTTAGGATCCCAACCAGCATGTTTGGCTCATACCTGGAGGAGATGCGCTCTGCCAAACTTTTGACAAGCATCTCTACGTCTGACCAGCTTAGAGACAGGTATCGACGGCCATCGACTACCTTTAAATCCATACCGGAACTTACTCGGTCTTGCATGTAAACGTATCGTTGGACTTTAGGGTTCCGTAATAAATTTTTGCCGTTGTCGGCGTTTCAAGGATAGATGGGCTTAAATGGACATGGGGCCGTGGTGTTGTGAAAAGCGGCCCTGTCCGGCACCCGGTGCCCATGGATGATCCTGGCTTCAGGCGTGGAGGTTTTCTTGTACAGATGGCCTCTGCTGGAAACGGCTAATCATAATACGTCCATACTTGGCTCGCAGCACTTGGTCAACGAACACCAAAAATCCAAGAGTAAAGAAAAGAAGATAAGCACCATCTAGTAGAAAAAACACTATGAAAAGATTGCTTGACGAACCGGAGTATACTAGATGAATGAGGATGGCGAAAGAAACGATAAAATCTGCTAAAGGAGACCTTGAAAGAAAAGATTACAGCTGGGCATGCTTCAAGGCTCAACAATCGGGCGAGTTTGCAATAAAAGCCCTTCTAAGGGGGCTAGAGGCCTATGGCCACAGCAGCTCAAAGCTGCTGCTAAAAATATCAGAAAAACTGGATACCTTGAGTATAATGGATGAGGCCAAGACTCTAGATAAATATTATACGAATGGGTGCCCAGAAAAACCTAGAGCTTTAGCTCTGGGATGAATGGGCAAAAGTTTAAAAATGTAGCTTGAATAGATTTAGCTAAGATGTTCCCTTGCAGAAGGAAGTTCAGGTGACGGTCGTAGGGAAAGGTTTTCAGGCCTAATAGGCTGAAGGTTCTAGCGTTAAATAGGACGCTCTGCGAATACTTTAGGCTTGTAAAGTGGTATCTTGGCTTCAGCTCAAAATCTAAGACGTTTCTCCATGAAAACGGTTATGAAAAATGCCAAGCGACTCTTCAACCTGAACACCGCTTTAATTCAGACAGCAAGGGACAAGGCTGTTGAGATACTGAAAAGCTTTGAGGAAAACCGAAAGGAGAACAACATTTTGAGGCTTAAGCGTATATCCATACGCTTTGACAAGAGGTGCTACAGCTTCTCAAAGACGACGAACGTCCTAACACCATACTGGCTAACTTTAAGCCTAAACAGAAGGGAAAGGGTTAGCCTGCCAATAATCTTTGGAGAGAAGCAGAAACAGAGGATTGAAGAAACCTTCAGAGGAGAATGGAAGTTCACAACTGTTGAGATGGTCAAGCGGAACGGAGAGTGGTACGCCCATTTTGTCCTATCGAAGACCGTTGAACTACCAGACGAGCCTGAAACAGTAATAGCAATAGACAGAGGAGAGCATAACTTAGCCGTAGCAGTCGCCATCTCAAAGCGAAATCCAGAAAAGCCATTGAAGGGACAGTTCTGGAGGGGCTCTGAGATTAAAAGGATTAGAGGCTTGTACAGCCATATTAGGCGAAAGCTCCAAGAAAAGAAGCTTCTGAAAAAGGTTAAAGAGCTTAGCGGTAAAGAAAGGCGGAAGGTGAATCAGCAACTACACATCATCGCAAACCAGATTGTTGAATACGCTAAGAACTTCCCAAAACCGACAATAGTCATGGAAGACTTGAATGGGATAAGAAAGAACTTTAAGAAATCTAAGAACCTTAACAGGAGGTTCCACAGCCTTCCGTTCAGAAAGCTTCAGGCAATCGTAGAATACAAGGCAAACTTGGAGGGAATAGATGTCAGCTACCTCCCAAAGAAGGAGGTAAAGGACACATCGAAAACCTGCCACAGATGTGGGCATGTTGCCCAAGTTAAAGGAAGAGTATATAAGTGCACAAACTGCGGAATGGAATACGACCGAGACCTAAACGCGTGCATAAATATAGCCCATAGGGTAATGAGCTCTATGGGATGGCGGAGCCGTGAGCCCCGCGAACCAGCAGATAAGGAGATAGGCGTAAAGCCTACTCTAAACGCTGGAAGCTCCCGACTTCAGTCGTGGAGTAGCTCACATACCTACCCGCTATCCAAACGCTTGGGCTGAAGGTATACCCCCGGAATACTACACAGAAAAAGATGCAGAGTGCGCGGTAAGAAGTGCTGAAAAGATTATTGAATGGGTAGAGGGTTCATGGAGATTATTGAGCGGAGAAAAAAGGAAAGAACAAGAATAATAGAAGAGGCTAGAGAGTGGGTCTCAACACTAGGCTTCAGGTTGACCGTGATACTAATAGGCTCATATGCTAGAGGAGACTTTAACCTCTGGAGCGACGTAGACATACTTTTAGTCTCAGACGTATTCCAAGGAAACCCTCTGAATAGGTTAAAAATGGTTAACCCGCCCCCTGGTTACGAGGTAATACCAGTAAACACGTACGAATTCTTAGAAAATATGAGAAAAAAGAACGTTCTTATCCAAGAAGCTTCCAAGCATGGAATAATCTTAAGAGATGACCTAAACTTAGCAAAACATCTCAAGAAAACAGAAGAACAGTGAAACGCTTGGAACATCCTCGAGATCTCCCGTCGAGGCCTTCTCGAAGACCTTTGAGGCCACATCTTTCATGGTCTCAGCAACCCATAATCGTGAGGGCATCATTTTGTAGCAAAATTATGATAGAATCGCCGATCGAAGTTAGTCAGAATCTAAAAGCTCTCGTCCTGGAAAAGAATATACTAATAATTTTAAGTCAAATGAAAAGGGATGGACGCGTGGATATGAAGATACTTCCCAGAGAGTTCTATGAGAGAGATCCCGCAGAAGTTGCTAGGGAGCTGCTTGGAAAAGTATTGGTTAGGAGGCTTGATGGCGTTTTTCTGAAAGGCATGATCGTAGAGACTGAAGCGTATTATGGTCTCGAAGACCCTGCATCCAAAGCGTATAGGGGTATAAAGAAATTTAATGAATTGATGTTCAGAGATGTTGGAAAAACATTCATCTACATGGTTCACGGTAACTGGCTCCTAAACATAGTGGCCCATCCAAGGGGCGGTGTAGGAGCAGTCTTGATAAGAGCTATTGAACCATTAGAAGGAATAGAGGTCATGATGAAGAATAGAAATGTTAGGGACATCCACTCGTTAACGAATGGGCCAGGAAAACTTACAAAGGCTTTAGCTATAACCAAAGAGCTAAACGGCGTTTACGTCACAGAGAGAGTTAGCAAGATACAGATAGCAGAAACCGTGAGCGAAAAATTCGAAATTCAAGAGTCTTATAGGATCGGTGTAAAGAAGGACCTTCCAGTTAAACTGAGGTTTTTCATTCAAGGTAACAGGTTTGTTTCAAGACACAAAATCCAAAACAAAAAGCTTAGATCTTGAGGCTTCGATGTTCGGTATGTGCTTTTAACATCGGTTAATGGGCTGAATTTTTGGAGCCAGACCGCGACGCTTACGAGCCGTAAGAATTGTCGGAATAGATGAGGTGGAGGAGATACAGTACTCCCAGCTAAGTTCTAAAACGATTGCTTACTGAAAAGTGGGCCGAAAGTTAAGATTTGTCTCTTCGCTCGTTCATCTTCGTGTGGAGTAGAGGCTGTTAAACATATCCGTAAGCTAATCTAGATGGTTTCAACACTATACAAATAGGGTTAGGATAGGAAACAGGTCGAACTATCTAAAGACAAAATGGTTGCGAACTTCTTTAAGAACGCGGTAATAAGTAACCCGATAGTTAAGTGACCCATGAAAAGGTCGAAACTAACGTTTCACACCATATAGTAATTTATCCATGATGCTCAAGTTTTCTCTTTTGACATGCATTTATCACAAACCCTTTTCCCTTTGACGTAGTAGAGTTTATCCGTCTTTCTACCGCATGCTTGACATTTTGGCATTCACATCCCCAAAAGTAATTGTTAAAGCTCGGAAATTAAGATTTATTTATATAAGATAAAAATAGGAATAAAAACTATCGGCAACAACGCATGAGGTTTAACAAGACGATGGATATATACACGAAACCGGTTATCTCCGCACCATACTCCAATCGAATAAGAATAACCTTAACATCGTGGGCGGAAAATCTCATGAGCTTCAGCCGTGGGTAGCTCGAGCTTTATTAAGTAAGGAAAGCTAGTAAAAATAAATAACAGTTTTAGAAAGCCCAATCTGAAGATGGAGCTTATACTGAAAACCCCAATAGGTTTGGAAAAGATTGCTGCGGACCGCTTAATTGAAATGGATAGAGAGATCTCCTTATCTGTTAAACCGCATGGTCTTGAAGGATTGATCGTGGTAGAGAGATGTTCTGACAAACAGGCTTTAGTAAATTATATCTTGAAGAATGTTCCGGAAGTTGAGTCGCTCGTTAACGTTGAAGTAGAGACAGAAGCCAACCTCAAATCTATCGTAGATGCCGCCAGGAAGGTCTCACGTGGAAAGATCTCTGAGAAGGAGAGCTTTGCTGTTAGAACGGTCAGAAGGGGGAGGCACGATTTCAAGAGCATAGATGTGAATGTAGCCGCTGGAGCGGCAGTGCAAGAGGAGACGGGGGCTTATGTTAACTTAGACCATCCGGACAAGATAGTACAGATAGAGATAATACATGATAGAGCTGGGATTTCTGTAACGAATGGGTTTAGATGGAAGAAGATGAGCCCGGATAAGAAGCCTGCTCTGAATTTCTTTAATAAGATATCGATAGTGCAGATGCCTTATCTTGGGTCTCTGGAGGGCGCGAAAGAGGTGGGTGCGAGAATCGGTAGAGCGGTCCAAGCTTACGAGGTCAGAGAACTTGTGATAGCTCCGAATAAGCCTGTCGATGCATACGAGCTCAACAAGTTTATCGATGGGGTAATAGAAGGCATTGAGAGTAGATTTAGGATACAATGTAAAAGCTACGATAGAAAAGTGGAGAAGGTAAGAGTCTCCGTACAGGACTTGTACCAGCTTGTGAGGGATAGAAGCGGAGAACCAATGATAGTTTTCGAACCAGAAGGGATACAGCTGATAGAGGCAGCTACAAAGCTAAGAAAAATCTTTGAAGAGGCTGATAGGGTAAACTATCTGTTCGGTTCAAGAGAGGGAATACCCAAAGGGGTCTATAGGGTAGCAAGCATGGTCATAGATCTAGCTCCAGGTATAACGTTACCAACAGAGTTGGCGGCACCAACAGCTCTTGCATCAACGTACACGGTAATATCGATGATAGAACAAAATATTGAGGATAATTGACGCTTCCCCGCTAAAGCCGGGAGGTTCTCGCACGCAGCGCATTCAGCGCTCTGAAGCGCATCATGCGGTAAAATTTCTCCAGTGGAACATCGGAGGGGCTAAGTTATGAGAATCCCTGTATTGGCTGGATCTCTACACGTAAAATTATAATAAGAAGATAGGGCGGCCCTGATACGCCTGCTTAGGCGGAGCCCCTACTGGTAGAGATGCCGGCACATAGGCCAGCAGGGCTCCATCTTTAAAGCCCGCTGGCTTAAGCCGTGGGTGGTTCATGGGTACCTCTTGGTTATTCTCCATCCATTGCTTTCAGGCCTAACTATGCCTTCCCTCTTAAACTCATCCAGCATTCGTTTAGCATCTTTGAAGAAACCATCGTCTACGATTAACGTTCCATACTCCACTATATCGAGTACTAGCCCGTTCAGGTTTTTCAGGAACTGCATGAACTCCTCTGGATAGAATCCTATCGCCATTATTCCCTCGCATGGAAGCAGCGATGATAAAGAACGACGTTGGATTTCATCCTGCGGAAGGTTTTCGGCTACCACGCATAAGTCTACATCGCTCCCCTCGGTAAAATTCCCTTTAGAGTATGAACCAAATAGGATAACTGACCGTATGATGAGGCCAGCATTAACTAGACATTCAATATACTCCTTTACTCTCTGAAGAGCCTTCTTTTTCAAAAGTTCTTTATAGGACATGTCTCCTTGCCCACTCGAGTATTTTCGTAGCCCTTTCAATGGCGTCTTTTGCTTGCTGCTCCGTATACTTATCCTTGGCAGGACCTGATGCAAACGCGTTCGCATATCTTGTAGGAATGTAGTATTGGTCGAGGATTTTGACATCATCTACGAAATTGCCGGCTTCCTCCATATGCTTGAGCAACTCAGCCAAGAGGTCAACCAGGGAGTGAGTACGTCTTTCCATACCCAATTTCTGCAACACGGCCTTAAGGGCCAGCTCTGCTGCTTGCTGAGCGTTAAAGCAGACTTTGCTCCACCTTCCCCTCTCAAAAAGATCTTTCGCAGCTCCCAAAAAGTCTTCGGCATCCATCAACAAATCACGGGATCTATCCATAGAAGATAGAATAAAGATTAGCAATATTAAAGCGGTACGCTATGTTGTTGGGTTTTATGCTATGCTGTTTTAAATACCGTTGGGGAATCGCTGGCATCCAGTCCTGCGCTAGGAACTCATCGAGGGGTTTCAAAGGGCTCTATGCTGACGGCTCCCCGCCATGAATGACGAGGGTTCTCTCCCTAGGGCTTCCATCACCTCTCTAGAGCCCCTCACAGGGAGTGCATCATCTTTCAGCTCCCACCGCCAGCTTTGGGAGAATGTAGATTTCATCCCATGCTACGCAAAGTAGAAAGGGGCGCAAAAGGGTTCATTAAGTGGGGCCGCTGGGATTCGAACCCAGGATTTCCAGCGCCCCAGGCTGGAGTGTTCTACCCCGCAGCGTTTACTGCGAGGTCATAGACCATGCTAGACCACGGCCCCAAATTTTGTAGACCGTATAAGCAGGGACTGTGCCGTTGCATGGGGAAGGCTAGCGTGTCCACGGTAACGAGATAGATGACGAGGGTATAAATAAACATTCAGTAAGGCTCCCTTCAAAATTTCTATAACTCTATGAGGGCTTGGGGAATGTAGGGAGGAGGGGTTTAATCTTGTCCGATTCAGATAAAGCATCTGTTATAGGAGACCAAGGATATTGGATTTTGTCAGAGGAAACGTTTAAACCATTGCTAGAGCCTACGTATCCCTCCGGGACCCCTCAGACTCAAAGATTGGATACCGTTACTGGATTTTTTGCTCTCAGTGTTCAAAAGGATGCGAAAGCAATCGATGAAACGGAGGGAATTCTATCTGCATTTGCATCAAAATTAGCCGAACAAAATATCGAACCTGCTGAATTGGTTAAGAAGGTATGGAAAACTAGTGAATAATATGAGGTCGGTGCCTCGACTTAGGTTATATTTAGATACAAATATATTTTTAGATTTAGATCACTTATTGGGAAGGAAAGGTAAATCCTCCCAGTTAATTAGAGAGATAGCCAATGGACGGTTTGAAGGGTTCACTTCTCATTTTATATTATCTGAGCTAGCTGGTGTTCTAAAAGAGTTGGGTGTTCCTCGAGAATACATAAATAAAATTTTAGTGTGCGTTCAAAAGTTTCCAAATGTTCAGATAGTCTTTCACGAGTACATAATGTTTCTTGATATGCCCGAAAATATTCTTAATACATGTGTTCAGTGCAGAGACGCACTCCATTTTGTGGTAGCAAAATATTTGGCAGTGGACAAAATCGTAACAAGAGATAAAGGATTCAAGAACACTGTTGACCACGTTATCCCATATGTTACACCCGAGCAACTTATACCTTGAAAGTTTAGAATGTTATTTTATATCCCTGTACGAGGACGGAATCTTTCGACGAAGAGAGCATAAAAGCGATTGCGCTGGCCCCTTTGGCGGCTACTTATAAAGTTTTCATCATAAAGCAGTAACAGATAGGGGTTCTGGCCTACGTCATCATAAGTAGGCCTTGGTCATCATCAGGCCTTGTCCTCCTCTTGGCTCATGGGAGGCCCGGCATCGCCCTCCAACCCTTTCGGGTCGAACCCGCCCCGTACGTCTTCTCCCAGGCCCTTTCGAGCCAGGGGTCATCCGTACAGGGAAAGTCCCCACATCTGAAGGTTCGCATCATCCGTTTTTGTCCGCGCTTTTACGACAATTCGCTCAAGACCTTATGCCTATTTATGTCTTTCTATTCTGAAGCTGTTTCCTACGGCGTGATGGATGGCTGGTACTGGCTGGTTTGGTAATATTGCAAAAAGGCTAGGTGCACTATCATCCTATCTTAAGGATCTCCTTAAGAATACTTTTGAAGAAGCAGTGAATCGATATATTGATCGGTTTCAAGAAATAATTTCTCAACTTCCTGCCGAAGAGTGTATCCAGATGCGATCATTAATAAACTATTAAATGTAAACGTGGAGAAAGAATACTCGAAGGATGTATAAGAAAAAGTTCTTCATTGGTGATGAGGTTTCATGGGTAGAAAGATAGAAGCTCTTGAAGATTATATCGAATTCGATGTGGAAAGAGGATTGGGGATTGTTAAAACTCGACCAATAGGTCAATATCACTTTTCTTTTTCTGCTCGCCTCTAACAAAAGAGCCAAAGACTCCTATCCTTTTAACCTTATATTTTTGCCTCAACTCTTCCAGGAGAAGCTCTATGTAGGCTGCGGCATGCATCTCATAGGTGACCCCCAGGGCTGACCTCAGCTCGCTGAACCGAGAGACCATGTACCTCCTCATCCTCTCCTGCTCAACCCTCAAAGCTTTAACCTCCTCCCACAGCCTATTCTGTCCCTCTCTAAGAGACTTAACATCTTCCCATAGTTTATTCTGACCTTCTTCCAGCTTGTCTAACCTTTTGAGTATCTATGATAGCCCTAGGTAACCGGCCACAGTGTAGCGGAACTCTACATCCCACTCAAGCAAGTCTATGAACTCTCTCTTCAGCTTCTCAGCCATACACTTACCATCCTAAAGCACTAGAAGACCCATAGTTATTTAAGCATTAGTCATCCCCTAATGGCTTTTCTACATCACTTTTCCTGCTTCGCTGGTGATTGTAGACAACTGCTTTATTAAAGTGTCAGCTCTTCATAGCAATATGTATCTTAGACTATGTTGTTAGTCTTGTCTGATATTCCTCTGTGTTTTGCCAGACATGGCCTTAGTATTGATGCCCCGTTCTCGCAGTTGTTTATATGTACATCTCCCTTAGCATACTCCCTCTCAGAATGTTTGACTGTTTCATGGATGTATCCAAGGCTCTCCAGTACACCATAGCTCTTAAACCCATCAGTCATTATTACAGAGCCCCTAGATATCCTGCTGATTACTACCTCCTCTATCTTACTGCTATCCATAGAAATCATCAATATATATTCCTCATCTCCATCCATAGGAACAATAACCATGACGGGTACCTTATCACTCTCATACCTACCCCTGCCCCTCCTCTTCAAACCCCTCCTCCTAGCATTAAGCCCCCTCCTACCCTTAAGACCAGCACTAACATAAACCCCATAAACCTCAACAACACCATCAAAAGAACCAAAACTATTAGACAGCCTCCAGGGCTTAGGATCAACCCTATCGTATAATTCCTTGAAGGCCTTAGAATCATGCGTGTTTTAGGGCTTAGAGTTAAGGCTATGGGCCTTGAACCCTCATCGACAGCCACATGGACCATAAGTACCCTTCCTATGCTTAAACCGTCATATCCGATCATCTCACCTCCTTTAGCCTCTATAGTCGTACTATCGACAGCGACGCTTCCCGAACCCCTTGAACCAGCTAAGAAGCTTAAAATCCTATCCAATACACCTGCCTCCTGAAGCTTCCTAAGCATCCCCCAAGCAGTAACATAAGACCCTATGAGAAGCTGTTGTCTGTATTTGTTTTTTGGCTGGTCTCAGCTTTCGATGGATATCTGAGAGGCTCTCTATAACGTATGCTTCTAGGGAGTCTGTAAGGCTTTGGAGAGATAAATTCTCTAAGCTGTATAATCCAGTCAAGAGGATTATGAGGAGGGAGGTGGTTCAGAAAGCTAAAGGAGAGGACGAAAAGATTCTACAACAACATAACCACCCGAAAAAAGAGGGGGCGTAATACTAACGTGAAAGTATCTACGAATACCCTAGACATTTACATAAAAGGTGGGAAGGCCAGGTACATAACATAATACTTATCACGGGTTGCTGCTACGATGTTCTTTGGATGGTGAGGTGGTTGGGATGACGTTTGATGAGTTAACGCTAGAAGAGGTTGTTAGGCGGTTACAGGAGGCTTCAAATGACCTTAAACAGACATTTGGGGATGTCTTCGCCAGTTTGCTGCTCTTTGGGAGCTTTCCTAGGGGTGAGGCATCGAAGGAGAGCGACGTAGATGTGTTAGTTGTGCTAAGGGGCTTAGGAGATTTGAGAGTTAGAGTAGAGATTTATAGCATCCTAGCGAGACACATTGGGAGGCCCCTTACCTTAATACTTGCTGACCTAGCCGACCTCATCAAGGAGGACTTAGAGATAACCCCCTTACTGCTTAACTCACTATACGATGGAATTGTGATATATGATGAGAGTGGAGTACTTCAGAGATTGAAGACGAAGGTCGATATGCTAGTTAAGAAAGCCAACCTAGTAAGATATAGGACCCCTGATGGAAAATATGGCTGGAAGAGAGCTGATGGTAAACCCATTGAGGCCGTGGAAGTTTGAGGCTCAACCCAAGTAATGAAGTATCATACAAAGCTAGACTCGCAGCGCAATATCTAATGGAGGCCCAAGAAGCTTTTAAGTGGGGGAACCATAGATTAGCGGTGGCCTCATCACAGCTCAGCGTCGAGAACTCAGCAAAAGCGGTCATCGCATTATTCAGAGCACCCAGCTGGAGCCATGACCCATCCCACGAGCTCTTAGAAGTCTCGTCGACACTGCCGCCTGACCTGAAGAAATTAGCCGAGGAGCTCGCAGACATAACAAGACAACTGGCAGCAGAGCATGGAAGAGCAACATACGGAGAGCCCTTCAGAGGCCTCACACCATGGGACTTATACGATGAGAGAAGCGCTTTTGAGACGCTTTCAAAAGCCAGAAGAGCAAAAGAGGTAATGAACCTGATTCTCAGGAAGTTAGGTGTGTCATTGCAAGAATGAGACACTTCTTTACACGGACTTCACATCTCCGTATAGACCACTGAAGAGCTGTTAAGTGAAATTTCTCTCGATTCTTGTATTAAAAATAAATTTTTGTGATTTTAGCCAATTCTACGAATTCAATATTTATCTTCTCGATGCCATTAACTACAGCTATTTCGTGAATTAGGGCGTCAAAAAAGGAGTTGACCCACACGCCATGGAGGGGCCGTCTCCCATGGCGTGTGGGGACCCAATTTCGCCCCCTAAAATGAGGCGGGCAATACGGTGAGTGAAGCTTATAGGACCCATAGAAATCGGATTGAAGACGAAGAGCGATATTATTCGAGTAATCTATTCAGGCTCTATTGTTACCGCTGTTCCATAGACGGCTACAAGCACTACTGATTCAAAGACCTCTGTTGTCTCGAAGTCAACTCCTACTACTGCGCTGGCACCGATTTCTCTGGCCTGCTCCATTAGACGTTTTAATGCTTCATCCTTGGCTTTATCAATCTCCTTGGTAAACGCCGAGACCTCTCCGCCTACAATGCTCTGAAGACCACCAACAATCTTCCCACCCAAACCCCTAGTCCTAGCGGTCAACCCATGAACAATACCATGCACCTTAACTATCCTGTATCCTGGAACAGTCTGAGTAGTTACAGCGATAACATCAGACCTCATACCACAACGAACTCAATAAGACAGCTTCCTCAAAGTGTGTAAACTGGTTATCAAGTTTTATGTGTAGGTGTGCTATCTCTATTTAAGCAGTTCGTGCCTCTTCCTAGTAATATTACACCTTGCTAACCCACCACTACCCCAAATATCTAAACATAGTCTTCCTAGGATTAGCCAAAAAAATCAACACCAACATTACTCAAAACTCTACATACAGGATAGATATCATAGCAACCAGAGAAACATCCATGCCAGAAAGGAAGGATAACAGCTAATCCCTGGAAACCCTCCTAGAAGCAACGACGTTGCCGAACCAGTCAATGACAGTAGCCTCACACCAACCCCTATGCACATCCAAACCACAAACCAAACCACCCATAACATGCCCTGAACACTGTCTAAAATTAAAACTAACCCCACATGACATCAGTATCGAGCGATTCAGCCAATAACCTCAAATTTCGGACTTAGATACAACATCACCTCACGATCAAACGACAATGGGATATCTAGTTTAACGATGGATATAATGATAACTTCTTGCATACCTTGATTTATAAACTGTAACTGAAACTCTTTGTCAACTAGGCTTACTCTAACGTCAGGTAGACCAAAGGTTGTGGGGAATGGTAGCCATTCTTTAGTATATACAAATAGGTTTGGATTGACGGCCTCAGCTAGTTTTTCGATAAGCTCTTGGGGATCTGTTGAGATAATTTGCATGGCCTGCAACATACCTAACAAACTTTTGCTCATTATCGAGATATATTTTCCAATAACTGGGATCAAGTCAATTATTATAGTTGCGCCGTGCAACACAATATTCCATATCTGATAGTTTTTATAGATGGTCAATAAATTTTCTAACACCTCCTCCGTTACTCCACTTAACCCTGGATGAATAGTCGGCCAAACTAAAAACGATTGCCCTAGAATCCAGGTTGTTCCAGGAAAATAGTCAGGACCCCGGCGTCTATCGAACGCTATCATGTGATTCCATTCCTTGATCTTGATACCAGTTATTTCTTGTTCCTCGTATCCGACGACCCTTCCATCCATATACTGAACGTACACGATTGATTTTAGGAATATTCGAGAATTAACGCTAACTTTCGCAGGGTATTCTGTAACATCCTCTCGGAAAAGGGCAAGAGTGAGTGCCCTGCCGTCCCTACCTATGTCAATAGTTGTTCTATCGACTAACGTGTCTATATCTATTGTAAGTAGATAGTTTACTTGACCCCGTCCCTTTTCATAGAGCTTAATGCAATATGTTCCTTTCTCTACAACTCGATAGAGGCCTGGTTTATTTCTCTCATTCCATCGGTCATCGTTCTGGGCAACTATTTTTAAGTCGCCGTTTATTATCTGATATAATTGGAGTGCTACATCACCTTCACCAGACCCATCAATGTTGATCCATACACCCGATGTGGCTGGGATTGAAAACTGGTACCATTTCTCACCTCCTCTGATTGAGTCCTCTATTTACCCTATACCAAAATAATTGAGACCCACCACGATAGCTGTTGGACAAATCTGTGGACCTAAGTGAGACGGTATCCATGCTATTGCTTCTTGGAAGTCTCTTATTTCTGGGTGGTCCTGTGATTCGTATACCTGTCCTTGATATATTATTTTGAAGTATTCTATTCGCCCCGTGTCTTCTCCGGCCTCGTCCCTGACCTTAAGGTACCATCTCTTATTCTCGGATGGTGGTAGGTCGTTTTGGGTGAAGCCCAGTTGGAAGAGGTCAAATTCCCTGAATATGTCGTCTGCGCTTCCACCCTCACGGTTCCATATTAGAACCTCTCGTCCTCCCTGCACGCCAAATCCATATTCTAAGGTCTCCTATGTAAGTATGCCTGATACCTATTTGGGCTTTAGCTGTTGCTGTACGTTTATTGTTCCCTGTATCTCGACGGGTTCTGTGTTTGAGCCGCTGACCCTTATCCTGTAGCTGAACTGCCCGCTTGTCCCAGAGGGTGATGATGCTGTGACCGTGAATGTCCTAGAGGTAGTTGTTTTCCTGTCCAAAACTTAGTGGAATAAATATTATAGAATTCGCAAAGAGCATAATGACTAGAAGGACTGTTATAACTAGCCTATTCATCTTAATTATTGTTATATACCTGAAAAAATTGTTACTAAATATTGGTTATGGCACTCTCTTAAAAGGGAGGCATACCGGCCTATACTAGAGCCAACAGAATAGCGTGCTCTTTGATCTTATTCTGCGACACTCATAGTCATCAACTGGAGTACGTTAAGGTAACGTCACAAATCTCTCTAAGGGAAAAATTAACCAAAATAGTAACTATCCCGCAGCGCCTACAATACTCATGATCTTAACACGCTATATACATTTTGAAGACCATGCTAGACCACGGCCTCCACGGGATAGTCTCTTCAGCCGTATTCCAATTTGATCAAGCGTTCTATAGCCGCTCGTCCCATTTCAACCCTTAAGTCTTCCTGCGTGGCCTCAGGGCAGCGGGAGCTCTTCCGTTCCATGACCGACCGCATACTTCGCAACCGTCAGCACGTACAAGCTCAGGCTCGCTATACGATGGGATGCCCATGGAACTCTGCGCATGAAGCTAGCGAGCCCTAAAGATAGATTTAGGCGGCGGCTCGATGGCCGCCAGCACAGCCCCCAACAGGGGTGCGTCGTGGCCCAGCGGCGTGGAAACTATCTGGGGGACCCTGTTGACCGCATATTTTTCCACGAAAGGCTTAAGCCTCTCCACGACGAGGTCGACGTTGTTCAGGGCCACGCTGCCTCCGATTGATACCACGGACGGGTCGTAAGCGTCAACGACGTTTGCTACGCCTATTCCGTTTATCTCCGCAACCGTTTCGACGAACGTTATGGCGAAGCTGTCACCGGCCCTCGCATAATCGAATATATCCTTGGCTGAGATTGTGTGCATGCCTTCCCTCAGCTTACGGGCGAGCGTAGAATCCGCATGCTTGAATTTTTCCTCTGAAAGGAACCTGGCGAACCTGGGCATAGAGTTTCCGCCACAGTATGCCTCCCAATGCCCCTTCTTTCCGCAGCCGCACACCATACCCATTCCCATGTCCACGACCATGTGTCCTATCTCGGCAGCGTTCCCGTCCTTCCCCAAAAGCAGCCTCCCGTCGAGCACCACGCCGCCTCCGATCCCGGAGCTTATGGTTATGTAGACTATGTCGTCAACATCCTTTCCGGCCCCTATGCTCTTCTCGGCTATCGCGGCTGCATTACAGTCGTTCAGTAGGATGAACGTAGCATCAAAATAACCACAAAGAACGTCCATTATCGGGACCGTATCGTAGGGCATGTTTGCCGGCCGGATTATCGCCCCCCTTTTCATATCCAAAGGCCCTATGGCGGCGATGGATACCTTCGATATAGAGCGCCTACCGCCGTACTTGGCAGATATGGCATCGCCGAGCTCTACGACCTTCATGGGTACCGCCCTAGCGTCGGGTGCCCTTGGAACTAGCGTGCTTGCCTTCTCGAGTATCCGGCCTTTTGTGTCGGCGACCGCCACCCTTATCATCGTACCGCCTATGTCCGCTGCCAGGATGAGCCCCTCCATCTCAACGCCCCCTGCTATCCAAAAGTTGCTGAAGGATGGGTATTTTATTTAATTTCTCGAGGGGCAAATCCTCCCAGTATATGCCGCTAGGCTTTGGCTTACGGGGCTTGACCTCATAAAATTTTTCCCTAGTTACTATGTAATCGACGGGCACGTCGTAGCGGTCGTGAGGTACGCACTCGACGATCTGGAGCTCATGAACTGTCGTCGCGATCGAAACTCTCTCATCAACCTTCCCCAGCTCCCTCAATATTGCGTATTCTATCTCGCCGTACCCCTCGCCCTTACCCAGCCTCCAGCCTTCTCGGGATACCGCCACAGAGCCGAGGACTATTAGGTCCACGCCGGGAACCTCTGACGGCCGTAAGGGCTTTCCAAACTTGAAGCTACCCCTTATGGTAGCAGCCCATTCTACGCTACCGCTAGGTATCTTCTTCGGGTCGAGCAACAGGAAGCCTGAGCTTAACCTTGGCGTCGGCATTAAGAGCATCTTCCCATCCATCAACGTCCTACGCCTAACCTCGAGCTGGGGCGAGTCCGGGTTAACCTTTACGACCTCGGCTTTTCTGTAGATGGACGTTCGGCATAGCCTACTTGCGGCCTCCTCTGCGCCCACGAAGTTCGGTATCCTACCGAATATGGGCCTCGGGAACCTAGCTACGCCCTTTTCCTCCAGTAACCTCCACACCGTTTTTCTTATCTCATCCTTGGACGCGCCCTTAGACATTTGACGCTATCAACGCTTTGACTTCAAGGTAGGAGAAAAGCGTTTACTTCGGAGCACCGTAGTACCTTCCTTCCTGCACTGGTTTTTTCGGCCTGTATCGTAGGTACACTATTACGACCATGACGGCTAAGACCGCTGCAACGCCTGCGAGGGCCATCGCCTGCATCTGAATGGATCCTAAGGATCCCTTTACCGCATCGAGCTCTTCTTTTACACTGCTCAGCTCCTTCTGTGCCGCAGCCAGAGCTTCCTTGGTGGACTTCAGCTCCTCTTGCGTCTTGGTAAGCGAGTCTTCCGCATCCCTTAACTTAGACTCTAGAACAGAGTTCAACTTTTGCGCGTCAGCCAATTCGCTCCGTAGCCTATCCGCATCCTCCTCCAGCTTACTGACCTGCTGCTCCAGCTGAGCTATGGTCTTAGCGTCTATATTCTTGCTGGCTATAAAACCGTCAACGAAATCCGATAGGACGCTTACGGTGTAGAAGGCCTCCCAGGCATAATCGAAGGCTGAGACGAGCTGGGCTCCCAAGCCGGTGAATGAAAACCTATCAAAGTAGTTGTGCCTCTTGAACTCATCGACGGCTTTCGATGCCATGCTATCGGCCCTGTCCAGGAGCGACCTTATGCCTTCAACGCCGTAAGGGTCGATGCCTGCCTTTTCCAATTTGTCGACGATCTCTGCACGGGTATTGGCGTAGTATGAGAGAATCATCGCGACGACTGCCCTGTCGAGTGCATCCAAGTCGAAAGTGCTGAAGTAAGTCTTCATCGGATACATACCTACGAACAGGCTCCTATCCTCCATTACAGGGAAGACGTTCGCGTATGCCATGACGGTATCGGTCCACGAGTATATCCACCTCGTCACGACCTCCATCCTGACCTTGCCGGGACCGACTATCCTAATATTCGTCTCGTCTATGTCGTCATGCGGATGGGCAAGGCCAAGCGTATGTCCAACCTCGTGCGTGACCGTAAACGTTAACCCTTCCTCCTTCACGGCCTCAAAAGATAGCCCAACGACAACCCCCCTCGGCTTTCCAGGGTCATCTTTCATGGGTATCGCCCTTCCAATAACGTACCTCTTGTCTACGTACATGCTCTTCTCTCCGACGAATACAAGAACTGGTATGTGCACGACGCCCTCTGGTGCCTTCTCTATCAGGTTAAGCTTCTCGGCTAACGTGAACGCCTTATCAGAGTCGACGGTTATGTATTCGCCCCAATCGAATAGGGCCGTTCTAAGCTGTGGCGCGTCCCTCTTCATCCAGTAGTAGAAGTATCGGAAGGTGTAGAAGTTGTATGGCGCGAGCTTCCTGAGCGCATCCTCCATAAGCTCGACGGAAAGGTATCCCCTCACGACGTCCGAGCCTATTCCCCAGTCGGTCGCGTCCACCACGATCACGTCTATCAACGTGTTTACCCTGTACGTTGGGACGTACAGGAGGCTTTTAACAAACAAGGTATCGATAACCTCGTCAACGTACCTTGCCAGAAGCATGCGCTGCTGGGCAGCATCCTTGTATACCCAAACGGGCGGATAATCGTACGGCGGGTTCTTGAGCCCCACGTAGTTTCCGTAGGGGTTTGGTATGGCGCATATGTCTATTACCACTTGCCTGCCGGTCCACATGCCGCCGTACATATTCATCCCAACAATCCCTAGCAAGTTGTGCTGCTCCGGGGTCCTACCGTACAGGTAGTAGATGGGGATGTATCCGTCGGTGAACCTGTTCCCGCACATGAAGTATATGTTATACCCATTAGAAATTTCGGGCATGTACCGCTCCGTATAGTAAGCAAGCTGTTGGAGCACGTAATCTATTCTGGTTAGGCCTTGATACAAATTGTACACAAAATCCGCTCCAAACACTTCTGCAACGTATTGCTTATACCTCTGTAGGCTGCGTCCGAGCTCGCCAGGTATATATCCGGCCGGCGTTGTGAATGAACGGAGGTAGTCATCGACAAAACTTGAGGTCATCCTTGCAGGAGCCGTCACGACAGAGAGCTTTACGTCAAACTTTGCGACGGGGATGGGCTCGTCTAGGTATATGCCAGCATAGGACGTTGCCTCCTTCCTAACGAGGCCGGCGAGTATGCTGGCCAGCTCGTTTTCCGATCCGACCCCAAAGTCGCTCGGCTGGATTCCGACCAATACTACGTTAACGTCCAGTTGTGCTGAAAGCGGAAGCTGCACGGCGTCGGCCTTCTGCTCCGCCCGAGCCGCCAAGAACAACGAGGGTGTGACGAGTAGGGCCAAGCAGAGCAATACGACGTACAGATTCGAACGCTTCATGGCTATACGCTATCCCGATAATGTATTTAAACTTATTCCATGCAGTAACTGTCATATTGATGACGATAAAGCGTAACGGTGTGCCTTAATCGTCAAAAGCCTTTTCTCAACGTTTGCGAGGCATTAAACCTTACTCCAAATTAACCGTCTTGACCGTCTCGCGCTTGGGTATGACGCATATGAATTCCGCATCCTCGGGTCCGGGGTTCGAGTACCAGTGCGGCGTACCCGGCGGTATGAATATGACGTCGCCGGGTTTAACCCTATAAGTTACTTCGCCTATGCCCACCAAATAGTCCCCCTTCAGGACGTATTGTTCGTGCTCCATGTCTGGGTGCATATGCTTGGGCAAGCGCCCTCCGGCCCTTATTACAAACTTCCTCATCTCGAAGTTCTGGGCACCGTCGTGCCTGCTTATCAGCCGCTTCATCTCAGCCTTCACGGCGTCGGGTACGTTCTCCCATCCTATACTATCGCTGCTCTTGACAGACATCACAGGGTTTTATAATGGTGCGGTTAATAAACGTTGTTTTTAATATGAGGCTCGACGGGAAAGCCTACGGTTCTAACCTTAGGATGAGTCGCCGACAGGAGTTAAATGCGGTCTGGTAACGAAGGCCTTGAGCGTATCGCCGGATGCGGCCTGGACGTCCAAAGGCCGAATAAGGCTCCGGGCAAGCATAGGGCTTCTCCATACGGAGAGGTAGTTAAAGGGTGGCGCACCCATTGCTCCTAGGGCGAATAGGATGAGGCGGTAGCCTAGAATGGCCATGAGCGGCCAACCGATCAAATGCTTAGGGGCAGGAATCTCCAGGCTTTAGCCGTTGAGGGTGTTAAAGGCCAAGGCCCCTCATCAGATTGTTGAAGTTTTCTTCTGAAACGCATTGCTTATATGCCCTCACGATACCCATATCCTGATACCTTACGTCCAGAATCCTTTTAATGCTCTTTGCAACCTTTCCGTGCATTATGTAGTTGAGGAAGGACGTCACGTTCGATACCTTTCTAACGGTGCTGGCATTGCTGAAGTCAACTATAACGGGCCTTAGGCCCTTGTCAACGATCACGTGCCTCGACGCGTCGGAAAGCTCGCCATGGTCTAGACCTATGCTGTCAAGCCTAAAGCAGTCTTCGAAGCACATCCTAAGAACTTTCCTTAATTCTTCGGAGCGTTCTGCACCTAGGGATGAAACCCACGAGATTATATCCGAGCCCTGGATGTACTCCATAACTATGATGTCGTGCGTATAGGAAAGGATGCGTGGTCCCACGTTAACGCTATTGGCAATCTTAAGCATCCTCGCCTCATGCTCCATGGACTTAACGGGCGAATCGCTCCTAAGCACTTTTATGGCTACGAGGCCTTCCCCGGATCTTCCGACGAATACGACACTCCTGAAGCCCTTTCCTGCAAGCAGTAGCCCATCCTTGGTTGCCATAACAGAATCTATACCTAAGGATTCCAGCTCCCTAACCCTTCGTATGCCCTCCTCCAGGTTGCATGAAGGGTAGTGCAAAATGGACGCTAGCTGCGTACGCTCCTGAAGCAGCTGCTTCAGGGTTATTGGCCTTGCCTGCTCAAGAATGGCGGCCTCGCCTCCAAGAAATCAAAAAGAAACTGACGGAAGCTTACGTTCCTTGAGGCAAGCTTAGCAAGCTCCTCGCCGGATTTGTATATCCTCGCCTTCTTGATGGCATCCATGAGACCTGCCGAGACGCTCACGTCGCCCCTCGTAAGCCTAATCCTAAGTATGTCCACCACAGACGTCTTTGACCTTGACTTTAGCACATAAAGCCTTGACCCGCTAACCCATGGACCAGCAACAGTATCCTGCGCCTCGACGTGCTTCTTGACGAAGTCAAAGGCATTGTCTAAGTATACCGGTGGGCCGCAGTGGAGGTAGTATGGCGGTAGGTTCAGCCCTTGGAGCTCAAACAGCATGACGCACGTATCATCCTCTGACCAAGCATCGTACCTGAACGTCCTAAAACCCTCGTGCTCTAGGGCTCTACGTATTCCCATCAACGTGTGCTTTATCTCGCCCCAAAGAACGTCTGGCGGCTTCTGCTGAACCCTTAACCTTAAGCCAAGTATGCACCTGCCCCTTAGAGCCCTCCTAACTTCTGTCATCGTCCTGCATTTACTAACGCGCTCGGGTATGTAGAAGAACCTCTCGCTCGGTGAGTTTAGAAAAAGTCTTGAGGCAAGTATGAACTCCGACAGCTTTGTCTCGGTCACGGCCGCAGCGACGTTCCTTTTCTTGTCAACAGGATCTACAACGACGATGTGGGGCCTACCGAAGGCCTCCAGGGCCTCCTTCTTGCTGGCGTAATGCCCCTCGATGTCTATGCATACGGGAGGCCTCCAGCTTGAGGCCGCCTCCACCATCTTAAGGAAGCCGCCATAGTTTAAAGTGAGGAGCTCGGCAAGGTAGCCGCTAAAGCCGCCGACCCTTATCTCGGCACCGTATACGCCGCACCCAAGCATAAATGCCTTCGTCAGCCTTATCTCGTCAGCGAGCGCTCCAGCGAGCCTTGACTTGACGTACTCGGTATGGTATGGTGTCCTATCGACTGCGCTCAGCCACATCCCTGGCTCAACCCTGTAGCAGGCCACGACGTTTACCCTTATGCCGTTCAGCATGCCCTCTACGTACGGGTGCTCGGCGTACCTAAGCCTCGTCTTCCCGCCGAACTTCTTAATGACGACGTTGCCGATCTCCAGGATGGCCTTCTCAAGCCTATCCTTCCCTAACTCCCTCGAGAATTGAACGAACACGTCTACCTCTTCCCTGCCCCTTATCCATGTACCCTTTGCCACGGAGCCCTCTAGCCTTGCATCGAGCACTCCCTCGTAATTTCTTGAGGCATCCTTAACGGCTTCTAGAAGCCTGTCGGCAAGCCGCATGAGCTTCTCTGATTCTACGAGCGAGGGCCTTACCTTTTGTAAAACTTGCGCCGTAACCTCCTCTACGGTATTCAAATTTACTCGCCCTCGACCACGAAAAGGTTGCTGTATATGGGGCCTTTCGGGGTTAAGACGCTCCTCTTGAGGTACAGTTTCTCTACCGGCTGCGACCCGAACTCCATGCTTTCTACATCCTTTATAGTCGATACGAGCCTTGACTTGTCCCTTACGGACTTGACCCTGCATATCGTGAGGTGTGGCGTAAACTCCCTATCCTCTGGCTTGAAGCCAATCGGCTCCAGAAGCCTAACGAGCTGCGAGTGTATGGACTTCAGCGAGCCGCTCGGGTCCTCGACGCCTATCCATATCACGTTAATCCTTCCGCCCCCTGGAAAGTACCCTATGCCCCTTAAGTTGATGCTAAACTTGTTGAACCTCACCTTCCTCATAGCTTCCATAACCTGTCGGAGCCTTGGCTCCGCTATCTCCCCCAGAAACCAAAGCGTCAAGTGCAGGTTGTCGTGCTCGACAAGCTTAATGTCCGCACCGGTTGATTCGAGCCTTGACTGAACGGCCGATACCTTCTCGACTATCGAAGGCTCGGAGACCTCGACGGCTATGAAGCACCTAATCAGGTTTTGCGGTCCCATGCATATACCTCACAGCATGCTCTGGCGCAGCTCCACGAGCCTGTCTGCTAAAGATACGGCGTTCTCATTAAGTTTATTTTCAACGTTATCGACCCAGATTGCCCTAATGGACCCTCTTTCCATCAGTAGGCTATAAAGCCTCCTTACCTCTTCCTGCAGGCGGGAGTCGAGCTCGTACGATAAATCGGCTGAGCCCGTTTTGCTAGATTTTGACCTGGCACGTCTTAGTCTAACGTTTTCCTCTACGTCTACGATGACATAGACGTCTGGCTTAACGAGGACGTCCTGTCCTAACTTTTCGAGCGCTCCGATAAGGTTTTCGACGTCCTCTACGTTCGCAGCGTTGCCGTGCCTGGTTTTCAGGATTGCTATCCCGTATACTATCGAGCACAGGTAGTATCTGTCTATGAACTCGAAGTCCGGCCTCGAACGCTCTATCTGCGTACGTATGAGCTTGGAGTCGTCGACAGTGTTTGCGGCAAATAGAAGCATCCTCGTCAGCCCGTCAACTCCTTGCATGTTTCCGTACTCCAAGGCGAACCTGCCCGTCTGCGTGTCCCCAGGTGTCTTGTATGTCCCAACACGGTAGCCCTTTCCAGAAAGCAAATCCTTCACGCACTGCATCAAAGTCGTCTTTCCAGAACCGTCCGTCCCTTCCCAAACCACGATCAAGGTTTCGTAGAGCAAACCTTGTCCCACCGTCGAACTGGAACTTTTCGCCAACCCCCATGCGTCCTATAAATAAGCATGCCTTAGCATAAAAAGGCTTAGCATAGCAAGCGTGAAACCCAGCCTGCTCCAGCGCTGTTAGCTCACCAAAATAGAAACGTTTATCGAGAACCTCCTGCCAAAACTCTGAGGGGATAAAACGTGTCAGAGCAACGCATACTTTACGAATGCGTCTGGTGTAGGAGGATATTCGAGAAGGACAAGCTTTCGAAGGTCTCTGAGACGAGGTGCCCATACTGCGGATTCAACGTAATCAGGAAGTCGAAGGCAGGTAGGACGAAGCTCATAGAGACATCGAAGATAGACATGGAAAGCAAGGGCCTCATCGGTTAGCTTATGAGCGGGTAAACTTCCTCGAATATACACTGCACAAAGTCTTCCTCCGGCATCTTGGTGAACGATGTAACAACGCAATTCCGGGTTAAACCCATGACGGCTCCCCTCCTCCTGCTCGTGAAGACTATGTACCATATCTTTCCATGCATCAGGTACTCCTCGTACAACGGTGAACCCTTAAGCGCGTCGCCGTAAAGCGCAAGCTTGCTCACGGAAGGTATGTCGATGTTGTCAAAGTATATGACCTTAGTCCCCTCCGGGTTCCTTTCGTGGAACTCCTGAAGGGTCTCGGGCTTGATGTTTGCCTCCACGATCGCCTTGTAGGAGAGGAAGAGCAGTTGGCTGAGCATGGATGCTACTGCGTTCGCAAAGTGCTTCTCCTGAACTACCGTGAGCAGAAGCTTATCCTTGAGCCTACTGAATATTATCCTTGCCTCTACGGTCTTCAACACTGGCCTCAGCTTGCCGCGCTGGTTGACAAAGATCAGCTTGTCCCTGCTCATTATGCCCGATAAGTGCTCGCCCTCTATGCGGAGGTCCCTTACCTCCACGACGAGCTCAAACTCTTCCTCGCCCTCCTTCTGGACCTCAACTGACCTATAATCCCTCAGCTTGTCAGCCAGCTCCTCCAAAGACGTCTCGGCCCTAACCCTGAATATCTTAGCCGCCAGGGGCATACTAGACGACCGGAGGTTCCTATCATTTTTAGCCTATTTTACCTTTAACACCTTAGCTGGAAATCCCGCATGCCTAAGCATAAAGGGCAAAACATTATCTCTTAACGGCAGTGAGGAGCTTCCCATTCACCGGAGGACCTTTGCGGATAGGATAAAGATGGGGTAGCAAGATTCGCCTGATAAAAGGGAGCCTTTGCTGGCCTATGCGCCGGCAGGCTCCACCCTCAGCAGGCTGGCTTATAGATACGATAGCCTACCGCCTAACCGATGGCATCCTTTGCCCAGGCGGCTACGTAAAGGAGAGCCCAGAACTTAACGGATAAGCTTAAGGTGCGGTATACTCTACTAACTTGGCCTCCTTAAGCTTACCGATTAATTCTGAGAGCGCCTCCTTTACTTCCCCTGCGTCCCGGTTTACGGCCTCCGCGATCTCTTTGGTAAGCTCGTCGAGCGTCTTGCCATCGCACGCGTTCCAGATGTACACGACCATTTCGCTAGCGATGTAGGCCTCGTTGTCCTCGTTGACCAGCAAGAGCTTTCCTTCCTCGTCCCTTACCACGCCGCCCTTTCGGGCTATCCTGACCTCTTCCATGACTTTTCTGAAAATTTATACTATTTAAAGCATTCCTTAACTTTTAAACATGAGAAACGGGTTGGGCCTCGCTCCTCCTTTGAACGATTTTCTTAAAGAATCTGTAGGACAGGTAGACAGCAACGATCACACCAGCCACAGCCAGCGTAAGGTTTGTGAAAGATTGCGTTACAAAATCCAGGACCATTTCGCCGTACTGCATGATAAGCACGGCCACAAGCATGAACCTGCCTCCCCTTCCAACCAAGGATACCAAGAAGAACCTCGGCAGGTTTCGCAGCCGAAATACGCCCGATGCTATCGTAAAGACTTTGTAAGGGATCGGCGTGAACGCCGATATGCCGACGGCCCAGAGCCCGTATTTGTCAAAGTAACCCTCGACCGCCGCAACCTTCTCCTTTGATACCAGGCGGAGTAGAAGCGGCCTACCTCCCTTCATCCCTATCCAGTACCCAAACAGCGCGCCCAGGGCTGAGCTGAGCGTCGTGAGGAGGCCGTACACCAAGCTCATCCTAGGGTTCGAGAGGCACATGGGTATCAGGAGGACATCCGGGGGTATTGGGAAGAACGAGGCCTCCATGAAGGAAAGCACGACAAGGGCGATCGGGCCGTATTGGCCTAAGATGCCGTTAACCCAATCCAAAAGCGCCTCTAGCATCCAAGCCACCGGAGCTTATACGTTTTGGAGCGCTCGTAACGGGCATTAAACCTTTCTGACCGCCGCATAGGGTCCGTGGAGGTGTCCTGGCTTACCGCATTCATACGTCTAATTGACGAAAAAAATAAAATTTATAATCAAAAAATCGACAAAATGATGCAATTTTTGTATAAATGCTTAATAATAACCTAATTTATTGGCATATCAACTAGCGGGGTAAAGATGCCATGGAGGTCCTGGTCCCTGCGGGGCTGGAGAAATCTTACCTCTTCGTGAGGACCCAAAGGATGAAGAACGTGCTAAAGGTACAGGCCGAGATCTTCAAGGGGATAAGGGATTACTTGGACTCTGAGGGCTTCACGGAGCTCTTGCCGCCGATAATAGGGCCTGTTACGGACCCGGGTATAAGGGGTGCCAAACAGGCTAAGATAGATTTCTACGGCATGGAGTACAAAGTCATGAGCAGCGCGATACTCTACAAACAGATGATGGCGACGGCCTTGGGAAAAGTATACTTCTTCTCGCCCAACGTCAGGCTAGAGCCGCTCGAGACGGCCTACACCGGTAGGCATCTTGTAGAGTTCGTTCAGGTAGACATAGAAGAGGCATACGTGGACTACCGCGGCGCAATGAGGACCGCTGAGGAGTTGGTGGCGCACACGCTCGGCTACGTCAAGGACAACTGTTCGAGGCAGCTGGAAGAGCTTGGTAGGGAGTTGAAGGTATACAAGCCGCCCTACCCTAAGATGACCTACGCCGAGGCTTTGGACATGCTTGCAAAAAATGGACACCCGATCAAGTACGGCACCGAGATACCTTGGGAAGAGGAGGAGCTGATATCGAGGCTGATGCCAGAGCCCTTCTTCATAATGGACTACCCGAAGTGCTCGAGGGGCTTCTACGACATGGAAGACCCAGATAGGCCTGGGATACTCAAGGACTTTGACATGCTTTATCCAGAGGGTTACGGCGAGGCCCTTTCTGGGGCCGAGCGTGAGTACACCTACGAGAAGGTAGTAGAAAGGATGCGCGAGAGCGGCGAGGACCCTGCTAAGTATGGCTGGTACCTAGAAATGCTCCGGGAGGGCATATCGCCCTCATCCGGCTTCGGGATAGGCGTGGAGAGGCTTACCAGGTTTGTATGCGGCTTGAAGGCCGTTTGGGAGGCAAGGCCTTATCCAAAGGTTGCAGGGATGTACTCTCCGTGAGCGTTTCGAGAGCTACCCAAAAACTATATTTATACCGTAACCCCGCAGGCTGTTGGAATGGTATCTGCTGCCGAAATATTGAAAATCGACGCCAGCGAAACCGAGGAATCGATCCTCGATTTTTTGAGGGGCCTACTCGAGGAGTCTAAGGCAGACGGTTACGTTCTTGGTCTGAGCGGAGGCTTAGATTCGTCGGTCGTTGCGAAGCTTTGCGTCGAGGCAGTCGGACGGGAAAACGTACTGGGTCTTATCATGCCATCCGATACAACACCCCAGGAGGATGTTTTGGATGCTGAGCGTATCGCTTCGACGCTTGGCATAGAGTACGAGATCATAGATATCACGGGTATCTCAAACTCTCTTGCCAGCATATGCGGGCACGGATCAGAAGCATCTGTCCTGGCCAAGGGCAACATAAAGCCCAGGGTCAGGATGGTCATACTGTACTACCATGCGAACATATTGAACAGGCTTGTAGCGGGAACGGGGAATAGGAGCGAAATCTTAATCGGATACTACACGAAGTACGGAGATGGCGGCGTTGATTGCCTGCCCATCGGTAACCTGTACAAGACGCAGGTGAGACAGCTGGCGGAGCATCTTGGAATACCGTCGAGCATAATCTGGAAGACGCCGACGGCCGGGCTTTGGAAGGGTCAGACAGATGAGGGGGAGATAGGCTTGAAGTACGAGCAGCTCGATTTGCTTCTATACTACCTGTGCGATCTGGGCATCGACGTTAAAACTGCCTCGAAGTTGGTCGGTATAAGCGTGGAGCTCGCGGAGAACGTACTCATGAGGATGAAAAGGAACGAGCACAAAAGGCGGCCTATACCGATGCCGCCCATCCCTGCTGGGCCCACGCGGGGATAAGATGCCCAGGACCGTCTACCGATTTTGTTTTGCCAACGTTCGGAAACGTTGAGGGCTTACAAAATTGAGCGAAGAGGCCAAAGGCAAGAGGTTTCAAGTAGCCTTTCTTCATGCCCTTGTTTCTGGTAGAGCCTGGGCTTGTGGCTCAGCTGAATTTCTGCACCTCTCGACCAGCCTTTTTACGAGTCGTAAGGCCCTCTTTTAGCTATTCTAAGCCTTTTTAACCCATCCCTTTTGCACGATTATCGTTGTCGCCCGCTCACAACGATGTACATAAACCTCTTCGCCCCAATTCCGCACATAAAGGGTCAGGATCTCCAGCCCACGGTGTTAAAAATGCGTAAGAATTTTGTCCCGTCATAATACCGTAACGGACTTTGCTAGGTTCCTAGGTTTGTCTGGGTCTAAACCTTTCTCAACAGCCAGGTAGTATGCCAAAAGCTGGAACGGTAGCACGTAGACGATCGGGCTCAACAACTCATGAACGTCCGGCATCCCGATATAGTCGTCCGAGATTTCCATCAATTCCTCGTCGTCCTTGCTGCCCACTGTTATTATCCTTGCGCCCCTAGCCTTCATCTCCTCGATATTTCCAAGTATGGCTTTCCTGGTACTGTCATTTGGGCAGACGAAGAATGCCGGCGTGCCCTCCTCCACGAGGCTTATTGGCCCATGCTTGCTCTCGCCCGCGGCGTATGCTATGCATGGTATGTAGGAGAGCTCCATGACCTTCAACCTTCCCTCGAACGCCGTCGCGGTGCTTATCCCCCTCCCAAGGAACATGAAAAACTTTTCTCCAGCATACTTCTTCGCCAAACCCTGTACGGGAACCTTGACCTCATCAAGAACACGCGAGACTATGTCTGGTATTTCGTACAGCCTATCCCTGAACTCGTCCATCTCGTACTGTGCTACCTTTCCCCTTTTCTTAGCTAACCTAAGGGCAAGCTGGGCGAGGACGATGAGCTGGGACGTGAACGTCTTTGTGGCAGCCACGCCGATCTCTGGTCCTGCGTTCTGGAGTAGATAAGCCCTAGAGACCCTCGTCAAAGTCGACCCGACGACGTTCGTTATTCCAAGTATCGTCGCTGCCCTTAGCCGAGCAAACTCGAGGGCGCTCAAAACATCGGCCGTCTCGCCCGATTGGCTCACTGCTAGGATGACCGTGTCTATATCTATAGAGTGGCCATAGTTGTCGACGAACTCTGAGGCCACGACCGGGAACGTCGTAAGCCTAGCCAGCTTAGAGAACATGTAAGAGGCGGCGAGGCATGCATGGTAGGAGGTTCCGGCTGCGAGCAGGAAGATCCTCTCGCCCCTGTCCAGGAACTCCGTCAAGAGGTCGACGTAAGCATCCTGTAATCTAAGGGCGCTCTTTAGCGTCAATGGCTGCTCAAATATTTCTTTTAGGGTGTAGTGGGGGAAGCCCTGCTTTTCGGCCATCTCCACAGTCCAGTCAAGGACTATAGGGCTTCTCGCAACCTTCGTGCCGTCTTTAACGCGGTAGATATCGTAGGATTTTGCTGTTATGACGGCAACCTCGCCGTTCTGGAGGACGACCGCTCTGTTCGTCTCCTCTATGAATGCAGCGGCGTCGGAGGCGACGAACATGCTTCCATCGCCAACGCCTATAAGAATCGGCATGTCTTGCCTTGCGACCAATATCTTGTCGGGCTCTTTGACGTATACCGCAGCCAGGGCATAGGATCCATCTAACCTCTTGATAGCGTTGATGAACGCTGATAAAAAGTCCCCTCCCCTCTTCAAATTTTCTTCTAAAAGGTGAGCGACTACCTCCGTATCGGTCTTCGAGACGAATCTGTGATTCAGGTCGAGTAGCTCTCTTTTAAGCTCCATAAAGTTCTCTATCACGCCGTTGTGAACGACTGCCAGCATGCCGCTACAGTCTACGTGAGGGTGGGCGTTAACTTTTGACGGAGCGCCGTGCGTTGCCCACCTTGTGTGCGCTATGCCTATGCTACCGGGCATTTCGTTAAAATTTAAGCGCTCGTTTACCTCGTCTATTTTCCCCTGGTCCTTTTTCACATAAAGCTTTCCGTTAGATATCGTGGCCATCCCGGCCGAGTCGTACCCCCTGTACTCTAGGCGCTTAAGCGACCTGTAAAGTATCCCGGCAACTGCCCTGCCCTCTGTTATGCAGCCCGATATGCCGCACATACCTTCGTCTATCGTGTTTTTATGGTCTGATAAGCTTACCCTTATCCAATCCTTTAGAACCAAGGGCCAAAAGTTCCAAGCGGTTTGCACGCCCCGTTCGATACACTAGAAAAACCCTTCCTTGACGTTTAAATGGTAGGTTCGCTTCCCTCCGAGGGGCTGGGATCCGATTAAGCTGGAGCGTAAGCTCGGACGGAATGGTGTGGCCCGACCTATGGGCACACGCTCCTTCGGGCATGGGTAAGCGATTAAACCCTATCGATAAGCCTTTGGCACCCAGCAAGGAAGGCTGGGGATGCTACGTCTACTTCGGATTATGGAGGGGTAGGGGCTCCAAGCCCACGGAATCGCTCATGGGATGATAGCTGACGATAATATTGTGGTATAACGTGCGAACTATGCTATGGCAAGGCCGATGAAAAGGTATTAGTCCTTGCCGAAACCACCCTCCTGGGACGTAGGATTTGGGGAGGTTTTCCTTAAGGCGTATTCAGGAGGTGTTCGCTCCGAAGCCAGAGATCCAGGATAGGGTAGACGCTCAAAGTTACGAGGCTCTGGTGCAGAAGATCGAGGATTCCCTAACAAGCCTATCAGTTCAGGTTGACAAGCTACGGGTTAGGTATCAGAACATGTTATCGAGGGGTAAAGAGTATTTCGAGAGGTGCATAGAAGCCTTGGTCGCTAGAGACGGCGAAAGGGCCAAAATGTACGCGGTCGAGATAGCGGAGATAAAAAGGCTGGCCGACATAGTCATCAGGTGCTGCCTCGTCCTTGAGCAGATAAAGGTTAGGCTGGAGACCATATTGGAGTTGAAAGAGGTAATGGGTTTGATGGTCCCCTTAACCTCGATCATAGGGGCGGTCGAGAAGGAGGTATCGCTCGTCGTTCCGGAGGCATCAAAGAGCCTCAGGGAGCTCGTGGAGAGCATAGAGGATTTCACGTCGTCCTCAGCATACGTCGAGACTTTGCAGACGGGTAGCGTCGAGGTTAACAAGGATGCGGAGAGCATCCTAGAGGAGGCAAGAAGGATGGCCGCGGAGCAGGTTAGGAAGAGCTTCCCGGAGGTACCGGTCCTAACAGAGGAGGAGCGCATGGTTTATTCTTACATCATGAAGTGCGGAGAAGAATTGGACGTAGCAAGGTGCGCATCAGAGCTAGGGCTCGACGTATCGCAAGTAAAGGCTACTATAAAAAACCTTCAGGAAAAGGGGCTGATAGAGGTACTCAAGGCAGAGGCGACTTAACCTTTCATGTTGCGTACCTGGCCGCCCACTCCTCTAACTTCTTTAGGTTCTCCAGAATTATCGATGACTTCCTCTTGCTAATAACCTCTAGGAAATCTTGCATTTCTATCATCCTGGGCTCGGTCTTTTCAGGACCCCCCTCCTCGAAGAACTCCCTGGCAACCTTTAGCTGAACCTCCATGCAGATGTCGTGGATGTCGGCTGCCGAATACCCCTCTGTCATCGTTGCAAGCTGCCATGTATCGACTGACTGGCCGAGCCTAAGGTCTTTGGTGTAGTAGGAAAACAAGGCGGCCCTTGCGTTAAGGTTCGGCAGCGGAACGTATATCCTCTTCTGGAAGCGTCTTATGAAGGGCTCGTCAAGCATCCAAGGTTTGTTCGTCGCTCCTATCACGTAAAGGTACTCTCTCCTGCCCTTCTCTGTCAGGCTGTCCATCTCCTTCAGTAGCTGGTTCCTAGCCCTGGCCTCGCCACCCACCTCAACGTACCTAACGGAAGTCAGCGAATCTATCTCGTCGATAAAGATTATGGCAGACCCCTGTTTTTTGCATGCGGCCCTAGCTACCGCGAAGAGTTGGGCTATGTTCTTCTCAGACTCCCCCAACCACTTAGACATGACTGTGGCTGCATCCACGTAGAAGAATGCGGCATCTATCTCGTTGGCGACGGCAGCTCCTATGAGCGTCTTGCCGCAGCCAGGCGGGCCAAACAACAGTATGCCGGTAGGCCAGCCCAACGGGAATAGCTCCGGCCTCATCTTCGGGTACACTATGCTTTCCCTTATAGCCCTTTTTGCCTCCTCTATCCCTATTATATCCTCCCAGTTGACCCTGGGCCTCTCCCTGAGTATCCACTCTCCACCCTCTTCGGCACCAGCCTTAGCATCGCCCTCAGAAACCATGACCCTCTTTGCATCTATTAATTGGATCCTTCTTTGGTATTCACGGACCTTCTCAAGGTAAACGGAGCGTATCGCCTCGTCGTCAGCCATGAGGTAAAGCTTCGTTAGGATATCTATAGCCTCCTTGTACTTTACGTAAGCCTTCTCCTTTGCGCCTATCCTATCCAGGTAGACTGCCTCTTTGGCCTTCTCGGCCGCCATCCTTTCGAGCTCGTTGAACATGCCGAGCATAAAGCCCAGAGGGTTGCTAATATAATCTTCTACGAATTGTGTGGTTGGCAACTCTAAGAATAACTCGCATGTAATACATACGTAAAACCGTTGTCGCATAACTCTTGTGCAATTTATATATGGTTTTTGATAAGACGGTATCACCGTGGTAGTAGAGCAATACAGATTAATCAAACGCCGGCTTAAGCTCAGGCGTAGCCCGGTACGTAAGGGACGTGCGGCCCCAGGCTTTGAAAAGAAGTACCAAAAAGAAGGCCTAAATTTCCTGTACAAGCTCTCTGCTCTGGCCTTCCTGCTCAGCTTTAACAAGTACCCCTCGCTCAGGGTAAAGAATACAGCACCGGCGCTCTCGAACCTATTGAGGGTTTACGAGGGCATGCTACGAACCCTATCCAGCCGTCCCTTTTGCCTAGATTACGAGAGGCTTCTTGGGCTTGGCTACATGAAACGGAAGCACTGGGTATACGCTGCATACATAAGCCTCATAAGCTCCCTACCAGTCCTTCACAAGATCAGCTCCTCCAGCAAGGTGATGCGCTCGGCTATAGCGAAGACATCTTTCGGAACAAGCGTAAAGCTACTCGACAACCTAAACGACAACGTCCACGACCTGGATGCAGCCCTCGCATCCTTAAGGAACCTGCTATCCGCATACACGACGGGCGTATACGAGCCTAACTTGGACTGTGAGTATGAGAGCGTAGCCAAGGCTGAGAACTCTGCGCTGGAGATCGGGGCTTGGATATACAGGATGCTCAGCATGGGCGGGAGCGGGCCTAACCGTATGTTTGAGCTGTACGTTAAAGACGTCAGGAAGCTGATAATGGGGCAAGTAGATTCCTTATCGCACAAGGACGAAAAGAGGGACGGACCCCCCACGATGGCCGATTACATGCAGTACGTACTGGAGAAGAACATAGGGGACGTTTGGTTTGATATAGACCTATGCTTCTTTGAGAAAGGGTTAGGTAGCCTAACGCCCGACGACGTCCGGTCCCTCATGCTGGTTAAGCAAGGCGTCTCGCTCGTGTTCAAGGCTGCAGGCATGTACGACGACGTCGTGGACGCTTACGAGGACATAATGTCGAACTCTATAAACAGCACAATACTCCTAGCCATAGAAAGGGGCCTCTTACCGTACGATAGCCTTCGTAGAGTTAAACCGGCGGAGACCTTTAGGACTCTCTCAAAGCTTGGGATTTTTGACGATATAATCAAGCTGGGCGACGCGATGCACGTAACTGGCTTGAGCATGATAAGGAGTGGTCTGAAAGGTAGGATCGGTCAGCTTGTGGACGGCGACGCTCTCCTGAGCGTATGCAACTTCATCAGGCTCTTCTCGATAAGGAAGTACCTTATAAGGGAAAAGAGGCTCCGTCAATCGCTGGCATTCATAAGACCGCCCAACCCATCAGTTAATTTGCCGGAAGACCTAGAGCTGTTGTGGAATGAGCTGAGGGGGCAGATCGTAAAAGGATACTGCTAGAAAACCGTTTATACACGATTCTTATAAAAGGAATAAATCCTACCGAACCCCTTTATTTTTTTAGAAATGAAAAAATTTTTGACAGGGCACGAAGTATTTGACGAGATAGCTGACATTTACTACGGCTCCGCGCTGCTCGTCTTGGATAGCGGGTACGGCGAGGCGCTACGCTTCCTCATGAACCTGATGAAAAGACAGGGAGCCGTGAGGCTGGTGCTCGGGGAGGGGCCTTCGTCGAGGGAGGGCCTCATTTTTATAAAGCCGTCGACACTGAATGACATAAGCATAGCCGTTAACGACCTCAGGAGGAGGAACCAACGGAGCGTACTGATCCATGAATACCTACCAGACCTTTTGATAAAGTACGAGCACGACCCCATCATGAAGTTGCTGGAAACATGGAAGCATGAGATACGTAACAACATGACCGTAGAGTTTTACCTGCTTCCGAAGGGTGCATTTCCTGAGATGGAGAAGAAGATTTTAGCGATTTTTGACGGAGGCCTGGAGGTCAGATTGTCGCAATCAAAAAGGTTAACCTTTTACGATTTCATACCAATCAGGTGCTGCCGTCCAGAGTGGAACCTAAGGCCCGTGAGATACGAGTACAGGGATGACAGGATCCTGATGGAATGGCAAGGCGAGATGACTGATAGGTTGATGCTGCCCTTGCCTTGGTTGGTGGACGAAAGAATAAGGTATTACATGGAGAATCTTGCGCGCTTAAAATTAAGAGTAAATCGTAAGGATCTGACGGAGCACTTTACGGAGTACTTGTGGTTTTTCTCCTATTTCAACGATAAGACCCTTCTGGATGTGAGGCTGCTCTTTCCTGAGATATTCGAAGATTTGTTGAAGAAGATAGCCATATGGGAATCGCAAGGATACGTAAGCGTCTCCGAGGTCGAGGAGAAACCGGTTAAGTACGTCGAACCCGTAAAGAAGGGGCGGTTGAGCTTTAAGACGAGGCTTGCCTTGGGCATGCCCCCAAGGCTTTTCTTCAACTTTCTGGGCATAAAGGAGGGCGCAAGGGTTCCGGGTAGCGTCTACAACATAGAAAGGAATGCAATGTTCGAGCTCATAAACATCCTGGTAGGCGGCGCGGAGACGGAGCGCAGGGAGGTGGTTGAGAGGTTGCTTAGGATCAGGGAGGATTTCCACCAGCTGATTGGTAGGCAAAGGGCTTTGGAGGCGATTCGAGAAATAGGCGAGAACCCTCTTGAGAGGCTCGACATGAAATACCTGCCGAAAATAATGGCGCTAACGCTCTACTTCGGGTTTAGGTTGAAATGCACCGTGGAAACCGTCAGCGGCAACGTTTTCAGGATAAGGGTTCCGGACTGCTTCCTTTGCATGGATACTGTATCCGAAATTCCCATATGCGCCCCAATTACTGGAGCCCTTTCTGGGACCGCATCCGTCGTGTTCAAGGAGCCAGTACGCACGAAGGAGATAAAGTGCAAAGCTACTGGGCATGATGAGTGCGTATTCGAGCTCAAGGTCGGTTAATGCCGATAACGTTTAGGACGTCCATAAGGTTCTTTGACTTGACGACGTACAGGGCGTTATTCCTCACGTACCTTTTTGCAAGCCAAAGCCTCAGGCGTAGTTTTGCTTTTTCAAAAGCTCCCAACCTCATCCTAAGGAGCTCTCTTTCCAAGCATCCCGAATCAAACATTATGCTCGTACCGACGAGTTTGAAGAGAGGTACGTTGGAAGCGTCATCGCCGACGGCGGCACACTCGCTAAGCCGGATGCCGTAGCTCGATGCTATCTCGGATAGGATCCTGCCCTTGTTCTCAAGGTCTACTATGGGCTGCTCTATGTTAACGAAAACCCCGTTCTCGATCCTCACACGCGTCCCAACAAAAAAATCCAGCCCGATCCTCTCCCCCAGGATGTCAAGAAAATACTGGGATGCACCGGTGCTTATCGTTCCCACGATTAAGCCATTGCTCTTCATAGACCTTACTGCCTCCTCTGCACCCTGCATCAAAGGAACTTGCATGAGCAACTCCCTAATCTCTCCCTCCTTTGTACCTAGGAATAGCCTTAGCGCTCTATCCATAGCCTGCCTAAAGCTAATCGCCGAGGTCAATAGGTCTTTGTATACCGATCTAAGCTCTTCACCAAAGCCAAGACGTTCTGCAACGAATATGGATGTGTAGCCGTCAACCAAAACGCCGTCACAATCCAGGACGACGAGCTTAGGCGAGCCCCTTCTTGACATGGTGTTCACGTCCGCATAGGTTCGTAGCATTCAACTAATACGGGATAGAATTATTCTTTTTACAGGAGATAGAGCTACGTATCCAGTAAGGCATCCGGCGAGGTTCCATAATTCGTCCATTAGGCTGAAGCTCCTCCAAGGTAGAGCCAGCTGAACCGACTCGAGCAGAATCCCCGTTAGAATCGCGACGAGCAGGGACTTGCGAGAATCCTTAATGTTAAAAAACCAGATAACGAAGAGCGCGAGCATGGCAAAGTAGTGTACGATGCCGCCCTCGAGGGGCTTACCTACGTCTATAAGGAGCCAGCCCATCGGCGCCCTCTCAACGAGCTCAGAAGGAACTATGTAGAAATAGAATAGCGCTGCGTTGTAGCAAAAGAGGAGGAGCCTCAGCAGCATCACGCCCTCTACGTACAAGCGTAGCTTTTATACTTTCCAAGCTCTAGGGGCAAAGTGTGCAACAGGGTCCGTGAGTCCTTTGTGCATTCGCCTTTTTCCAGAATAGGCTCGTTCCCAAAAATTTCATGCCCTCTATTGGTATGGGGCCGCTGGGATTCGAACCCAGGACCTCCTGGGCCCAAGCCAGGTGTCATAACCATGCTAGACTACGGCCCCGACTTTCTTGAACCTAAGCGGCTTTATTAATCCTTTTACAGAAACTCGACAAGAAAGCCTAACAGTTTTAACCGTGGGATGAATTGTCAATAAGTTCAAATATACGTTTGGCGATAAAAGTTTTGAGCGGGTCGCTCATGAAAGCAAAGAAAACAATTAAGGCTAAGATTCTTGAACTTAGAAAGGAAAAGAAGAGCTTCTGAAGCGAGAATACGAGAATTTTCAACGATATTTGCATGGAGATAAGTCTGCTCCGCTTTATTCTGCTACTCGACAGCAAGCCGATAGACTTCTTAAAAGGCTTGGAAACAGATTTAATCCGAACAAGGAGTATCCGTTAATTCTTAGAAGGAATGTCTATAGGGCGAATACTAAGCTGACGCCTTATTAGCTTAAGATACCGGTTTATGGCGTTAGAGATGGAATCAACGTTCCCATTAAGACACATGAGCCCATAACCGATGACATGGTTTGCAGGGAAGCTAAAATCGTAAGGAAAGGCGACGAATGGTTCGTATACATAACCGTCGAGAAAGAGGTTAAGGAAAGAGACCCTAAATCAGTTTTAGCCGTAGATTTAGGCATCCGATGGATAGCTACAACGGTCAACTCAAACAACCCCAAACCAAAATTCTACGGAAAAGAGCTTAGAAGGGTTAAAGGACACTACTTCTGGCTTAGGAGAACCTTAGCTCTCAAGAAAGCCTACAAAGCCATCAAAAAGATTGGGTGCAAAGAGACGGATAATAAACGATATACTACACAAGATAAGCAAGGCAATAGTTAAGGAAGCTCTAGAGAAAGACTCCGTGATAGTCCTTGGAAACCTTAAGGGAATACGAAGAAACGGCAGGGGCAGAGCCTTCAATAGAAAGCTCAACAACGGATTCCCATACCATAGGCTAAGCCAGTTCATAGAATACAAGGCGAGGTGGCATGGAATAAAAG
>NDWU01000017.1 GCA_003056285.1 Candidatus Terraquivivens tikiterensis
CCCTTGGTTTACGCAGAACCTTTACCTTTGGAATGTTTAAGGCGGCGAGCGCACCTATATGCCATGGTCTTATCCTCGTTCCACCCTTTATCACCAACTCGCCCTTTTTGTAATCCTCCCCCTTCCTTGATACGTTTTGGTAAGGCGAGACTGGATACAACACCTCAACAGAGTCACCTGATAACCTATTCGTGTGCTCGAACATGACGGCGGCGTTCGCTCCACAAGGCAACGGTGCACCCGTGTATATCTCGACGGCCTCACCCCTATCGACCCTCAGCGTATCCGACGGCCTCATGCCTGCGTACGCTTTGCCGACGACCCTTAACTCAACGGGATTGCTTGGAGATGAGCCGAAGGTGTCTTCAGCGACTACGGCGTAGCCATCGACGGCACTCCTGTCAAACTCGGGCAAGTCCATGGGCGCGATTACGTCCTCGGCGCACACCATGTTCAAGGCATCCTCTAAAGGAACGTCGATCGTTTCTACTATGCGGTATTTAATAACCTCGGCCAGCATTCGCCTGCTCTCTTCAAAGCCGAAGAGCGTCGGAAAGCCTTCCATACGTTTACGCATGGGCTGTCTAACCAGTTACGTTATTATACCAAGGATAAAACTTTTTACGGTAACCTTGGCGGAGATGGTAACAAAAGGCTCCAAAACCTTCATGGAACGAGCTTCCTGAAGAAACAGGTTCTGTTTCCGGTATGGCAGGCAACGCCTTCCTGCTCGACTACGTAGATTAACGAGTCGTTATCGCAATCAACCAGCACCTCAAAAACTCTTTGTACGTTACCGGACGTCTCCCCCTTCATCCATATACTGTTTCTCGAGCGGCTGAAGTAATGTGCATAACCGGATTTAAGCGTCCTCTCGACTGCCTCCCTGTTGGCATAAGCCAGCATCAGCACCTCACCCGTCCTCCTATCGTACGCAACTACTGGGATGAGGCCGCCAGACTTCTCAAAATCCAGCTCTTCAACCCTTACGTAACTCATAACCTTACGTGCACGCCCCTTTCCTTAAGGTACTTCTTCACGACAGGGATCGGGTACTCGTCGTAGTGGAATATGGAGGCTGCAAGGGCGGCATCAGCACCGACCCTGAACGCCTCGAGAAAGTGCTCAGGCCTTCCGCATCCGCCGCTGGCTATGACCGGTATAGAGACGGAGGTCGATACGGAGCGTGTGAGCACGAGGTCGTAACCATCCTTTGTACCATCCATATCGATCGACGTCAACAGTATCTCGCCGGCACCCAGCTCCTCAGCCCTTCTTGCCCATTCAACAGCGTCCATGCCAGTAGGCTTCCTACCACCGTACGTGTAAACTTCAAACCACAGACCGTCTTTGGTGTAGACCCTCTTGGCGTCTATGGCGACGACGACGCACTGGCTCCCGTAAATGCTTGAGAGCTCCCTTACAAGCTCAGGGTTCTCTACAGCCGCGGTGTTCACGGCCACCTTATCGGCGCCGTTAGACAGTATATCGTGGGCATCCTCAACGCTCCTTATACCACCCCCTACGGTAAAGGGTATGTCGAGTACCTCTGCCACCCTCCTAACAACGTCCAACAATATTTTTCTTTTTTCAAAGGATGCCGTTATGTCCAAGAAGACGAGCTCGTCTGCGCCGTCGTCCCTGTACTTAAGGGCCAGCTCCACTGGGTCCCCAACGTCCCTGAGCCCTACGAACCTCCTACCCTTCAGCACCCTTCCGTGGTCCACGTCAAGGCAGGGAATTATACGCTTCGCCAGCACGCTAGACACCCCTGGCAGCGGATAAGAGCCCACCTACGTCAACCTTACCCTCGTATATGGCCCTTCCGAGTACTATGCCCCTAACGCCGAGCCTGCCCAGGGCGATCGCGTCCTCGATCGAGGAGATGCCCCCGGCGGCATAGATCGAGACATCCTTAAGGCCAGCCACCTCCATTATCATTTTTAGGTTAGGGCCCGTCAAGGTTCCGTCCCTTTCGACGTCCGTTAGCAGGAAAGACCTGATGCCTTTATCCCTTAACCGAATGATTGCATCTACCACTTTGGCACCAGCGTCGCTTTTCCAGCCCTCCACGACGACCCTATCGCCCTTGAAGTCCAGGGCAACGATGAACCTTTCGGGTCCAAACCTATCTAACATCTCCTCGAACACTTCTGCTTTTTTGAATACAACCGTGCCGAGCACAAGCCTTCTTATGCCAGCCCTTAAGTACTCGTTAACGGTTTCGACGCTCCTTATCCCCCCACCAACCTGAATCGGTATGCTGACGTTAGCGGCGATCTTTTTAATCTGCTCGAAATTGCTGCCCTTACCTAAAGCGGCATCAAGGTCGACCACGTGTATGCCGTCAAACCCCAGCCGCTTCCATCTCTGCGCCACAAAAACTGGGTCTTCGCCGTAGACTATTGCCTGCTTGGGGTCTCCCCTAACGAGCCTAACGACCTTGCCTGACATTATATCGACGGATGCCCATACCTCCATACCCTCACGCCCTACACATCCTGAGAAAATTCTTCAGTATAACAAAGCCAGCGCTCGAAGATTTTTCCGGATGGAATTGCGTTCCGACTATGTTTTTCTCGGCTACTATCGATGGGAACCTTATGCCGTACTCCGTCTCTGCTACTATCGTTGAGGTGCTTTTCGGTTGCGGGTAATACGAATGTACAAAGTATGCCCAAAACTCCTCGCCCAAACCGTTGACGATCTCATGGTAGGATTTGACCTCCACAGTGTTCCATCCGATCTGGGGCACCTTGACGCTTTTCGGGAGCCTAACGACCTTGCCTTCCAGGAAGCCGAGCCCCTCGCCCCCTCCCTCCTCGCTAGATTCGAAAAGGAGCTGCATGCCCAAGCAAATACCCATGATCGGTAGGCCAGTTTCTTTTAGGTCGTGCAAAACTGGTTTCAGCCTTTTGAGGAGATTAGATGCCGCGACGAAGTTGCCAACACCTGGCAGTATCAAGGCATCAGGCGGCGTCCCTATTTCTGGCGATACCTCCGGGTTAGCGCCTACCCTAATCAGGCTATGCCTTATACTGTAAAGGTTTCCAACACCGTAATCTAGCACAACCACCCTCAAAGCGTTCCCTTCACGCTAACCTGCTTTCTCCCCTCATCGAACGAGATGGCCTGCCTAAGGGATATGGCCAGCGCTTTCGTGGCAGCCTCGACCTTGTGGTGGTCGTTCTCTCCGTAGAGTACACGGACGTGCGCTGTAGCCTCCAGCGAGAACGTAAGCGACCTGAAGAAGTGGTATAGGTCTTCCTTCGCCACATCCTCTACCTGCAGACCACCTATCCTGAGCTTCACGATGGCGTACGGTCTTTTTACCAAGTCTATGCTTACGATTGCCAAGGCGTCATCCATGGGTACGATGGCATAGCCAAACCTTTTTATGCCTTCCCTATTCCCCAGTGCTTTTGAGATCGCAGAGCCGATCGTCAGGGCGACGTCTTCGACCACGTGGTGCGTAAGGTCGCCCGTAGCCTCCACAACAATGTTCACCATACTGTGTGTTGCCAACGTTGATATCATGTGGTCAAGAAACTTTACTCCGGTCCTGGATTTTGCGGTACCCTGTCCGTCTAGCAGCACGTCCACGAATACGTTCGACTCCAGCGTCCTCCTTTCGACGGATGCCCTTCTTTCCATGTTCTCAGCACCCCTTAGCGTATAGGAGAAGTTCCGGAAGCTCGTTCACCGTAGGCATTATGACGTCCGCACCATTCTCCATAAAATACTCAACCTTTAGGTCCGGTGTGCTGCAGCTTGCGTACACCCCGGCGAACAAGAACCTATTCATTATCTCGTTGGCATTTTTTGTAACCAGCATGTCCTCCGCCGAATCTCCGACATACAGAACATTCCTATCCGGCAGCAAGTAAGATACGGACTTGAACAAGCAGTACGGATCCGGCTTCCCAACTTTCTGAGCCTCGGTACCTATCAAACGGACCTCGTCCGCTAAGAACACAGCTGCCCTCTGGTTGAAGTATTCGAATAGTTTTCCCAAGACTTTCTTAGCCGACCATCTGTCCCTACCGGATGCTATCGTAAAATTGGAATAACCGAGTATCCTTTGTAGCTTCATCAAGGTTTCCTCCTCTACTATCGGTCTCTCCTTGTTAAATAGGCCAGGCCCGCTGAAGAAGGATGGTTTTTTACCGTACAGGATCTCCACGCCCTCAGCGCCGTAGTAGAGCTCTTCGAAGACAGTTACGAGGAGGCACTCCCCGAACCTACCCGGATAGCCCAGCAACCTCCTGAACTGTTGAAGCTGTTTTGTCATACCCTTCTTAGCAGCGGCCTCATCCATCATGGCATCAACGTCGTACCTGTCGAGCTGTTTTTTAGCTTTCACAACCCCCTTGAGCATCTCTAAGAACTCTTTTTGGCTATTTTGGAACGATGCCCTACACTTTCCCACCTTGAGCCTATTGGATAGTAAATTCACGAGGTCGGCCAACGGCCCATCCATTTCAAGGTTAAGCATTTCTTCCGAAAAGCGCCCTACGCATTCTTCTGGGATGTTCAGAAACGCCCACTCGCTCAGCACGTACGCCGTATCCCAATCGTTGTTGAAGCCGCCGCACAACCTGAGAGCCTCTATCTGGGCATCCGTCGTGATAGGACCGTCTACGTCCCCCAATATCGTCGAGAGGATGTACTCGACTGTTTTGTGTATTGCCACGTTGTAAGACTCCCTAATGTCTATAAGAACGCCATCGCAGTCAAATATCACGGCATCCACGTTTGCCAAAGACTGCTTAGCCCCTTGCCTTATACTAACGCTTCGACCGTTAACCTCTAGCGCGTTATAAGCCGGCTTGCTCATATCAGCGCCTTCAGCTCCTCAACAAGCCTACTGTTCATTCCCGGTAAGCCTACGGTTATCCTGTACGCACAACCCTCTGCAAATACTTTGCCTACCTTTCTTATGTAGACCCCTCTGGACATCAGCCTATCCCCAAGCGAGCCGTCATCATGGAATACGTTGACGAATATGAAGTTGGTTTTTGAGGGGAATGCCTTTATGCCGCCTATACCGTTCAACGTTTGTTGGAGCCTATCCCTTTCTTCCTTCAACCTTTGTACGTAAGGCAGAAGCACCTCATGGTTCTCGAGCAGCTTTTGTGCAACCTTGAGCGTAACGCTAGAAACGCTGTAAGGTCGAAGAACCCTGCTCCTCAATAGTCCTGCGAGCTCGGCGTTCCCCACCAAATACCCAAGCCTTCCCCCTGCAAGGCCGCAACCCTTCGAAAAGCTTCTGAGGACTACGAGGTTTCGGTACTCGAGAGCCTTCGTTATGAGCGAGAAGTCAGCAAAGTCCACGTAAGCCTCATCAAGAACGACGAGACCTGGAAACGATTCTACCACTTCCAGCACGGACTCTTGGGAAAACTGGTTGCCCGTAGGATTGTTGGGCGAGCAGATAAAAATTATATCCGATCCTCTTGACACCTTAAGCAATCTTTCGCAATCCATGGAAAGGTCGTCGTTCAGGGGTACCTCCACAAACTTCGCGCCGTGTACCTTTGACCTCATGCGGTACAACGAAAAAGATGGCTTTAAGGAGACCACCCTACCCCTCGGCTTTGCAAGGGAGTAGATGAGGGCATCGATAAGTTGGCTGCTACCGCTTCCCAGCACGATCTGTTCAGGAGGTATCTTCAGCTTTTCCGAAAGCGTCTCCGTAAGCTGTCTGTGCTCAGCCAATGGATAAACCCTAAGGTCTACCTCTGAAGCCACCTCTTGGAGTATTCTCGAGATGAGCTCCCTCGGTATGAAGTAATTTTCGTTGGCGTCAAGCTTTATAGATTGCTCGGAATGCTCGAGCCTACCGTTCCACAACTCTGGGAATGTGTAGGGCTCCAGCATGCTTAACCTCTTAAGCTTTTTCTTTAACCAGGCTTCAGAGCCCTTATCTTTCATTCAGGTCACGCATCAGCGCGGAATATCCTCCAACGGAAGTATTAGCTGGGGCTCATGGACGACGAGCCCTTGCGCCAACCTTCTTAGAACGGGAAGCAGCCTAAGAAACTCTTGCTTGTCAACGATCGTGTTCACGGAGTACCAGCCTTTTGCGGAGAGCGGGCTTATCGTTGGTTTCTTCAGGGCTGGAAGGCTGTTGAGAAGCTGCTCAAGGTTTTCCTCCTTGACGTTCACGAAGATGTGCAATTTCTTCCCGCCGTCTATTACACCCTTCAGCATCGTCATAACGTCCAGTATCTTCTCGCGCTTATCCGGGGTTCTCAAAGACTTTCTGTTAGCTATCAGGACGGCCGAAGACTCGAGTATAACCTCCACAGGTCTTAGGTTATTTTGCTCGAGGGTTCTGCCGGTCTCGATAACGTCTATTATAGCATCAGCATCCTCGGGCGGCTTCGCCTCCGTGGCACCGAAGGATAGGAATATGCTAACGAAGCGGTTCGTCCCCCTTTTCCACCAGGGCGTTATAACTAAGGGCTCCTCATCCTTGAACCTCTTCTTATACACGTCGTAGCTCTTCACGTGCTGCGCAGATATGTTCAAGTACTCTGTCGATATCCTCACGCTCTTACCTTCCTCCCAGTACCGTTCAAGCAGTTCCGGCAAGGAGTCGAAGCGTATGCTTTCAGGAAGGGCTACGACCAGCTTAACCCTACCGTATTCAAGGTCCATCAGCACCTCGACGTCCGCATTCGTCTCGCGTACCCAGTCGATGCCAGTTATGCCCAAATCCTGAGAGCCTTCGGCAACGAATATCGGAATCTCCTGGGGCCTAAGTATTTTAAGCTCGATCTCAGGGTCGTCCACGACAGGCCTATAAGTCCTCTCCTGGCCTCGTAACCTATACATAGCCTTTTCTAGCAGCTCAAAGGTATTCTTCTCTAGCGAGCCTTTTGGTATGGCAAACTTTATCCTCGCCATGGAATGCCACCAACCCTTATAGATCGCGGGGAAGGTTCAGGCCTAAATTTTAGGCTACGGGCTGGGACAAAGGGCACGATGAACTTGACCAACCTCTTCGGCCAAGACCCTCCCCACGTTTTAGCATGCTAAGAGCTAATCCGGTATATAAGATTTGCTTGAACGGTAGCACTAGGCCAAGCACCATGGGGAAGGCTGGTTGGTTCATCTAAAGCTCGGTCTTTGGGATAGCCGCTTGGGTAAGCTGAGCTTTTTGTAGGGTTTCCCTGCACTCTTCGAGCTCACCTCGTAAACCAGCTCTTCGACAGTCATCTGGCGTATGCTGTTTGAGGCCCTGTCCCTTACCTGGAATACGTTGGACTCCTTCTCCTTTTTTCCGAAGACTATTACGTAAGGAACCCACTCGGTCTCCGCGTCCCGGACCTTCTTCTCCACGGTCTCCAGCCTATCGTCCACATCAGCCCTTATCCTCTCCGTTTCTAATTTTTCGCACAGCAGGATACAATCCTCCACGAACTTATCGGATACCGGTATAAGCCTGACCTGGGTCGGCGATAACCAGACAGGAAGCATAGGCTTACCCCCTTCTTTGTAGATCCTGTAAGCCTTTTCCAACAGGGCATAAACAACCCTTTCTATAGCACCGCTCGGCGAGCAATGTAAAATTATCGGATGCCTCTTATTTCCAAACTGGTCGACGTACGTTATTCCATAACGTTCTGCGTTCTCGACGTCTATTTGGTCCGTGGAAAGGGCCGAGGCTTTTCTTAAGTTATCGATGAAGTTGAATTCCCATTTCAAGACGAAGTAGAAGAACCTTTCCTCCCACATCTCCACGAGCGCGGGCTTCCCAAACCTCCTGACAAGATCAACCACGAAATCCCTGTTGGATTCGTAAAAATCCCTCGTAAACCTGATCGCCATTTCATAATCGTCCTTTGTTAGACCGATGCCCTCAAGAACGCCCACAGATAGATCAAACCTACGCAGGGCTTCCTCCTTAGCCTGTTGGATGTCGGCGCATAGCGCATGGACGTCGGGCATCGTGAACGCCCTTAGCCTCTTCAGACCGACCAGCTCGCCGCTCTTCTCCCTCCTGAAGCTGTACCTCGTTAGCTCATAGAGCCTAACTGGAAGGTGCCTATAGGATATCTGCATATCGTGCGCCATTAGGAACTGGCCAAAGCATGCGGCGAACCTTAAGAAAAACTCCCTATCGTCAGATTTTACCACGTACTGCCTGGCAGGGAACCTGTTCAGATAGCTCTCCAGGCAGGAATGCCTTATGTCGTACATTATTGGCGTCTCGATCTCCATCCCGCCATACTCGATGACTTTTTCTGTCACGTATTGCTCTATGAGGGATTTTATCAGCCTCCCTTTCGCCGGCCATCTCATGTTACCAAGGTCGCTTCCAGGTTCGTAGTCAGCGATCTCCAGCCTTTTCATCAAATCGACATGGGGAGGTATCTCTGAGACCGCTCTCGACTTTGCCATCTCGTACGTCGCGAGCGCCCTTAGGCCATCGTAACCCGAAAAATCGAAGGACTCTACTGGAACCAGCTCCCCACTGGGCGTCAGTATGTACCAAAACGACCTAATCTTCTCCTCCATCATTAAGGCCTTCGGGACATAACCAGCGCCGGTTGCTCCCGGAGATATCGACCTGAACTGCTCGGCCAGGGGATGCCCCTTAACGGACAAAGAAAGCGCCTTCGTCCAACCGAATGGTGATGTGTAGACCTCCATCCCCTCAGCCCTACATTTTTCTCTAAGGATGCGGAGGGTTTCCAGGGCTTTTTCAGGGGTTGCAAGGTTATTGCTGAGGTGGGCGTAAGGGTATATCAGTACGCGCCTATTACCGATCTTCGATGAGTAATCCTTCAGCTCGCTCACAGCCTTGTTTACCGTGGTCTCGTCGTCCCCCTCCTCCACTGTCGTAAGGGCGAGGATCACGTCTTCAAACCTTCTACGGCCGGTCTCCGCCTCCTCGAATACCCTACCTTCCCTCTCCACGGGCTCGTACTCGACAAAGTCCGTATGGAACATCAGCATCTTCATGGTTTGTTAAGTTTAGGAGGCTATCCTGATAATATAACTCTTTGTTTACAGGTGCCGAATTTCGCCCCAACGATTTATTTAAATAATTCTTTTATAACAGATGGTAGGAGGGTGCTTAGCCCTAAGGATTCTGATAACTGCTGCCCTGCCATACTCTTACGCACCGAGGCACTTCGGCCACCTTAGCGGGGCGTATCTGCCGGCAGACATATTCGCACGCTTCATGAGGATGCTAGGGCACGAGGTCCTCTTCGTGTGCGGAACGGATGAGAACGCCTCGAGCATAGTGCTCGAGGCTATGAGGAAAGGCATGACGCCACAACAACTCTGCGATATGTTTTACCCAATCCAAAGGGACACATTCGCCAAGCTCGGAATAAGCTTTGACGTATTTTCCAGGACTTCTAAGAAGGTTCACCACGATACCGTTTATGAGTTTTATGCAAGACTGTGGGAAAAGGGTTACATATACAAGAAAAAGATAAAGCAGTGGTACTGTCCAAAGGACGGTAAAGTCTTGCCCGATAGGTTCGTAAGGGGCACTTGTCCGGTATGCGGGGCGCAAGACCAGTACGGAGAGGCCTGCGAGGTGTGCGCAAGTTGGTACGAGGCGTTTGAGCTGATAGACCCTGTTTGCACAATTTGCGGCTGTAAGCCCGTAGTCGTGGAGGGCGAGCATTACTTTCTGAAACTGTCGGCTCTGACGCAGCAAGTACTCAGCTACGTGAAATCAAAAAGGTTCTGGAGAAGGTCCACCTATAACAAGACGGTATCGTGGTTGGAGAAGGAGGGGTTAAAAGATAAGGACATAACGAGGGATTACGATTGGGGTCCTCCTGCACCCTTTCCAGGAGCGGAGGGGCAGGTACTCTACAACTGGGCCGAGAACCTGCTAGGCTACATATCCGCAACGAAAGATTGGGCCATGCAAACCGGGCAACCGGATGCGTGGAAGGAGTTTTGGCTGGATCCTGAAACGAGGCTATATTGCTTTATAGGAAAGGACAACCTTTTCTTCCACACAATCCTCTTCCCGGCCATCCTTATAGCCCATGGCGATTACATACTCCCTTACAACGTGGTCGTGAACGAGTTCGTAAACCTTGAAGGCCAAAAGCTCTCAACGAGCAGGGGTTGGGTCATTTGGCTACACGAGATGCTTGAAAGCTACGACCCAGACCTGATTAGGTACTACGCGGCTATGATAGCCCCAGAGACGAAGGACTCCGACTTTAGATGGAAGGATTTTCAAGCAAAGATAAACAACGAGCTCGTGGCAACCCTCGGTAACTTCATCCACAGGGTGCTGCTGTTTGTCCACAATAAGTTCGGCGGCATCTTGCCAGATCCAGGTGAGCTTTCCCCAGAGGACAGGAAGCTTTTGGAAGAAATGAATAGGGTAGGGGCCATGCTCAGGAGTAGGTTGGAGGGTTGCCGCTTCAAGTCGGGTTTGAAGCTCATTCTTGGACTAGCCCAGTCGGGAAATAAGTACCTAAACGAAATGAAACCATGGATAGCCTCAGAGAACGCGTCCAGGGCAACCTATACGGCGATGCAGGTAGTAAAGGCGCTTTGCATTTTTATGACACCATACCTACCCTTTGCAGCGTACAGGCTCATGAAGATGATGAACCTGAATTTAACACCAGAGAGCGTAAGGTGGGAAGAGTTTAAAGTGCCAATCCTACCAGGGCATAGGATCAACAAACCAGAGCCTCTGTTCAGAAAGGTAACAGATGAGGAGGTGGAGCGCCAGATGGCAAAGCTCAACATGAGCTGCCCAAGGCCGTAAGCCTGTCGTCTTCCCGCTTCGGCGACCGATCCTTTCCCCCGCCCTCCGTCGTAGCCGGCCGCCGGGTTACGGAGGTCCTGTCTCGGCGAGCCTGGCCTTGGGCCGCTCCCATCCCTATGCAAAAGCGCAGAACGAACGGAGGGAGTGCATAAACGTTATGCTCTATCATACCGTACCATGGGCACGGCTTCTTAATAAAAAAAGGAAGTTTGGGTTTTGCTGGAATCACTGAGCGTGCGCGTTTTCTATTGAAACCCTTCTTATACCGAGCTCTGCAACTATCCTCTCTAGCTCATACTCTAACTCGTTATCGATGGTTGGCTGGGCTGGGACGGTAGGCGGCGGGATTTTGAATTCTTCTTTTAGTTTCGGTAAGCTATCTGCACCCGCTTCCATGCTGCTGAAAGGATCGCTAAGACCAGTCAGTATGAGCGATACCTGCATAGTCGAGGCATAGTAGTTATCTATCCTCGCACCCCAGATTACGAGGGCATCCATGCCTATCAGCTCGGATATTATCTCCGCTGGCCTCGCAGCCTCGCTCAACTTCATATCCTCACCACCGGTAACGTGTACTATGGCGCCTGACAGCTTCTCGTACGTGACGTCAAGTAAAGGCGATTGTAGCGCGTTAAACGTAGCCTCTTCTGCCCTGTTCGGTGAGGAGGACCTGCCTATGCCTAACGACGCTAGGCTGCCCTTCTCGACGATCGTTTTGAAGTCTGCGTAGTCTATGTTTATCAAGCTCGGCTTTACTATAGATTCTGTTATGCTAAGGATCATGTTGTTTATTACGTCATCCACCAGCGAGAATGCCGTTCTTATCTCATACTGCGGGTAAAAATCAAGCAACTTGTTGTTGTCTATAACAACTACAGTGTTGCATACCTCCTTTAGCTTTTGTAGCCCCTGTAGCGCTATCTTCTTTCGGACGTTGCCCTCAAACCTGAAGGGCAGGGTCGCTACGCTAATGACCGTGGCTCCCAACTCCTTCGCCACCGAGGAAACCACGGGCGCGCCACCTGTACCCGTGCCACCGCCTAAGCCCGTCGCCACAAAGACTATGTCTGCGTCGCTGAGCAGGTTCCTAAATTCTTCCTCACACTCCTCGGTTGCCATCCTACCCTTCTCTGGGTCCCCACCGGAGCCCCTAAGCCTTGTCGTGTTTTTTCCCAACAGAACTTTGTGGTGAGCCCTAACCATCTCTAGGTGCTGGAGGTCAGTGTTCGCCGCGATCGTTATGACGCCGTTTAACCCCTGCGTTACTAGCCGGCTGATGGTGTTACAGCCAGCTCCGCCTATGCCGACCAGCTTTATGCGAACGCCGTCGTTCCTCTCAACGCCGCTAAGAAGCGTATCTTCACTCACTTGCCGGTATCTCCTCCATTATAAAATCTCTGACAGCGGTCCTTATCGCCTCAGCCCTGTTGGGGTATAGCTTTCGCCTAACAAGCTCATCTATCACCTCAAGGTAAACCTCTGGAAGGTGAACCGTCACAACCTTCACTCTTATCCACCTCCTTTGCTTGAGCAGGCTAAAAGTGAAAGTATCAGAAATCCATTGTTAATACAGGCGTATGCTCAAAAGGTGTACGTATGAACCATCCTCGCCCGGCAAAAGCTCATAAAATGATAATTTCCATCGGAAAAGCATGCCCGTATTTTCAAAAAAAGATTTTTAGCCAGAGCCCAACGATGCTGTACAAGGAGCTTGAGGTGCAACGGCATCAAGATCTTACCGAGAGTTTGCTCAAGGTCTTGAGCGACCTTAGGGCCGAGAGCGAGTCAGGCGCGGTCATACTGGTCGAGGGTGAGCGGGACGAGGAGTGTCTCAAAAGGCTTGGTATAAATGGCACGATACTCAGGTATACTTCAATAAGGGCATTGCTGAGCTGGGCCGAAAGCAATAGCAAGACAAGGCTGATAGTGTTGACAGACTTGGATGCCGAGGGTAGGAGGATTGCTAAAAAGGTCGTCGCCAGCTTATCGGGCAGGGTTAGGGAGGTCAACACATCGTACATAAGAAGGCTATCGATAGTAAGGAGAATGGGCATAAGCGAGATAAAGGACATAGGTAATCTCGTGCCCGATGGGTGGCCGATTTATTGAGCGGAGCGATTTTGCCTCAAGAATTCTTCCGTAACCGAGACCAGACGGTCTATGTCCTCTTCGGTGTGGGCCGCAGAGATGGCGAACAATTGCTTGCTGGGTTTCATGCAGAGAATGCCGTTGTCCAGCAAAAAATAGAAGAAACCCTTCGTGAGCCTGGGATCGCCCATGGCCGTCCTGATGTCCCTCGGTTTTTCTCTTGTAAAATGAATCGCGAACAGCGACCCTACGCCAGTTACGTGGGCTTCTACTTCATATCTACTGAACAAATCCTCCAATTCCTTCCTAGCCTTCCCTCCAAGGGCGTTTATCTTCGGGTAAACCTCGCCTTTCATCAACTCGCTTAGCAAAGTGTAGCCGGCCCTTGCCGTGAGCGGGTTTCCGGCGTAAGTTCCGCCATGGAACGACGATTCGTAATGCTTTCTCCTCGTCTGGTCGAGTAGCTCCATGATCTCCTCCCTACCACCGAACCCGCCAGCGGGAAATATGCCCCCACCGAGTATCTTACCAAAAACCGTTATGTCTGGTAGTATGCCAAAGTACTCCTGCGCGCCACCTTTTGCCAGCCTGAAGCCCGTTATTACCTCGTCGAATATCAATAGGATGCCTAGCTCGTCGCATAGCTCCCTGAGCCCTTTCAGGAACTCCCTGTCCGCCGGTATCATACCGTTAGAGCCCATGACCGGCTCCAATATTATGCATGCAAGGTTTTCGCCCTTTATCCTCTGCCTCACGCCCTCAAGGTCGTTAAAGGGTAAAACAATGGTGTCGTTCATAACGCCGTCCGTCAAACCCAATGAGGCAGGCTTATCCAAAGGAGGGTTGACGGCCTTGTGCAGCGCATCGTAGCCACCGTGCCAGTGCCCCTCAAACTTTGCTATCTTGCTCCTTCCTGTGTATGCCCTTGCAAGCCTGATGGCATACATGTTGGCCTCCGTGCCGCTGTTCGTCGCCCTGAACAACTTTACGCTAGGAACCATCCTCGTTACGATCTCCGCCAGCTTTACTTCCCATTCGTGGCAGAAACCAAGATGGGGGCCTAACTCAAGCTGCTCCCTTGCGGCTTTGATGACGGGTTCGTATGCATGTCCCATTATGATCGCCGCGTGCCCCATCCAGAAGTCCACGTACTCGTTTCCGTCAACATCCCATACCCTGCTACCTTTAGCCCTCGATACATAAACCGGATATGGTTCCCAGTATTTTATCGCGTAAGTGACGCCCCCTGGCAAGAACCTCTTTGCTTCCTCGTAAAGAGCCCGTGACCTATTAGTCCTAACCTCGTAGGCCTCTCTGAACATGGCGAACAGCTCATTCGGGTGGCCTGAATGCTAAAAGCCTAACCCTTACCTTCATCAAGCTAAGGCCCCTAACTAGGCTTATCTCCACATCGGCTCCAACCTTTTTCGTCTCTATCTTCTTTTTTAACAACTCGATGGAGTTTACGCTCTCGCCGTCGATTGCCACTATTATGTCGCTCTCCCTTATACCGGCTAGGTGGGCGGGACTGTTCGGTGCAACCCTATATACGAGAACGCCCTCATCGACTGGAAAGTTATAGTACGCTGAGATCGTTGGATTAAGGGACACGCCGATTATACCTAGCCATGGTCTTCTGACGTAGCCCACCGATATGATGTCGTCTGCTACCCTCTTCGCAGTGTTTATGGGTATTGCGAACCCTATGCCCTGCGCAAACGGTATTATGGCAGTAGTGATCGCTATAACCTCACCAGCCAAGTTTACTAAGGGCCCGCCGCTGTTGCCAGGGTTTATCGCGGCGTCCGTTTGAACGAGCCCTTCCATCAAACCAAAGCGCGTCTGTATATTCCTGTTTAGCGCGCTGATTACGCCAGTGGTGACCGTGGGGCCGCCTGCTAAGCCAAACGGGTTGCCTATAGCTATAACGAATTGCCCTACCCTAAGCTTCGAGGAATCTCCTAGCTTAGCTGCCTGAAGCCCTTCCCTCTCAACCTTTATAATGGCTATGTCCGTCGATACGTCCTTACCGATAACCTCGCCGCTCAAGACCTCGCCGCTGTAGAGCGTAACGTTTATCCTTTGGGCCGCCTCGACTACGTGGGCGTTGGTCATTATGTATCCGTTCGAATCGAACACGACACCCGAACCTACGCCGCTTACTGGTGCGGTCTCAAAGGGAGAGATCTGGAGGAGGTGGACCACGCTAACGTTTACGACGGAATCTATAACTTTTTCGATAGCGGAGGTTATCGTGTCCTCATCTATCGCGACCATCTCCTATTGCGCCGCAATCAGCAGTTTCTAAACAGGCATATTTAAGTTATGCTCGCGTCCTCCTGCCGCTGAAGCGTATGGGATTCCACAATCATCCCGGTGGACGTTTCTTTCATCCTTACCAACACCTCACCCTCGATCATATCGTAAAGGGCTTTTGGGGTTCCCCACGTACTGTGTCTGAATCATGTCGATAAAGTTCTGTTTAAACTATATATTTTGAAGCTGTTGCCTACGGTGGTGGATGACGTCAGGCGTGCCTGCTATCAGGTTCGAGGATGTCTGGAAAGTCTACCGTATGGGAAAGATTGAGTTTCCGGCGTTACGGGGTGTCACGCTATCCATCGAAAGCGGCGATTTCGTCGCTATAGTAGGGCCGAGCGGGAGCGGCAAGTCCACATTGCTCCATATAGCCGGGGCATTGGATAAGCCAACTAGGGGTAGGGTCCTCATAGATGGCATAGATGTATCTGTGCTGAACGATGCTGAGCTGAGCAGGCTTAGGAACAGAACGATCGGGTTTGTATTCCAGGCATACAACCTAATCCCCAGGTTGACGGCAAAACAAAACGTGGAGCTCCCGTTAATGCTGAGGGGCGTTCCACCAGGCGAGAGGGAGGAGTTGGCAGCAAAGATGCTCGAGCTCGTCGGGCTATCCTCAAAGCTTAACAACAAGCCGACAGAGTTGAGCGGGGGCGAGCAACAACGCGTAGCGATAGCGAGGGCAGTAGTAACCAATCCGAAAATCCTGCTATGCGATGAGCCTACCGGCAATCTTGACTCAAAGTCTGCAGAGGATGTCATGAACGTAATAAAAGATATAAATAAAAGGTACGGGTCGACGGTTGTCGTGGTAACGCACAACATGGAGATCGCGGAGTCTGCCAGAAGGGTAATCAGGCTAAAGGATGGGATGGTCTATGAAGGCGCATAGGGTCCTATTTGCGGTACTATCCGTAACTTTTGTACTCGCCATGGTTAACCTGGCGAGCGCACACTCGGAAAACATAATAGCCGTAGATGCCTTCTGGGGTGACGTGGGCAATAAGATCGAAGTCGATGCGGGCGATAAGAACCTACCGCTGGTCCTACAGATGGTTAACGCAAGGAAGGAGCAGATCATAGGCGTAAGGGGTTATCTCGTACTCCCCGAGGGGTTCGAGGATTCGCTGACCAAATCCCGATTTACGCGCGAGGCAGTGTACGCAGACCCCGTACCCAGCGGACGCTCCTTCACGCTCCGCTATCTCCTAGACACATCAGAGCAGTTAAAGCCAGGGCTATACAAGGCGTATGCCGTCGTATACTACAAGTATTATGACGAGGATGAAAAAGACATGGTCAGCTCATCATCATACGTTTATTTTGACATAAGGATCACTGGAAAGAGCTTGATTTCGGTCAAGACCGAACCCAGCTCTTTGGTACCGGGCATGCTGAACGAAGCTAAGATCGTAATCTTGAACGACGGCACGGCAGATGTACAGGGCGTGACGGTTACGCTAGGCGACCCGGACATACCCGGTGTAACTATTGTTAAAACACAACGTACATGGCAGCTTAGCAGAATCTCGCCCGGCACCGACGTGGTTTTACCCATATCGTTGCAGGTAGAGGGTTCTGTTGCGAACAGAGCTTTGCGTATACCAGTGGATATAACGTACTTGGACTCCTACGGACAGCAGAAGAGGTTCCAGCAGAATGCCATGTTCCGGATAGGTACACAGATAAGCGAAAGGATAAGGATCGAGGCGATGCTCGAGGATGACCTACTATCACCAACGACGGTAAATCGGTTGAGGTTGATCGTTCGGAACGAGGGCAACGAGGCTGCCTACTCTGTAGACGTGGAGCTAACGCTTCCGCAGAGCGAGCCAGCTTTCCTGACGTTCGTCGGCAGACCCGGAAGGTGGAGCTTGGAGACGCTGGGACCGGGAGAAGAGCGCCCATTGGATTTTGAGCTATTCACAAGCCAATCGGCTTCCGGTAAATCTTTCTTACTCTCCCTAAGAGCATCCTACCGTGATCGTTACAACAACTCCTACGAGGTGCTGAGAACGCTGGGCGTAAGGGTAGCAGACCAGCCCTTATCTAAAGCCTTCAAGATCTCTTCGGAGGCATATTTAACATCCGGTTCCATAAACAGCTTAAGCATACGCATAAAGAATTTGAAACAAGAGGTGCTTAAGGATTTATCCATAACGTTAGAACCTACTGCCAGCTGGGTAACCATACTGGAGGGCGCTAGGGAGTACTATAAAGAAATACGTCCAGAGGAGGAGCTTGTGCTAAGCGTTTCAGCTTTCGTCTCGGAGCAGACTCTGGAGAAAACATCCACTGTCGGGTACTCAACTTACATAAACGTTAACGTAGAGTACACGGATTCCCATGGTATTACAAAAACAGAGAGCTATAGGTTAGGATACTACGTTAGGGGCATAATAGACCTAAAACTCCAAGAGCTTAGCTTTGAGGTCATAAATAAGCAGCCATACCTCGTCGGAAGGTTGCTGAACGAGGGCAACGAGCCAGCGTACTTCACGAGGGTTTTCTTGGCAGATGCCAACGACGTTATACGGCCGATCAGGCCCGTTTACCTCGGTGACGTGAACCCAAACGCTCCTCTTATGTTCAACCTGCCGGTAGCTGTCGTTGGGAATCTTACGCCCGGCATCATGCGGGTAAAGATCCTAGTTGAGTATAAGGATACCCTTAGGGACAACTTCTCGAAGAGTTTCGTATACGACGTTATGCTCACGAGCGGCTGGCCGCAAACCCAGGAAAAGACGGGCATAAGTCAGGCTGATAGGATTACCGTATACCTGGCGGCTACCCTAATCGGCGTTGCCATCGTGGTTTCCGTCGTATCGGTAGCTAAGATAAGGGGGAGGAAGAGACGAGACCTGTCGATACAGTCTGGTACGCCTTCGGCGGCTTAAGGACGCGCAGGATAAGGACAATATTGACAATCCTGGGGATAATGATAGGGACGGCGCTAATAATCTCCCTCATATCGAACACGGAGGGGCTGAACGTATTGATAGATAACGCCCTCTCGAAGATAGGCGTTAACAACATATTCATAACACCTTCTGGAACGGTTTCCATCCGTTCCGTCCAAGCAGGCCCGAAGAAGAGCCTAAAGCTAATGGACACGGACGTCATGCTGCTCGGAAGCTTACCAGGTGTGAGGGCGGCTAGTCCATTCTACCTTTCAAAAGGCACGCTCATAGGTAGCGGCCTCGAGCAATCGGTCTCAATAATCGGTCTAGACCCGACCTTGACTTACCTAGTCCTGCCCGATTTGGAAATCTATCAAGGTGAAGACCTTTCGCCGAACGACATGGCGATGATAGCGATAGGTTATGACGTGGCATTCCCTCCAGGAGAGGCTGGGAAGAGCATACCTCTTTACAGCTCCGTTACGCTAGAGCTTACGGTTGAGGGGAAGCGCGTAACTAGGTCTTTCATCGTAGGAGCGATATACAAGAAGTTCGGTTCGACACCGTACCTTGACGTCGATAAAAGCGTCATGATAACTATACCGGAGGCGCGCAGCATTTTCGAGTCGACAAGCTATCCGAGCATAGTACTCGTGGCCGAATCAACTAATGCTGTTGACACAATAACTGGAGCTTTGAACAACATTTATGGAAATGACATAGAAATCATCAGCCCTCTAACGATAATCAAGCAGGTAAGGATAATACTCAACAACTTCACGATATTCCTGTTGGTGGTGTCTAGCATAGCGCTGGTGGTAGCTGGCGTGGGTATAATGAACACGATGTTCATGACAGTCATGGAGAGGACGAAGGAGATCGGTGTTCTCAGGGCTTTAGGTTTTTCTCAAAAGGATGTTGCGAAGATCTTCTTAACAGAGTCAACTTTAATAGGCGTCATAGGGGGTCTGCTTGGTATAGTTTTAGGAAGCTTTTTGTCCATGTCGCTCGGGGGCATGTTCTCGTCCTTCATCCCGACGATGAGCGGTAATCCGATAATCTACCGGCCAAACATAACGTCAACAGTGTTGGTCGGTAGCTTCTCTTTTGCCGTCGTCACTGGCCTTCTTTCTGGCATATATCCGGCCTTAAGAGCTGCGAGGTTAGACCCAGTCCAAGCTCTTAGGGCTGAATAGCAGATAGACTTAATCGTGAAGTCGTGGTGTTTTATGCAAAGCGGGCTTTGTACGACCGATTTGTAGCCGTGGTCATTCTGGCTTTTCCCATACGAAAGACTCCGGCCCGGAAATGTCCGAAGGTGAACAACATATACGCGACTGTATAGAACAGAACCCTAATCGGGAACAGCCAAGTAGGACCGTTTGGATGCTAAAATCTTTGAAGAAAACATGAAGAGTACTCCGCTATGATGCTTAAGCACGTATACAAACATGGCCCTTAGGGTAATGAGTCCATGAGAGTCCCAGAATGGGTTCTGGGCTAAGCTTGGATACGTATCCACGCTTAGCCCTTGAGCTCCATCCTCCTCCGGGTCCATCGGAGGCATTTCATAGGGCTTTGCTCCTTTCGGACGTAAATTTTTTACAGTTACATTCGAAACTGTTGACTACGGCGTATGTTACAGGGCGTGAGTAAAGCCTAGGATGAATGCCGGAGGCTCGCAGCCTCCGGGCACGGTAGCTCACATATATAAGTTAACAATTCATAATGTGTAGATGCTGGAGAGAAGAAGCGATGTACACTTTGTTCATAACTGGAACTGCTGGCTCTGGAAAATCAACCCTAACTGGATCGTTTAACGAGTGGCTTCGTGACCAGGAGCAGTCAACAATAACTGTTAATCTGGATCCTGCGGCAACCGTTCTGCCCTACGAGCCAGATGTTGACGTGAGGGAGATGGTTGACTATGAAAGGATAATGGTCACGCGAAGGCTTGGACCGAATGCTGCGCTGATAGCATCCATCAGGGAGGTTGCCAGACATATAGAGGATCTAAGAGAAGAGGTCAATTCCTTCAACGTTGACTATGCTCTCGTTGATACACCCGGTCAGCTCGAACTCTTCGCATTCAGGAAGGAGGGTAAAATAATTGCCAAAAACCTCACGGATGGTTCTAAGGCGATGGTATTCCTTCTAGACCCGATGTTCTGCGTAAACCCAAAAAACTTTGCCGCAAGCATATTCCTTTCTGTATCAATATACTTAAGCTTCGGCATACCCCTCATCATGGTGTTGTCAAAGGTTGATGCGGTACCGAAGAAGTACGTGAAGAGGATACTCGGGTGGGCTGAGTCTGACGAAGCGCTATTCGTCGACCTAGAGAGTAAGCTCAAGGGGGCTCAGATGCTCCTTGCAAGGGATGTTGCAAAGGCCGTGTTTGACGTGAGCAGCTTTATACCCATAATACCCGTGTCGGCCATTAACATGAGTGGTTTGGTTGAGCTGCACGGTGCCCTCACGAGAATATTCAGCGAGGGTGAGCTGGAGCTGAGGTAGAAGGCGTTTTCGTTTATTAAATTCAAGTTAAGGTTAAAACGTTGAGGCTTATATAATGCTGAAAAGTTTCAAAGAAAGATGACGATGGAATACGGGGATGTAGAAGTCGAACGACTTAAAGAAAAGATCAAAGAATTGAGCTCTACGATAAAGCAGCTAGAGGGTGCTGCTAGAGAACTGTCAAAGGATCTTGATTCTCTTCATGAAAAGAAGAAGGAAGTAAGGCAGAGATTTCTATCGATGATAGATGAAAAGAAGAAGGTTTTAGAGAGTTACAAGAAGTTGAAGTCCGACCTTAAGGAATGCTATGCCCTAAGGGGTACTCTTGTTAAGCAGTTGAGGGTTATAGAAAAGGAAACGAAGCATCTGAGGGGGTGTACCGACGTAGGTACGATGAGGGAGAGGATAAAAAGCATAGAGTGGACGATCCATACTTCGATACTAAAGCCAAGCGAGGAGAGGAGGCTTTTCCTAGAGGCAAAAAAGTTGGAAGAGGCCGTGGCGCTTATAGAGAAGAGGGATAGCCTAGTTGCGAGCATCAGGGCCCAAGATGAAAAGATCAGATCGATAGAAGATGAGCTGAGCGGTTTAAGGAATAAGCTTAACTATTTTAACGATGAAATCGGTAAGCTAAAGGACGCGTACGAGAAGTTGAAGAAAGATGCTGATGAAAAGCATAGAGCATACATACAACTCAAAGATAGGCTTAGCAGGGCTGAGGCTGAGCAAATATTGCTCCAATCAAAACTGACGGTATGGGTAGAACGGGTTAAGAAGGCGATGGATGATGCAGCAAGGCAGAAGGAGGAAGAATTTAAAAAACGCGTCATCGCCGAGGCCAGAGAAAAGCTGCTGAAGGGCAAGAAGCTAACATTCCAAGAATTAAAGCTTCTGCTAGAGAGTTGTGACGACTTTAAACTTTAGAATCCGTTACATGGATTGCTTCTTCTGCTCGCAGTTAAACGTTTTAGAATGGTTAACGTTATATTAAACTGGGTTAAGAAATTTATGACGGAAAAATAGTATGGCCGGTCCTGAAAAAGCTCAAGAGAAGCTCCTTATTCTTGTGGTCGATAGGGACGACGATATCGGTAAGAAGACAGGAATAAAAACACCGATCGTTGGAAAAGAGAACAATTTGGAGGCGGCGAAGGCCCTTGCCCTGGCGGATCCCGAAGAATCCGACGCGAACGCGATATTTGGTGCCCTTAAGCTCTACGAAGAGCTTGCTGGAAAGTATGGAAAGGAGAACGTCGAGGTTGCAACCATAGCTGGTAGTGAGGGAAGCGGCTACTGGTCCGACGAAAAGATAAGGCATGAATTGGATGAGGTTTTAAAAACATTTCCATCGTCAGCTTGCATATTCGTTAGCGACGGCGTCACCGATCAACTCGTCTCCCCGATAATTTCATCCAGGCTCCCCATAGTTTCTGTAAAGAGGATTGTGGTTAGACAAAGCGAGAGCATAGAGCAGACATGGCTCCTAATCGGGAGATACTTAAAGATGGCAATATTCGATAGCAGGTATTCTAGGGTTTTTCTTGGTATACCGGGAGCTCTGCTGATGTTCATAGGCATCCTTTATGCCTTTGGCCTGATGAACCTGCCGATACTTTTGCTGATTTTAGGTACTTTGTTGTTCATCAGGGGATTTGGGATAGATAGCTCAATAACGACAAGGGCCAGATTGCTGTCGAAGTTCATATCTTCGCATCCGTTGGTACAGCTTAGAATATTCGGCATAATTTCATCGTTGTGCATACTTTTAATAGGAATATATTCGGGATACATGGGTGCGTTGTCATCGTTACCGAAGGATGCGCAGTTGCCATCGCTTTCCGAGAACCCTTACTACTGGTTAGGAATGCTACCCATGCTGATCGGGCAATTCATAGAAGGAGGGATAGACCTAATTTTTGTGAGCCTGCTCCTCGTAGTGCTTACGTACAGCGTCTATTACGTAATTTTGAAGAACCTAAGGTTCTGGAGAACAGTGCAGGCAACCGTTACGCTCATATGGTTATGGGCCGTTATGAAGAGGGTTGGGATGATACTTTCAAACGGCTCGCTCGGCACCACGTTTGGCTCTCAAATGATGATGCTACTGACTGTGGGGCTCCTAGGCGTTCCGGTGTTGACGATAACGTTCATAGTTACAAGATACATGAGGAGAGTTTACGCATCTTACTTTAAGAAAGCAGGCAAAGGGTAAGCAGCATGCTCCAGAGGTTACTGAAATTATTCGGAGTGTATTGGTTGTATGAGAAGTGGTTGTTGAATAGTATTAAAAACGGCCCTATACCAAAGCATGTGGCTCTAATTTTGGACGGAAACAGACGCTGGGCTAGGAGCAAAGGGATGGCGCATACTTTCGGGCACAGGGTTGGGGCGGACGTTGCGGAAAAGGTTCTTGAGTGGTGTCTCGACTTAAAAATTCAGACTGTAACACTTTACGTCCTATCCACCGAAAACCTGAAGAGAAGTCAGGAAGAGCTATCGGAGATACTAAGGCTGATAAAGGAGCGCGCCGAAAAGCTTGTGAACGACCCGAGGATACATAGGAATCGTGTGAGGGTTACGGTCATAGGTAGAAGACAGCTAATACCGGATGACGTGAGGAGGGCGCTCGAAAGGTTAGAGGAAACGACCAAAGAGTACGATAATTATTTCCTGAATATCGCAGTAGCCTATGGGGGAAGGGCGGAAATAGTCGATGCTGCCAAGAGAATAGCCCTCAAGGTCAAGGAGGGGCATCTTTCCGTCGAAGATATAGACGAGAAGGTAATAGAGGCAAATTTGTACACCTTTGGCATACCGAACTCCGACCCAGACCTAATCATAAGGACGTCTGGTGAGGAAAGGATAAGCAACTTCCTTTTGTGGCAGTCTGCATACAGCGAGCTTGTTTTTCTTGACATATTTTGGCCGGAATTCAGGAAGATAGATTTGCTAAGAACTATTAGAACATACCAGAGACGTAATCGTAGATTTGGAGTTTAACGTATGTAAGGGGCGAATGGTGCTTTAGATAACCGCACAACACCATCCTTCTTGATCAACAACGTATCCTCGAGCCTTATGCCGAATTGTTTTGGGATATAAACACCAGGCTCGCAAGTCACGACCATGTTTTCGGCGAGCAGGTCTTTGCTGTTTGGCGATATCCTTGGAGGTTCGTGAACGCTTAACCCTATACCATGCCCTAAGCTATGGATGAAGTACTCACCAAAACCAGCGTTCTCTATAAACTGCCTCGCAACCCTGTCAACAGATGAGGCGGAGACCCATGCCATCATGTGCTCTTCGGCCAAATTTTTAGCTTCCTCTACCAACCTGTAAACTTTCTCTACCTTTTCCGGTACTTTATTCCCGACGAAGAACGTTCTAGTTATATCGGCAGAGTATTCGTTTACGGATGCTCCCAGGTCTATTACTACGACGTCGCCGTTCTGGATCTGCCTGTTGCCAGGCCCGCCATGGGGTAAAGAGGACTTTGAGCCCGAAGCTACTATGATGTCGAATGCGACCCTATCCGCGCCGCATCTTAGTAGCTCCTCCGTCAATTCTGCTTTTACATCCAGCTCGGTGACGCCTGGCGATATTAAATCCGATGCAACCTCCATACCAACGTCAGATATCGCAGCAGCCTTAGAGATGTTCTCCAATTCCTTTTCGTCTTTTATCGACCTCAATTTCCAGACTATGTCGGGCGACGGTATCAGATGTAGAAACCTCAGCTTAGACGTCATCCCCCAAAAAGTTTCAGCATCCATGTAATCGAACCCAACGTCCCCTACCAGCTTACCCAACTCTTCTGTAAGCTCTTCTTTGAACATGTCTTGGGTCTTCGTCTTGATTACGTCAACACCCTGTATTGCATGTAGAACCGCTGATTCGTAGTAAAGGGGCAAAGTGTAAAGTTTTACGGTGCCGTCGGACATTACTATGGCTACACCATCGCCCTTAAAGCCAGTAAAATAGTACAAATTTTCAGAAGAGGTTAACAAGTATGCGCTAAAAGCCTTCTCGTCCATTAAGTCTATGAGACGCTTTATCCTATCCATCTACCCGTCAGCTACCTTTAAACCTAAAACGAGATAAGCAAAAACGATTAATATACCTTTAAAATCGTTGTTAACATCATTGGGTCGGAATAGAGTCCGTCCAGCCCAGAAACCTAATACGTTGGTAAGACGCAACAGCGGCGCCATGATATGCGGATGCCTCTTGAATGCTATAAACAAATATTGGCCGTTTAGTCAAGAATGCTAAGAGGTCGCAGGGAGCGGTAAAATGGTTTACATTAAAAAGCTCTCGCTCTACGCTTTTAAGTCATTTGGTCAGAGAAAAGCCACGGTTGAGCTGCCCAAGGGCTTGGTCGTAATTACTGGCCCAAACGGTGGCGGAAAGTCCAATTTGCTTGACGCGATCAGGTTTGTAACAGGCGAGCTGAGCCCGCATGCCCTAAGGGTAGGTAGACTCTCCGAGCTAGTTCATGAGGACAGCAAAGGAAAGTCGGCATACGCCAGGGTATCTATAACCCTAGACAACTCAGGAAGGGAACTACCGATAGACTCGGACGAGGTCACGGTTACCAGGAAGATTTACCAGAACGGCGAGAGCGAATATTACATAAACGGAAGGTCGGCGTCTAGGGGAGAATTGCTCACTTTGCTTTCGGCCGCTAACATAAGACCCTCAGGATTTAACATACTACCCCAAGGTGCGATATTGAACTTGGCAGAGATGAGCCCTGACGATATGCGTAAGCTAATAGAAGAGGTTGCAGGCATAGCGGAGTATAATAGGAAGAAAGCCGAGGCTGAGGAGCAGCTCGCACAAGCCGATAAGAACTTGGAGGTCGCCAAAGCTAGCACTGCCGAGGTGAGAATGAGGGTCAAGCAGCTTGAGAAAGAAAGGAATCAATACCTTAGGAGGAAAGCGGTAGAGAGGGAAATCGCTAAGCTTAAGATGTTTCAATACAAACTGGAGGCAGAGAAAATATCCGCGAGGCTTAGCGAGCTACGCTCAAAAATAGAAGGTATCAGCGAACAGATTCGTGCGCTAGAAGGCGCCAAGCAAGAAATATCTACAAAGATGATGGAGCTTAGGTCTAACCTCCAGGCAACAGAGAATGAGATATCCGAGATCGAGCAAAATTTGTCGGATACGACAAAAAAACGTCAAGAGATGTTCGAGAAAATCATGAAGCTGAGGCTCAGTATAAGAGATTCTGAAAACCGCATGGGGATTTTAGAAAGGGAATCCGCATATACGCAACAGAGAATTGCCGAGCTTGAATCGACAGTATCCCTTTCTGAAAAGGAGCTCAGCGAACTTGAGTCAAAGATCGTTGAATCTTTAGAGGATAAAAGGCGATTGGAAGAGGAGGTTGCTAAGCTGTCGGAGGAGATGGATAAGCTAAGGGTTTTCGTCAAGGAGGTTGAAAAAAAGTTAGAAGGAATTAAACTTTCAGAAATTAAAGAAGAAAAAACACGGTCCGAGATGCGCTTAAAGCTCGAGAGCATTGAGCATAGTAAAGAGCAACTGATGAAAGAAAGAGAAGAAGTACGTAAAGAGGCCACGATGCTTAGGAATAAGATTGCTTATATTGGTGAAGAGCTTGAAAGTTTGTTTTCCGAAGAACGCAAGACGGAGGACGAGCTACAAAAGCTTAACCAAGAGTTAAGCGGGTGCATGAGCTTATTGAAACGATACTCCGACTTGGTAACGCGTGCGAACGATATCATTAAAAAGACGGAGGAGCTAATGACCGAGGCAAAGATCCGATTAATGCATCAAGGAAAAGACGAGGCATCGAGAGGGTCCGAAGATTTAGCTAAGCTGTTGGCTGATAAACGCGTTGATGGCATCTTAGGAACTTTAAACGACTTTGTTAAATATTTACCTGAACATGCAGAAAAACTAGGCGCTGCTCTCGAGGAGTGGTCAAATGCCATCGTGATAGAAAACTATGCCATGGCCCAATCGCTTTCTGAAATATTCGCATCGCTCGATTTTGAGTGTAAATTGTTAGCCTTGAATGGTAACCTAGACGGAAAGGATCGTGACGGTTTGGAAAGATTCCAAGAGTGGGTTAAGGACAACGTAGAGTTCGTGGATAATTTTGAGGAGGCGTGTAAAGGAATATCGAGCGGCAAGATTGTTATTTTAGACAATGGTGTCGTTTGCTACCCTGGAGGTTTCTTTAAAGTTTTTGGAAGGGAAAAAAATAAAATAAAAAAGCTAGGAGAGGAGTTTAAAAGTTTAGAGGCTTATCTCGAGACGGCAAAGTCTAAGCTGGACGAGGTAAGGTTAAGACAAAATGCTCTCGTAGAGAAAACTGAATGGATAAAAAGCGAAATTCAAAAACGTCAGGCAAAAATTTCTTCTTTGAGCGCAGAAATTAAGTCGCTTAGCACGGAGAAGAAACTATTGGAGGAGGCTCTTTCGCAATTAACTGCTAGGGAGAAGAAGATAGACGAGCGTATAGAGTCTATTACTAAAGAGGAGGAGCTCATCAAAAAGAGATTGGCCGATATCGTCGGGACAAAATCTGATGATGAGGGGTTAAAAACAAAGATGGAGGAGGAGCTGGTGTCTGCCTCATTAAAGCTAAGATCCCTCGAATCGAGGTACACGGAGTTAAAAATACAATTAGCAGAGAAGATTACGGCTCTTAAAGGTTTAGAGGAGACGAAGAAGAGGACATTAAATTCAATAAATCGACAGAAGTCAGAGATAGTGTCGCTAAGCCACTCGTTAGAGGTGGCTAAGCTGAAGATGGAGGAGGAGAGAAAATCGATGGAAGAGCTGGAATCTACGTTGAATTTCTTGGAGCAAGAACTTCTTAGAGCGGATCAAGCTATAGAATACCTATCTTCGAAGCACAAAGAGCTGATCAGGATTAGAGACGAAACGAGGCAGCTAATATCTTTGAAGGTTGAGGAGGACAACAAGGTCTCAGAAAGGTTAAAAGCGCTATGGTCGGAGCAGCAGGAGGCTAAGCTTGAGAGCGTAAGGCTAGAGTCTCAACTTCAAGTCATAATGGGAAAATTGTCAGAGCTTGGAGCTGTAGATACAACGGAGCTGTCCGTATTCGAGCCACAGCTCAGGGAACAGATGCTCATGGCTTTAGAGGCCGAGATGAACGAGCTTTCTTTCGTGAACCAATTGGCTTCGGACCAGTATGAGGCTTTAATCGGAAACTATAAACTAAGGTCCGTAAGAATAAGCGAGCTGGAGCTGGAAAGGCAGGAGATAATCAACTTTATAAAGATGGTCGAGGGGGAAAAATTAAAAGCATTTTTCGGCACGATGGAAAAGGTTTCCGAAAAGTTTGCAGCGTACTTTCACAGGCTAACGAAGGGCGTAGCCTGGCTTAGACTTGTTGATGAGACGAAACCGAGCGAGTCGGGCGTGGAGGTTGTTGTGCAGTTTCCTGGAAAGCCTCAACGTTCCTTGAGAAGCGTAAGCGGAGGCGAGAGGTCTGTTGCGGCTGTCTCTCTTCTTATGGCGCTGCAAGGCCTAACGCCGGCCGACTTTTACATTTTTGACGAGATAGACGCGCATATGGACGTAGCCTATACGGTCTCTTTGGCTGAGCTGCTGAAAGAGATGTCAGAAAAGACACAGATAATAATCATAAGCCTTAAAGATGTTCTGGCGGAGAAGGCTGACCAGCTTATCGGAGTTTACATGGACAAGGGTGAATCAAGGATAGTTAAGACAACGCTGGAGGGGATAAGGGCTGGCTGACGTAGATGGTGGAAGGATTCAATGGATTAGGTCACCATGGCGCGTACTTTTCGACGTAACAAACTGGGATAAGTTAAGAGTCTGGGAAGTTAACCTAAAGGAATTGCTGAGCTCCTTAGCTACGGTGCTGAAGGAAAAAGGGTTTTTTGACTTTACTTCTTCGGGCATAGCTTTGTACTCTGCAGCAACCTTACATAGGATGAAGACTGAGAAGCTGCTGGTAGCTGACGAGCTACCTATTGTAAAGCAAAAACAAGAGTACTTCATCCCACCTCCGCTGTACCCACCGCTACGAGCTGAATTTATGACGACCTCCATACTAGAGCTGATCGATGCTTTAAAGCGCGTTCTATCCGAGCCAAGGCCACATAAGCAAGAAGACGTTGAGCAGCAACCGTTAAACGTTGAGGATTTCATCATAAAAATTGAGGAAAAGGTGGAGGAATTCTACAATTTTATAAAGGGGTTGCTGGAAAGAAACGGGACGTTGACTCTGGATGAAATAATGTGCGGTATCAGTAGGCTAGAGGCGGTAAGGCGCTTCATACTACTCTTATTCGCCGCATCAAAAGGTATGATCGCGATAATCGAGGATAACGAGGGGAGGGTCCTGATATCTTTGGGCGAATCAGCCGTCTCCGAATAGAATAGATAGATTTATATAGAGATCGGAAAATACGAATCCTTCAACGTGCCAATCAGCCTCTCGTTGAATGAGGCCAGAAAGTCTAGGCTTGAGGCTGAGGAAAGGCGGGTGGCGTATTGGGGGATCTTCATGGCGTACTCAAAGGTTGCTAGGATGTGCTTGAATAAAGCCAAATTCTCAGGAACGATTCCAAGAAAGAGGTTTTACGGCGTAACTTTCATAAAAACCCAGAACCACGCATGGACATCTAACTATAGAAGCCAGAGGGGGTTATGAAAACCTATGAGCCCTAAAAAGGCGAGAGCCATGGATGAGAAAAACAAAGCCTGGATTAGGGCAGTTATCGAATCGTTACTCTATGCTTCCGATAAACCAGTAGAGCTACAAAAGCTCATGAGTGCAGTGGGCACGACCTCAAAGCACGTTATCAAAGAGATCATAAGCGAGATTTCCACGGAGTACGAAAGCTCCAATCATCCGTTTAGGATCAAGAGGCTGGATGGTGATAGGTACTTTCTGTGCTTGGCCCCAGAGTATTCGGATATAGTAAGGAGGTACGTGAAGAGGCCGCTTTTGAGCACGGCCCTGCTAAAAACTTTGTCGTTCATCGCTTACCACCAGCCGGTAAGCCAGGCGGCCCTGGCGGCTGCCAGAGGGAAAGAGGCGTACAAGCACGTAAGACAACTGATCGAGAAGGGCCTCGTCGAGGCTGAGAAATCTGGTAGAACGCTCCTGCTTAGGACGACGCAACTGTTCGCGGATTATTTCAATCTCAAGAACAACCCGAGCGAGATAAAGAAATATATAGACAGCATGTTGGAAAGGAGTCCCGATAAAAGTTAAAAGTTCCTAAATCTTAAAGGAGTTGACATGGTCCAGTGGCACACTGACATACATAAGCGGAAACCAACTGGCGGCAAGAGGACACCGTATAGGAAGAAGAGGAGGTATGAGCGCGGAGGGGAGCCAGCGTTAACAATGGTTGGCGATAGAAAGGTTAAGATAAAAGACACTTTTGGCGGAGGCGTTAAGGTTGCCGTGATTTCCGACAAGGTAGCGAACGTCTATAACCCTACAACAAAGAGGGTCGAGAAGGCAACTATAATTCGTGTCAAATCTAATCCATCCAATAAGGACTACGAGAGGAGGGGCATAATTACGAGGGGCGCGATAATCGAAACATCGCTCGGAGATGCAAGGATTACCTCAAGACCGGGCAGGGATGGTGTCATAAACGCAGTTTTGATCAAGTGAGTGGGGACGCGTATGCTACGGCGAACGGGCTTTGGCGGATATCTAGACCAACTAGCCAGCTTTTGAGTAGCGTCAAAAAGGGCGAGGCTAAGTATGATTAGGCGTAATGGTTTCGTGATCTGGCCTATATACTTCGATAGGGCGCTGAGCTGGGGAAAGGGCAGAAGGGTTCCGTTAAGGCTTTCTTCAAGGTCGCCCACCGTCGAAAAACTGAGCAGAGCGGCTAGGATGCTTGGATGGCAGGTCGAGGTCGAGGCTGCTGCCCATCCTAGGATGGGTTGGAGGAAGACCGGAAGGCTCATAGTTAAGCCGGACAAGCCGCTTAGCAAGCAGGCAGTTATCAAAACCTTAGCGAAAGAGTTGCTGGAGCAAGAAAAAAGAACGATAAAATAAAATCTTAAATGTAACTAGTTCCATATTTATTAGCATGTCGGGGCTCAGGCGCAAGCCCGTAGCTTTGGGTATCTTGCTTCATACTATAGGTAATGAGGCCGTATTAAAAGGGTGGTCCGTCCCGAGGCTAGGTGCCAAAGTTTACGACGAGGAGCTCAAGGATGTAGGGTACGTATCGAACGTTTTCGGACCTATCGATTCGTATTTTGTGGCCATAAAGCTTACGACGAACAGACAGTATTCACAGAATTCAAAATTCTATACCATGGAGTGAGGCTTTTGTCAAGAGCGGTACACGACGAAACCGTAACGAAGTGTCCTGAGTGCGGTAGCTCAAACCTGCTATTTGACAAGCTTAACGGCGAGGTAGTCTGCGTAGATTGTGGTTTTGTCGTTGTTCACATCACTGCCGACCTAGGGCCTGAGTGGAGGGGATTTGACCAAGACAGGGACGGGAAGAGGGCACGGGTTGGTGCGCCGATAACCTTAGTCATGTACGACATGGGACTTTCGACAAAGATAGGATGGAGGGAGAGGAGGGGGTCGAATATTTCGGATTTTCAAGCTGAGGCGTTATCGGCCATCAAGCGATCGGATAGGATGACAACGATGATGGCAAACGGAACGGTAAGAGCTTCTATAAGGGGTCTTTCAGAGATCGCGGCAATATGCCTAAAGCTGGGCCTACCCACGAACATCATGGAGACGGCGAGCCTCATATACAGAAGGGTGGTAAGGATGAGCGCCATGCGCGGTAGGTCGATAAGGAACATGGCTGTGGCCGCTGTTTACCTAGCCTGTAAGAAGTGCGGCGTTCCGAGGATGCTGAGCGAGGTAGCAACGGCATTAAACCTGAACAAGAAGGAGATAACGAGGTGCTACAGGTTCCTTATCAATAAGTTGAACATAGCATCGCCCTCATCGGATACTAGGTTGTTTGTTTCAAGGTTTGTTAACAATTTTAGATTGAAGGGCGACGTCGAGAGGTTGGCGATCGAGTTGTTGGAGCACGCAAGGAGGTGCGGCTTAATAGACGGCAGGGGTCCGATAGGTCTGGCAGCGGCCGCGACCTACCTGGCCGCCGTGCTTATGGGGTATCGCCTAACACAGCGAGAGGTTGCTGAGGTTGCAAGGGTGACGGAGGTAACCATCAGGAACAGGTATAAGGAACTGCTAACGAACACTAAAATACGTATCGAGTTGGAGACCGAGTAGCGCTTAAATAGTGCCGATTCAAAAGATAAATTTTGAAGTCGAATAGGTCTATATCATGAGCGTCTTAAAGCCATGGTGTAGCAGATATGCAGATGAAGATGACAAAGCTTGAGGAGAGGGCGATAAAGCTTCTGCTGAAGTACGAGGATAGCGGTATGCTTCAGTCTGAGCTTTGGCATAAGCTCGGTGTTACGAGCAGGGAAGGATCCAGAATAGCTATAAAGCTGGAGAAGAAGGGAATAGTAAAAAGGGTTAAGGAGTTTGCTAACGACAGGTGGACCAGACGGCTAGTCCCCCTTATAAAACAGCTGAGCATCGCACCAATCAAGGGTGCTCCATGCCCATCGTGCGCGTATGAGAGCGTGTGCGGTTTGGAAAGATCGGTATCACCGTGTACATGCGTACGGCTGGAGGAGTGGGTGCTGGGACAAGATACCGGCACCGGCCCGTCCGGCTAGGCCTTACCATAATTTGGATAGGGATATGCGAGCTCTTGTTTCTATAACGTATTCTTGTACACGAGCGCCGGGCATGCATCATCTCGCTAAAAGTTTGGGGCAAAGGCTTAACGTTGAGCAATGCTCGAACGCCTACACCCTCACGCCCTTCGGTTAGACCGGCTATAAAGCATGCCTACCTGGTGCTCTCCTCGTGGAGGAAGGTGTACATAAAGGGAAGGGCTGGTATGGAAAGGATTCCTTAGGATGTGGGGACATGGGTTCGCTCCGAAAGGAGCCAAGCCCTATGAAAAGCCTCCGATGGACCAAAGGAGGATGAGGGCGTGAGGTCCAAGGGCTAAGCTTGGAATCCATGCTTAGCTCAGAACCCCTCTGCTTCTAGGGTGAATGGAGCTGGAGGGTTAAAAGCCCAATGAACGACCGATGAAAGCCTTAGAAGCAAGAATCCCGTTGGCTTTGGTCGTGGGAGTGTCAAGCATGTTGAGAAAGCAACTATCCAGAGATCCCTACACCACCCTGGCCAAAAGGCTGGGCATGCTCTCAAGGGCCGCTTTCAAGCTCCAGTATGTTCAAAAGAGGTACGGCTTTCTAAAACCGGGCGATAGCGTTATAATCTTAGGCTCAGCACCTGGAGGGATGGCCCAGTTAGCCGCCAGGTACGTTGGTCCACATGGGCTCGTCGTCGCCGTAGACGTCAAGCCCCAGGATTTCAAAATAGCGGACAACGTTATAAGTATAACCGCGGACGTTTTCGACCCGGATATAACAGAGAGGATTAGGAAAGCGCTTAAAAGCGGTCAGGCCGACAAACTGGTATCCGACTTGTCGCCAAGCCTAACTGGTTTCCGGGAAGTTGATGTGCCGAGGCAGCTGGAGTTGGTCGAGGCTGCCCTAAAGATTGCGGGCGAGTTGGTTCGTAAAGGCGGCGGCGTTTATCTAAAAATTTTTGAAAGCCCTGAAGCAAAAAGCATCGAGGACAGCTTGCGCTCGAGCTTTCAAAAGGTCAAGCGTATCGTACCTATGGCTACGAGAAAGCACAGCTCCGAGATATTTCTCTTGGCCTTGGAAAAGAGGTAGCTCCCCTGTGCCGAACGCGACTATGCCCTTAGCGTCGTGAGCTGGAAACCGAACACTTATTCGTTGGATGAGAGCGAACCAACCCTATACAGGTTCATAGCATAATCCGGAAAAGAGCACTAGGAAAGTTGCTGGGAACGTAGGCTGTACGGCGTACAAAGCTTCTTAGCCCGTTGAACAAGAAGAGGGTTCGGTTCCAGGATGGGGCATCCCTGGTATGCCTGCCGGGAGGGGACGATGCTGGCTTATATGTCAGCAAGCTCCGTCGTCAAGGTAGGAGCCAACGGATTATGGTCGTGGGTAGCTCGCAGATACGAGCTCTGAAAATACTTGCTCGACAACCTTACGAGGAGCATCGGTCTTAAAGCCCTGGCCGTCAAAGTGGGTTAGTGATGCTCTGAAACCCATCGAACGGAGCTTCTCTACTACTCTGATGGGTTTCGGTACAGTCGACCTAAGCCTCCTGCCCATTTCGTCAACCCTGTAGTAGAAGGGTACATGCTGCACCTCCTCTGAAATCTTCCTTAACAAACCGTAGGCTTCCTTCATGTCGGTCTCGTATGCCCTTCCCATCGCTCTCAAAACAAAATCCCTGGATGCTAGCTCTCCCAGCCATAGGGGGCCGAATGCATGCGGGATGGACCTGCATACATTGCATACCGTAAAGGGCTCTGTATAGCTTGACCATTGGACGCTGCCGCACGATTCGCAGTGAAACATCCACCCCACGTTCTTTAGCGAATCCTTAGCCAAAGTTTTGCTGTATCTTACGCTCACGAAGGTTCTAACGTAGTGCCTCCTGTAGAAGGTCAGTAACGGTGAAACGCCCATTCCAACCCTCGCAGCCGTTCTGGCCACGAAGCCCACTAGAATCCTTGCCGCCGTCTCCTTCGAGTACGGCGACGCGTAGGGCACCGCATCGTATTTCCTGATGCAGGATTGGGGATTCCTTCCGCAAAGGGGCGCTAGGTCAGTTGCCGTAACGCCTATCAGACCTCCGCTCCGGCACGCACGTATCGCGTTTTCAAGGAACGGAGCGGGCGAGCCGGCAGGGTCCACGTCGACGTAGTCAAACCTGAGCTTATGGGTAGAATGGGCCGCAAGTAGCGCGTTCGCATCCATGTTGTAAACCTCGACGATGTCCGTCAAGCCGGCCATGTCTACATTCTCTTTTATAAGTGAATAGGCAAACTTGTTTATGTCGTTCAGAACGAGCCTCGATACGACGTTGGTCTCGACTGCAAGCCTTATGCCCCTGACGCCACAACCGGCTAATGGTTCGCAGGCCCGTACAGCCCTTCCTTGAAAATAAGTTCCTACGGCAAGAACCGCCATGTCGCGCGACAGCTTAGAATGTGGGTTGAAGAAAACGGGCATGCCGCTCGGCGATAAAGCCTTTTCCCAACCTTCTGGAAGGGCTGGGGCTAAGAACTTAACCCTTCCTTCCACGTAAACCTTCGTCGGGAATTCTGGCACCCCCCTCACCCAACCCGCGCATCCCCCTTCAACATGCTCTTAATCCGCTCTGCCAGCTCTAGGGGCAGCCTGTCCCTATTCTCGGGCGTTACCACGATGAGCTTCCCCCCTACGACCCGCCTTATCTCCTCGAGCAGCTCATCGCTTGCCCTATAGTGGATCGTGAGCACCACCGGCTTATCCGTCGCTAAAAGCTTCTCTACGGCTTCTTTAAACCTACGGCTTTTCAACTCCATTGGCCCTACCTCGTCCACGACCACAACGTCGGACATGCTGGCCGATTCTATCGCCCTAACGCCAACCTCTTCCAGGTCCTTAAGGTTGACCAGGTACTTGCCTACCCTCGGACCTGATCCGTGCCCTACCCGAGCTAACGTGCCAGCTACCCCGGAGGCTACGTCCACCACCTCAAACCCTACCCTGCTTCCCGAAGACCTAACCTCCCTCGTGTACATGCCGCCGACGCTGAAGCCCATGCGCTTTAGGATTTCAACCAGCCTCAAGACCACGGTCGTCTTACCGCTTCCTGGAACGCCCGTGATAACGAACAACATTTGGCCATCCATGCCTTCAGCCTTACTTGCGATTTAGTAACCTATCAACAGTCCTCCATCCCTTCCTTATACAAGGAGGGGCTTCACCTTTGTCCCTTAGGTACCTGCTTATGAACTCGACCGTCCTCTTATCCGACGGGTATCCTGAGCCAAAGTCCCCATAAACCTTGGACAGATCAGCAACGATGCAATCCCTCTTTACCTTAGCGATGATCGAGGCGGCTGCCACAACCTCATAACGCGAGTCGGCCTTATGCTCGCATACGATACGGGGAGAATAGTCCAGCATCGCCAGAATCCTTTTTGCGTACCTGATGGGCTTAACATCCGGGGAATCTATGTAGACGACGTCTGGTCTAAGATTTTTTATGATCTCTGATACAGCATTCGCCTCTAGCACGTTTATGCTCGGCCCAGACATCCTTCTCAAATACCTATCAACCTCGGCGGCATCCACGACGACGCCGTATGTTTTAACGTCCAAGCTTAGGATCTTTTGGGATAGCACCTCCCTAGCCTTTCTGCTCAAGGTTTTCGAGTCCCTGACGCCCATCGCCTTCAGGAGGGGAACGTCTTTCTCATGGACCAAGATGCCAAAAACCACCAAGGGTCCGATTACTGAGCCCCTACCGGCCTCGTCTATACCGCAGACCTTCATCTCCCTTTTTGCTTTTTTGGCGAGTATCTTGCCAGAACCATGATATGATCCTGCTCGTACTTTCCCAGGTCGACCTTATCGAGTACCACGAAGTCGTTGCTTTCTAGCACGGAAACCTCCTGCTTGTAAACCTTGCTGGGCTCTTCGACGCTGTCGATGCTCCTTGCCTTTATGGCTATCATGGCCAACCCTTCATCCTTCAGCATAAGCCTGGCGTTCTCGACGAGTATCTTAGCCTGCTCCGGCTGGGCGATGTCGCAGTATATGAGGTCGGCTTGGCCGACGAGGGGTTTGTAACTCATCGGCAGCCTAGCGTCAGCATATATCGCGACGGCGTTCCTCCTCCTGTCGGCTACGTTACGCTTGAACTGGGCCAAAGCCATCGGCGCAAAGTCAACGCCGTAAAGCATGCCATTTTCGCCGATGATGTCGGAGACATGGCTCGCCGTCGTCCCGGATGCTATCCCCAAGTAAAGCACCCTACATCCAGGCCTGATGCCTATGTCTTTGATGCCTGATAGGATAGCGGCTGCGAGCTTGCTCCTATAGGGAATCCATTCCCTGTACTCCTCGCCGTCTATCCTGAATAACCTCTCGCCGTAGACCCTAAAGCCCCTATCCAAGTTTCTGGTCGCGAGTAGCCTTTCGTCGCCCGAGTAAACCCAGTACACGCCCTCAAACCTCTCGTGCTTCTCAACGCTTAACATCATAACCACCTACGAAGGCCCTAACCTTTCCGATGTGCCTTTGCCTTTTTTACCCTTTCACGCTTGGGAGGCTCGGCGTACTTCGTTTTTATCTCCCTTACCCTATCCTCCAAGGCCTTCCTTAGCTCGGCGCTCCTATCCTCGCGGGAGAAGTAGTCTATACGTGCGGCTATGGATATCTTGGCCGCCAGTACCCTTGCTATCTTGCCTCTTTGCCACTTGGGAGAAGTGTGCACGTATGGGTGCTGGAATATCAGCCCGTGCTTTGGCGCACCCCTGCCAGTTTTTAAGAAGCGAAAAAGTGCTTTTTCGGCACCGAGCACCTGTATCGTGCTCGCGGGCATTCTGGCAAGCTTCTCCAGCCCACCTGCCAGCGCCAACAACTTGGACCCGAGGATTGGCCCTGCGATGGCCGTTAAATTCGGTGCCTCGAGGCTCATCAGCGACCTTATGTAATCTTCCAAATCCTTTCTAAGCTGTATCAACCTCAAGCCTTCCTCGGCGAACCTTCTAATGTGCTCTTCGTCCTGTTCCAGCAAGCTTGCGCCCACGGATCTCTCCTTTGCCAAGAGTATTTCCTTCAGCCTCTTGTGGCCTGGGATAACCCTCGATAGTGTTTCTTCACTCATCCTATCCCTCGATCCTATTTTTGCTACGATTTTTAGATAATCCTCTGGGTCGTCAACCAGGTCGTTCAGCTCAGGAAAATGGATACCATACCACTCCCTGCATCCCATGTAGGTCGAGTTTACTTGCTTCTCGACGTTCTCGTGAGCATGGACTGCCGGTATGATGAGCATGTCCCTTCTGCCTATGGCCAACTTGAGGCTGATCGTCAGGACTGCATCGCAAACCACCTTAACCTTCTGCTTGTACTCTTCCCGGCTGCCCACGATTCCGCTCTTTACGAAAAGGGACTCTAAGTCGATAGGCTCCGGCTCAGCACGCTCAACCGTCACGGGCATGCCCTCCGCCAGCCTGCTAAAGGATTCTAGCGCCTTGGGATCCTCCACGGCCAGCGAGGAGTAACCTTTCTGCAATAGCTCCTTAACAAACTCTACCGTGTCAGGGGGGAGCACGCCGTTCCGCGCATCCGAGTAAACCCTTGCCGCCTCGTTCAGGTCGTCGCCGTAGCTACGAAAACCAACTATCCTGTCACCGTCTAAGGCCACTATGCCGAGCGGGCTTATCAGCACGCGTGCCGTAGTCATCTTAATTCAAGATAAGCTATCATGCTTAGGATATAGCTGTTGTCGTAATCTACCCATGCCTGGAGGCCGTGGGCTTCCGGCGTTCGGCCGTGCTTTGCGCCTCCAGCCACCTCTACTAGTTTTGCAGGCATTTTCTCACCGGGTTCTGAGTTAGGTAGAGATACGTGGTAAATCGTTACTTCTACCTAACCCTTCCCCCTTGATAATCTCATCGAGGGCTTTCGGGGCGAACCCGCCACCCCACATCCTGAGCATGTTCACGCAGGCTACGAAGTGCCTATCCGCTGTATAGCCGCAGTGCACGCATCTGAAGGCCTGCCCATCTGCCTTGGACAAACGCCCGCATCTGGGGCAGGTCTTGCTAGTGTTCCTAGCGCTAATGTAGTGCGTTTTGTAGCCCAGCCACGCCATCTTATACTCTATGAAGTTCTGGACCTTTCTGTACGGTAGCGACGCGACCTTGCGGTTCTTCCGCTTCGTACGTTTGTTTCTCGTGGCGTTGTAGCTTAAGCCTTTAAGATTTTCGAGTATGGGAGCTAACCCCTCTTGAGCTAGATCGTTAACGATTCTTGTTGTTATCTTGTGGAGAATGTCGTTTACCCTCCTCCTCTCGCGCTTAGAGTACTTCTGCATGAGCCTTCTAGAAGTTATCGGGTTGTATTTCGAAAGGCTTTGGATCTTCCTGCGCTTCTCAAAGTAATGTACCCTGACGCCGTAGAGCTTCCTCAGGTCAATTCTTCGGTACTCCGCCGAGCCGCCCCTCGCCTTTAAAACGTCAAGGCTCATCAGGTTTATGTCGACGGAAGCGTAGCCTTTGGGAGCCATTTCCTCGACCATTTTCTTGAAGAC
>NDWU01000039.1 GCA_003056285.1 Candidatus Terraquivivens tikiterensis
CCGTGATCCAAGTCAGCTATATCTATCACGGTAGTATCAAAGCCGAGTTCCGCCAGCGTCTTAGCAAGCCTGCTCTCAGCACCACCCACGTCCAACAGCTTTATTGATTTTTTTACTTTCTTCTCAAAAGGCAGAAGTATAGCAAGCCACTTCCATACGAACTCGTACTCTGTTGGCCTTTCGTCGGAGTCGTTGAGCATAGACCGCTTTATCAATTCTTCTAATTCGTCACACATATTTCCTTATAACACCATCCAGCATACTGCCTATTTTCTCCCATGTGAATTCTTCTTTTACACGTGTATTAACGTATTCTTGGACTCTCGCCTTGTATTCGTCCATGTTGTCGAATATCTCGATTGTTTTGTCTACGGCTTTGTCGATTATTACCTCTACGCCCTTGCCATCATGGATTGGATTATCCGAAAAAACCTTACCGCTTTTCCTTGAAGGTAATAAAGCCCATTTCGGAAGGTAATCTTCCCAAGCGCCTCCTTTGCCAGCCAAGACTATTTCGCCCCTAGCCAGCGCAAGCAAGGGAGGGTGCTCGAACCCGCCCCCTCTGCTTGAAAGGAAGTAGAGGTCGCAGTTATGAACTAGAATTCTATTTGCGAAATATCTACCTGTGGTTGTCTTAACATCATATACTTTTTGAAGCGCTGTTTCAGTTTTTCTAATTGCTCTGATTTTGCTCCATTTAACTCTGCCATCTTTAGAAGAAAACCCAAATCTTCTTTGTCGTAAGGAGCGTGAAAAGGCTTGTTGCCTCTCTGTTCTATAAAGTTCAATAAGGTTATTGCTTGTTCCTTCTTTATTATCAGATAAGGTAAAATTAGTTCCAAAATCTGCTTTACAGATGGGTAATTCACTACACGTATTAGAAAAGCTCTGTTCTTTTGTGTCATCTTGCGAATACAGCCATCCTTGAAAACTTTTTCTTTGAGCCAAGTTATTAATTTCTCGCTTTGATTTACAACCGATATTGATGGAAGCATGATGGGGTTTTTCCCCCGAAGGTAGAAGAAAAGCCCTATAGTCCCTTCTCCATCGATTATTCCAGCTAAGTAGGCTATTTCTTCTTTGGTAAGCTCTAGTTTGGGAGGTTTCTTCCATTGAACCATTGCTTTTGGTCGCCGACCCGACATTCTCCAGACATGCATTTCTACTGAATGGTAGGTTCGGTATGGGAAAAACTTCTCCCATATCTGACGAACCGACAAACTCCCCAAGTGTTCCTTCAATATGTTGTTTTCTTCCTCCGTCCAATACTTGTAAGTCCTTTTCACATTTCCCATTATATAATAGTAAAAGAGTTCCATCATTTAGGTCTTTCGCTTCTACCCAACCTTTTGATGTATAGACTTTATGGTTTCCTGTTAACTTTAACACAAGACCGTCTTCAGTTTCTATTTCATAGAGAGACGTTTTCAATTCACGTTCAGACCAACCTAAAACTCTATCCCACACCAATTGTCCTTCATCATTAATGCTTAGAACACAATCACCAGGTTGAATATCTCTTATAGGAATATCGCCATCAGGCGTAAGTAAATTGGCATCACCAGCAAGGCATATGTCCATTAGCTCCATTACCTCACCTTCGCTCAGCCATCCCTTCAACACCTTCCACTCCATGTAGTTCTCCAGATCCCCACCCTTGTACTCTACTGTTTTGGGAATGCACCCTACCCCACGTGCCGTTTTGATAACTAGGAGTACGTTGTCGTATTCCCTCGCTAGAGCTTGGTAGTACTGTAGAAGAATGTCCAGCCCCTTTCTCGTGGGGCTATGAACCACCCAGCATTGTACAAGCTTGATGTTGCGTTTTTCTTTTAGCTCAGCTAGGTACCTGAAAGCGGTTGGCTCTTGTTTTTTTGCTTCTATGAACTTCGTGCTTACGCCGTGTGGAATTACGTGTACTGGGCATTTAACTCCCGAACTTATGTATGCCTGCCTTGCAAAGTTTGATGGGACTATTATGGCCGTTGCATATTCCGTCAGACTAACTGCATAGTTGGATATGTGGTCTGAGTCCGCAACGTCTATTCCTATTATACCGCAAAACCTTCCAAGGCTTGCGCTTATCTTCTTTTCAAAGGCTTGTAAGGGGTAGAAGAAGGGATGCAGAATAACTAAGGGGTTGCCGAATACTTGTATTAAAGGGAAGGCATGCTCATCTACTGGCTCAACCTTAAAGTATTTTTTCAGAAGTTCGACATGATAGTCTCCGATGACCCTAAAGCTGACGTTCTTCCACATCGGATATACGTACCAAATCTGTGTTGGCTTGAGTATTGTTTTGCGGTGTCCTGAAAACATTAGAGCTTTATTGCCAGCCACCATAGACGTATCGCAACACCACCCGCTGGCGGCGACTTGAACACTACCGTTATGTAGGTAGCATCTGCCGTCCAATAATCGATATCGGGAAGGCCAGACGCACCTTTTCCAACAAGGGCTATGGTTGGTGTTGTTTCTAATCCATGAGCTATCTGGAACGATGCCGTCGTGCCATCTCCCGTAAAGGCCGCAATACCACCTTTAAGCCCTACGGGTGCTCTTGAGTCCAGCTCATTCAGAGCGTCAATTATTAGGTTGTACTCTTCTGGAAAGAGTACTTCCTTACCCTTGTAGGTCTGGCCCCCCTACGGCTCAGCTACCAGTAGGGGTTAGGCCCCACTTCGACATGCAACATCACCCGCTTCTGGCCCGATACCACCTCCTATGCGGAAAATTGTGTCCTGCTTACTCTCCGTAGGCTACTGGTATTTTTAGCTTGCGTGCCTTCCTCGCACCAGCTATCGCCTTGTAGAATGTTATCTCGTCGTCGCTCAGCCCCCACCTCTTCAATGATTCAAGCTCCTTACCGAAGTCTAGGTCTGATATCAGACCCTCAACGTATAGGTTAATCAGGTCGGTTATGTAGCGCTCTACTTCAGACTTTACTGGCCTCACCCTGATATACTCTTCCCATATCTCCTTAAGCTCCTGCTTCTCTGTCGGAGAGAGCGGTAACGCATCTATCATGGCATATAGCTTGCCCAATGCATACTTCGAGGCCTTTGGCGAGTACTCGCTGAGCGTAACGAGCCTTTCGACCGTGCCTATCAGCTCCGTCCATGCTCTGTATGCCCTCTCCAGCTCCGTAATCTTCATCAGAAACTCTACTTCCTTCGGTGTGTAGCCTAAGTATCCCGAAACCTCGTCAAGAACCTTCTTGAAGTCCTCCTGCTTAATCATGAAGTAGACGTATAAGTTTTCAGCCCTAGAAAGGTACTTTTTGATTTCGTCTACTAGGGGTCTTATGTCGATGTACTTGGCCCAGACC
>NDWU01000018.1 GCA_003056285.1 Candidatus Terraquivivens tikiterensis
TGCTTTAACATTGTGAGCGGGAAATCCCACACCATTCATGGGTGGGATGAAAGCGAACATTTATATATCAAGCTATAATCTATCTATATGATTGCTATGAGTGAGTGGACAACGATAATGGTGCGAAAAGATACGCGGGATAAGTTGAAAAAGCTTAGAATCGCTAAAAGAGAGTCTTACGATGAGGTTATAAACAGGTTGATTGAGAAATGCAAAAAGTCCAGCTGACCTACAAGTTCAGGCTTTACCCGAAGAAGGAGCAAGAGGAACGGCTACTAGAGACCTTAAAGCTGTGCAGTCAGACCTACAATCACTTCTTAGCACAGTGGAATGGGAAGCAAAGGATTCCGAGCGGCACCCCGGAAGGGCTAGGCTACGAAAACCCTTATAGGGACTGGATTTCTGCATGTAGAATAAAGATGAGGGGATGGGGCAGCCCTGATTCGCCTGCCGAGGTGGAGCCCCTACTGGTAGGGATACCAGCAAGCTCCACCTTTGAAGCAGGAAGCCCACTGGCTTTCAGCCGTGGGTAGCTCACAAGGAAGGTGCTGATGTTTAGGCATAAGCGCTCTTGAAAGGGTGCGCTAGAGCTTGGAGATAACGGGTATAGTTGGGAAGGCGAACACTGGCAAGAGCACGCTCTTCTCCGCCATGACGTTAGTGCCCGTCCAGGTAGCGAACTACCCGTTCACGACGATCAAGCCAAACGTCGGCATAACCCATCTTAGGATAGATTGCGTTTGCAGGGAGTTTGGAGTAAAGGACAACCCGAAGAACTCGCTATGCATCAACGGCGTAAGGCTCGTTCCCATCCAGGTAATAGATTGTCCAGGGATAGTAAGGGGTGCCCACGCCGGCAGGGGGTTGGGTCTACAATTCTTGGACGAGATCAGGCAGGCAAGCGCCCTCATCGTTGTGTGCGACGCGGCTGGCGCAACAGACGCAGACGGTAGGCCCGTCGAGCCGGGAACGCACGACCCCGTTGAGGACGTAAGGATGGTAGAGGAGGAGCTGGCCTTCTGGATTGCAGGGATGATCGAGAAAGACTGGCGAAGGATATGCAGGGCTGTTGAGAATAAACAATCGACTTTGGTTGACGAGCTGTCCAACAAGCTCTCTGGGTTGGGCATCGCTCCTAGCCACATCGAGCAGTCCATACTATCTTTGGGGATAAACCCTAACGCACCGTCTAAGCTCGGAAAGAACGAGTTGCTTAGGTTAGCTATGGAGCTACGGGCGCTCTCAAAACCCATACTCGTAGCAGCGAACAAGGTTGATATAGAGGGGTCAGAGAAAGGTGTCGAGAGGCTTAGGTCTGCCGGCTATAACGTCATACCCTGTAGCGCAGAGGCGGAAAGGATACTCAGGATGGCTGCAGAAAAAGGCCTCGTCCGGTACACCCCAGGCGATCCATGCTTTGAGATCGTGGACAGTTCAAAGTTGACGCCGCAACAGAAGAAGACGCTCGAGATGATAGAAGCTCGCGTCTTGGAAAGATGGGGAAGCACCGGGGTGCAACAACTCATCAACGTAGCCTACCTTGAAATCCTAGGCTACATACCCGTTTACCCAGTCGAGGATGCTGACAAACTTTGCGACAAGCATGGAAACGTGCTACCCGATGTCTACCTTCTCCCGAAGGGTTCGACCGCAAGAGACCTTGCCTACAAGATCCATAGCGAGCTCGGTAAGGGATTCCTGTACGCGATAGATGTGAGGACGAAGCTGAGGCTAGGTGAAAAGCATCAGCTTAAGAGCGGGGACGTCATCTCTATAATATCCACGACCAAGCGCGGCTAACGTATGAACTTCGAGTAGTAGCCAAGCTCCTTCTTTGGGCCGAAGCTCCTGACACCCATCTCGGCTATCTGCTTCCTCAACCTATCAGCCTCCTCCTTCGTGACCTCACCCCTAGACTCCAAGTAGTCAACGAGCTTAATGGCCTCCTCGTCCGTGTCGCACCGCCTTATGTAGTCGACTGGTCCCGGAAGGCCACCGCGTAGCACGTTCATCGCCTCCTCAGCCCTCTCCTCGGAATCCCTCTGGGCATCTATCCTGATGCTCATCTTTTTCTGGACTATCTCTCTGTAAAGGTTCGGGAACCTCCTCCTAAACTCCTCTATTTCAAAGTCGATCATTCCTCTACCCTCACCCTACCCTTTGGGACCCTGAGCTCTGCCGAATCCCTCGAGAGCAATTCCTCCAGCTCATCAATGCTCAGACCCTTCTTTAGGTCTCCGAATATCTCACACCTAGCGGGCTTATTAAGCATTCCCGGCTCTTTCACTATTATTTCTAAGTCGTAGCCCCTTCTTGACTTCCCCCTAATCCTATAAAGAGACCCGAGCCTCATCTGTTCAGGAAGGTTTACCTCCTCCCGTGCCGATATCTTGCTCACTACGCCCTCTAGCCTCGAGAGGACGGCATTCAAATCTTCGGTGTAAACTTCTATATCGATGTCGCTCCTTGGCGTAAGTACGCCGCGCCATACGCTGCCTACAAGGCGGGGCGCGAACGCTGAGAGGGCCTTCATGACTTCTAGCGCCTCCTCCCTCATAGACTTAAGCCTTTCCGTGTACGCTGCTCCCTCGACCTCTTCTGCATACCTTCTCAACTCCATCGCGACCTCGTAGTTGCTAGGCATGACCTTAAGCCCAAGATTCTCAGCCGCGACCTCCTTCGCCTCTTTATACTCTGAGGCAAGACCTTCGTACAGGAGGATTGCTGCCTGCCTCGCCACCATCGACCTGCTTTCCTTTCTATCTAAAGGCCTCCTGTTCAAGGTATTCATTCAAAAAAGGTATACGTGCATCGAATTTATGTTTTACTTAATGTCCTATCCTCCTTGGGCCAGCTCCTCCAACCTTTCCTTGGAGTAAACCCACTCCGGGATCTTAAGGACCTTAGACTTAACGACGCCGACGTGTCTAAAGAGGGCGATCTTCTTCGCCGAGTTAAATATATCAGATGCAGACTTTCCCAAAACCATCTCCTGTGAAAACTGTTCCAACGTTAAGCTCTGCCCAGCTTTCGTTACTATCTCCTTCATGATGTGCCTTATCTTTCTCTCCTTACCCCGCCTTATCCTGTTTATCGTGAACGCCGTGATGGTCAACCTAAGGTGGAATCCGTCCTTCGTCGTAACGTCGAATATGCCATCTACCTTTGTGCTACCCCTCCTGACCAAGCTCCTTAAGAATTCCCTTCCGTATTCGTGACCATAGAATATCGTAGAGGCGGAAGAATCCTCGACGCCGACTATCTTGAAGTATATCAGTAGATAGTGTTTGGATGGGTCGCCCGTAAGCTGGTACAGATCGGTCCTTATTACCCTACCGACTACTCGGCTAGGATCCGACGCTAGTATCGTGCCTATCTCCCGCCCACCAAAGTAGGGCGGCGAATACACCGTTATCAGATGCTTGACCTTTTCACCCGTCTTCTTGGACATTCGAGCCCTCCTCGGTTTCAGCCTTTTCCGATTTTTCTGAAAAGTTCACTTATTAATCTTTGCTTTCACTTCAGAAATTACCTTATTTATAAGGGATGCCATCGATAGGACGTCGTCGAGCGTGTTCAGGAGCGAGTGGACGGACCTCCTGCACTCGACCTCCAAAACGAGCTTGCGCTCCTCCGCATACATCGAGAGCCTCAGACCATCAGGGAGCGGTAGATTATCAGGCGATAGTGCGGAAGCGACGAGCCTCGCCTCCTCCTCTGAATCGTAGGTTATCTCAAGCACTGCCCTGATGGGCTCCCCTTCAAAGCTGAGACCCAACCCTTCTGTCAACCTCCTTCAGGAACAGCTCAAGCGCATCTGCGGGCACGTCGGCTCCCGCTGCGACGTTGTGCCCTCCGCCCCTGCCGCCCACGCTACCGGCTACCTCTGAGAGGATGCTTCCCAAGTTGATTCCCCTCTCAACGTGCGACCTGCTAGCCCTGGCGGATACCTTAATCCTATCGCCATGCCTTGCCCATGCTATTAGGACCTTATCCTGCGGTATCATGCCAGAGGATGAGATGAGCGATGCCAAGGAGCTAACCTGCCTCTCATCTATCAAATCCCCGCCGTTGATGACTACGATGTGCTCCATGCTCGTCATGGCATCCGGTCTTGTAATTAGCTCCATGTTCTTTGCCATCTGAACCCTGTAATCTTCCAGGAGTTTCTGCGCCTCCTCCAGCAAGCCTCCCCTAACGCCAGCGGCTACTGCCATCCCAACCCAAGCGTTGCCGGTCTTCCCGCAGGCGTTCAGGAGCCAGGCAAACTCCCTAGCATCCCTAAGGTAGGTCCACCTGTCTTCCTCGGCCAGCTCATAGACCGTTCCTATCAGCTCCCTCGCGATGCTGCTCGCCGGCAGCCCTTTGGATGCGAGGAAGGATATTATCCCGTTATAAAGCCTTGACTTTTCCTCCTCGGTAAGGTCGGCGAGGACGCGCCATGCGTCGCCTTCTTTGACCTTTATGCCCAAAGAGGCGATCAGGCTGTAGCATGCGTCCTCCCTGCCCGTTAACCCTGGCAAGAACGGGCTGGATGTGCTCGCGAGCGCCACGTGGAGTGGCCTGAAGCTCCTGCCGAAAAGTATTAGGTCCTCCGTGGTATGCATGAGGCCCCTCTCGACGGCCTCCTCGACTATCTTCGCGTTTACGCCCCTCAACCTCCTCTGGCCATCCTTATCCTGCAGGTCGCCGAGGGCGCCTACCACGGCGATAGGGGAATAAACGTAGTTCTCCTCGTCAAGCGCCCTCGAGACCAAATAGGCCAAGCCCGAGGCGCTTACCTGCGTCGCGCCGTCCAGGCCTTGGAAGTGGGGGTTCAGGTGGAAGAAGCCCTTCGGGACGTCAAGGCTCTGCGGCTGGTGGTGGTCGATGATGACGACCCTCCTTTCGCCGAATCTGTTATGTATCTCCTTCACGTAACCGCTCCCTATATCAAGGAAGACTATGCAGTCAGCGCCCACCAAACCCTCTTCGGCTTGCCGAAAAAGCTCATCGATTCTGTTGACAGACCTTGCAAGAAACCTCGCATCCTTCCTCCACAGCGAGCCCACCATGATCCCGCAGGCCGAAAGGGCATCCGCGTCGTTGTGGCAAACGAGTAGCAGGAGGCTATCCTGCTCGATGCACTCTTTTATGACCTCGGCTGCGTTCGCGGCCGAGTATAGCAGCCGCTCGTAAGGCTCATTCATCTTATGCTAGGCTACCTCCCCTATCGGAGGCACCCACTCAGGAGGCAACTCCCCTATCCTCTTATAGTACTTGATTAGCCTTCTCACCTTGGACTCGATCAGCTGGAGTCTATGGACGTTTGCCCTATCGGACTTGAACCTCTCAAGGTGCTTCCTCATCCTCATCACCTTGGCCAGGAGGTTCTCCAGATCCTCCGGTATGCCTGTGTATAGGCCGTTCTCTTTAAGTATCTGCTTGATGCTCTTCCCGGTTATCTGCTTGACGAGGGGTACGCCATGGCTGTCCCTCAGGATTGTGCCTATCATGCTGGGCTTGTAACCCTGCTTGTAGTACTCTACTACTAGGCTTTCGACCTCCTCAGGCGTCATCTTTACCCAAGCCGGCGGAAGCTTGCTTATGGGCCTCACGGAGCCTGACTTTCCGCGCCTCCTAGCATGCATCCTTGCCATGCTTGTTCGGGAGGATGTCTGGCGAAGTCCTAAAAATACCTTTAGCCCGTTTTTCATTCTACGCGGCTGAGCTCGCCAAAGGAATTCAGCCTCCTTATCCCCCTTAGCTCCACGCCGTAAGAGGTAAGGTTGTACATACGGACCCTTGCCTTCTTCGCCAACCATTCGAGGAGCATCTTCGCTATCCTTAGCTTCTTTCTCTTAACCCTAAGGCGTTCGGGCGTTAGGAGGCCGACCGGTTTCGAGTAAGGTCCTACCTCCTCCCCCAGATCCATCCCCGCAAGGACGATGGCCCTAACGCCGACCGAGGAGCAAAGGAAGGCCGTCCTGTCGCCGTCAGTAAAGCCTCCGAAGTTGTACAGGCATCCGAATGGCTCGGTCTGGGTCGTAGGCAAAACCCTACAGTCAACTAAGGATAGAAAGCTTTCAAGCCGGCTTATGTTATCGCCGTGCGCGTGGACCACGAGCATAGAGCCGAGCGCGTAAACCCTCAGCAGGTCCTCGATGGGGCCGTCCAGATCAGTAACGACTACGTCGGGAATTATCCCGTGCTTAAGCAGCGCCGTCGTGGCACCATCGGCGGCCAGAACGGCAAACTCTTCCTTGTGCGGAAACTCGGCGAACTTCTTGACGTCGGCCTCGAGGGAAGGGCCGGCACCGAACACGAGGGAGAACCTACCGGAAAGCATACGTTCGGCCTGCGTAACGTCCAGGGCCTTTCCCCTGACCATGGAATCGAGAAGCCTAGCGGCCTCGAGGTCTGCTAGGGCATCGAGCCCGCACTCCTTGACTATGCCGCCATACCATCCCAACCACTCTTCCAAGGTTATCCAAGGGTTGTGGAGCTTTCCCACGTTACTCGACGGCCCCTCGGCTACCCATGCCATCGAGGAGCGAGCGCTCTCCTAACCTCACCCACGGTGGTCCTGATGGAGGCTACCATGTCGTGTCCATGGACGCTCTCCATGCTCCTCACCCTCACAAAGATGGCACAGCTATCTCTAACCTTTAGCTCAGACGTTCCCTTGGCTATCCATCTCGCCACGTCTTCTACGAACCTCGGTTTCATAACGGCACCCATAACAACTTCGGCCTCGTCGTCCCTCTTGAGCAGCTCGTATGTTGCGGAGCTCATGGAATCGTTGACTATCTTAACGAGGTCCATTACGTCAACGCTATCCTCTGAGACATCGACGATGAGCGTGCCCTTACACCTCTGTGTATGGGTCGCTATAGGCAGCCCCTTGATTACCCGCTCAAAGGGCTCCCCGTCGATGTCAGCCAACCTTTTCCTACACGCTTCCTTTATAATCTCTAGCGCGCAAGGACAAGCCGTCATGCCCACGACAGTTACGCCCACCATCTTCCTTAACGAGAAGGCATCCCCTTCCCTAGTAGCATAGCTCCTGGCGTGTAAGATGAAGGTCTCGTGGGAGGTGCGGCCCGATGGCATCCTGCTTTCGTAGAAAGCAGTCGCATCGGCCTTCACGTAGGATCTTCTCGAGTACTCGTGCTTTTTCAAGAGGGAAACCGCTACTTCTGCCGTCAGGTCTTCTAGCCTGAAGACCTTCCCCTCGTACGCCCTAACTATCTCGACTATGGGCTCGTAGTTCCTAGACGCATGCACGCCACGGCGGTCTGGCGGAAGGTCTATGAAGGCACCGAACCTTGATACCATGAATATCCCCAGGTCGCCTAGCCTGACATGGCCTGCCGGCATCCTTACACCATCTATCCCGACCATCTGGATGGGAAGCTTTACGTCGGGCTGCTCGTCCTTTATATCCGGGATGGCCATCCTAAGCTCAGCGCTAAGCGGATAGCTTAACTGGGATTTAACGGTGAGCATCTTATGAGGGTGCACGTAAAAACGCCTTCGAGGCTCCACCTCGGCATCTTAGACCTTAGCGGTAGCCTTGGCAGGCTTTACGGCTCCTTGGGCCTTTCCATTTTAACGCCATCCTTCGAGGCTGTCATAGAGCCTAGCCCGTCAGAGGTCGTGATCGAGCCCTACGACGCGTTCGTGAAGGAGGCAGTGGAGAGGTCGAGGAGGGTATTGGGTACGAGCGAAGGCTTCGCCGTAAAGGTCGTGGAGAAGATACCGAGGCATGTGGGCTTGGGCTCCGGGACGCAAACGTTGTTGGGCATAGCCATGGGGCTGGCAAGCCTTCTGGACGTCGAGGCTTCTGTCGATGAGCTTGCGGCCAAGCTCGGTAGGGGTACTGTATCAGGCGTAGGGACTGCTGTCTTCAAGCACGGCGGTTTTGTCATCGACGGGGGACTAAAGCCTAACAAGGGGCGGATCCCACCAACCATCGTGAGGGTGAACTTCCCGGAAAGATGGCACGTAGTTCTTGCGATACCATACGGTGCCAGGGGTCTAAGCGGATGGGAGGAGGAGAGGGCATTCAGGAAAATCGGAAGGCAGCCTGATTGGATAGCCGAGAGGATATGCAGGCTCGTGCTGATGAAGCTACTCCCTGGAATATTGGATGAGGACATAATGGAGTTCGGCGAGGCCCTGACCGAGGTGCAGAGGCTCGTCGGTACCTACTTTTCAAGCGTTCAGGGAGGGATATTCTCGAATGAGTTGACGCGTCTTTGCGTGGAGACTATGCTGGAGAGCGGAGCGGCAGGCTCTGGCCAGAGCTCATGGGGTCCTACGGCCTACGGGTTTACCGACTCTGCCAAGGCCGCGGAGAGGGTTGCGTCAGCCCTGAGGGACGTCCTATCGAGCAAAGGAAGGGTGCTCACCACGAAGGCCTCCAACTCCGGCGCCCTTATACGGAGAATTTAAACGTAGTATCTCCGAATGCTCCCTGTGCACTAAAACCATAAGATTGGCCGGTAATGGTTTATCTATGAGCTTAAGCACGAATACAATGGCTTAGGATGCTGTTCTCGGAGCTCGTTGAGTTTTACGAAAGGATAGAGGCCACGACGAAGAGGCTGGAGATGACCGACATACTCGTAGAGCTCTTCAGGAAGACGAGCCCAGAGATAATAGACAAGGTCGTCTACATGACGTTGGGCGAGCTATACCCACCGTTCGTCGGCATAGAGCTAGGCGTCGCGGAAAAGCTTGCGCTCAGGGCGCTCAGGTCTGTCGCGGGCGTGTCCGAAAAAAAGGCACAAGAGCTCTATGGAAAGCTGGGCGATATAGGATTGGTAGCCGAAAGGCTTCTCGAATCAAAGGCCCAGGCCACGCTTTTCGCGGAGCCTCTGACCGTCGAGCGCGTATACTCTTCGCTGGAGAAGATAGCAAGGACGACGGGAGAGGGTGCCATCGAGACGAAGCTCCAGGTACTCACAGGAATCCTCGGCTCCGCGCAGCCAAAGGAGGCCAAGTACATCATGAGGATGGTAACGGGCACGATGAGGCTAGGCGTTGCCGACATGACGATACTTGACGCCCTTGCCGTGGCTTACGGGGGCGGTAAGGAGGTAAGGGAGGCTTTCGAGAGAGCGTACAACTTAAGCTCGGACATAGGCCTCGTTGCGAAGGTCGCTGCCAAGGAAGGGCTTAAGGCGATAGAAGAGTTTAGGATAAGGATTGGGAACCCGATAAGGCCAATGCTGGCTGAAAGGCTCTCTACCGCCGAGGAGATCCTCGAGAAGCTCGATGGCAAGGGGCTGGCGGAGTTTAAGTACGACGGCGAAAGGATGCAGATACACAAGCGGGGCGACGAGATACTGATCTTCTCGAGGCGCCAAGAGAACATAACCGCACAATACCCTGACGTTATCAATTACGCAAGGGCCTGCATAAAGGCGAGGGAGGCCATAGTCGAATGCGAGGCCGTCGCCATAGATCCTGAAACGGGCGAGATGTTACCTTTCCAGGAGCTAATGCACCGAAGGAGAAAATACGAAATCGAGAAGGCTATAGAAGAGTACCCGGTCAGCCTCTTCTTCTTCGATGCGCTTTACGTGGACGGGCAGGACTTAACGTCTAAGCCGCTCCTAGAAAGGAGGAAGGTACTGGAAAGCATAACGGAGGTCAACGAGAGGGTTATGCTGACGGAGAGCAGGATAGTAGAGAGGCCAGAGGAGCTTGAGGAGTTCTTCCTGAGGGCCGTGGAGAGCGGCTGCGAGGGTGCCATCGTTAAGTCGATATCCCCAGAATCCCTTTACAAGGCAGGCGCGAGGGGCTGGCTCTGGATTAAGTACAAGCGCTCTTACGTATCAAAAATGGTAGACACTGTCGACCTCGTCGTCGTCGGAGCGTTCTACGGAAGGGGGAAGAGGAGGGGTAAGTTCGGAGCGCTCCTAATGGCCGCGTACAATCCCGAGAGGGATGTCTTCGAGTCCGTCTGCAAGGTTGGATCTGGCTTCACGGACGAGGACCTGGCTAAGCTGCCCGAGATGCTTTCGCCCTACATATCGAAGGATAAGCCCCCGAGGGTAGAGTCCAGCATGCAACCGGACGTGTGGCTCAAGCCTGGAATGGTCTTGGAGATAATCGGCGACGAGATCACGCTCAGCCCCGTCCACATGTGCTGCCGAGATCTGGTTAGGAAGGGGTCTGGCCTTGCCATCAGGTTTCCACGCTTCACGGGTAGGTTCAGGCTTGACAAGTCTCCAGAGGATGCGACGACGTCTTCGGAGATAATGTCAATGTACGAGAGGCAGCTGAAGAAGGTGGTTGAGAAGCCGGCAGAGGGTGCCTAAAGATATGTCTGAGGATAGCGGCGAGGAAAGGCTGAAGAAGTTGGCGATGGTTAAGAGTTACTTGGAGAGGAGGATCGAGGAGCTTTCGAGCGAGGTCGAGGCCATAAGGTTCCTTGTCTCGATCGTGGATGAACAGCTGGCCGCGAGGAGCTTCAGGACGGCGGAGACCATCAGGAGGGAGGAGGCGCAGAAGGCCGTAGAGGCCGCGAAGAAAGAGGAGAGGCCAAGGGAGCTTGGCGCCGTGAGAAACCTTCGGGGCAAATCAGGAAACCTGCTCGGGATGCTAACGGTAACGCCGGACGAGATCAGGGTTACAATCAACCCCGAGCTGCACATAACGTCCGACATGAGGCCCTTCTCATCCTTCCTCATAAAGAAGGTCCTGGACGCGATGGTCAAGGTCGACAAGGAGAGCGTTGAGGCAGGAAGGCTGGAGCCAGGCAAGGAGCTGAGCTACGATATAACGTACGAAGGCGAAGAGGTCAGGGAAATAATCGTAAGGAATTACCGGGACGACGTGAGGCTAAGGGAGGTCGTGAACTCGATAAGGTGGGCCCTGGACACGATATCCTCATCCCAGAGGTAGCTTAATCGCCCACGACCGTTACCACGATCTTTCTCTCCCTGGGCCTGACGTCCAACTCCAAGAAGACAAGCTGTTGCCAAGTTCCCAGCAAAAGCTTCCCGCCCCTCAATGGGATCGATAGGCTGGGACCTATGAGGGCAGCCCTCACGTGGGAATGCCCGTTGTAGTCTCCCCACCTTTCGTGGTGCTTGTACGGATGGTTCTTTGGCGCGACCCTCTCAAGGATGTCCGAAATATCACGGACCAGGCCTGGCTCGTGTTCCATCGTAGTTACTGCCGCCGTTGAGCCCATAACGAACACGTTCACTATGCCATCCGATATCCCCGAGTCCCTTACTGCCGAGCATACTATATCCGTTATATCAACGACGTCGCCCTCGCCCTTCGTCTTTATGGATAGCTCGCCAGACCAAACGGCCATCCTGAACACCACGGTATCTTGATAGTACCCCGAATATATCCTTAGGTTCAAAAAGCTTAAAGGCATACCCTTTACACGGAATTCATAATGATGAGACGTACCTTTTGGTTTCTTTCGCTTTTCGTCCTTTCCCTCGCGGTAATCATAGCTTTGTACTCATTCCCCTCAGTATCCGCCTCTTATGGAACGCTGAGCATCACGGTAAAGAATAAGGACGGTAGCGTACTTCCAGGCGCAACGGTAAGGGTAAACGGAACGGTTGGGACCACGGACGAGAACGGCGTCGTATCCTTTACTAACATAAACCTGTACGCGAACCACTCGATAAAGATAACCTATCTGGGCTTCTCGGTCTACGAGGTCAGCGTATTTAACGCATCGGGCTCCAGCGCTGTTACTTTTACTGCGAGCGTCTCGAGCTGGAGCATAAAGGTATACGACGCCTCGGGTAGGAACGCAGTCCCGAACGCAACCGTAAGGGTAAAGGTAAACGTGCTGGAGAGGGAGGGCAGGACGAATAAAGACGGCCTCGTAACGTTCGAAAACATGCCCTGGACTTCCGGCTACAGGGTAAGGGTGTTTTATGCCGGTAGGGAGGTCTTCAACGAGGAAAAAGGGCTGGGCGAGAATACCAGGAGCATCGAGGTAAGGGCGGCCCTATATAACCTAACGGTAAGGGTAAACGATAGGAGCGGCAAGCCAGTCCAGGGCGTCGAGGTAAGGGTTTGGAACGGCTCTACGGCATACCCTGTATACGCGACCGCGACGAGCGGCCCGGACGGCAGGGCCTCCCTTAAATACCTGGTCTCGGAGAACTACATAGTCCTATCGACTTACAGGGGAGACGTCTTATCGAACGAGACTTTGAGCGTTACTGAGGACAAGGTTTACACAGTGAGCGCACCCCTCCAGATGGTCAACGTGACCGTATACAACTCAAAGGGTACCAGGGTTATTCGGGGCGAGGGGTACGAGCTCAAGGGTCAGCTCTTCCGGGACGGTATACCGTACAGCGGGGTAACGTTCACGAAAGACGGTACCCTCAGGTTAGGCCACGCATACTACCCTAGAAGCTACAGGTTGGTCGTAAGCTTTGCGGGGGTTGAGGTCTACGATGGTATTTGTGAGGTAAACGAGCAGACTGCTTCCTTCAACATAAATGCAGAGTTCTACGACCTTCTCCTACAGGTCAGCGAAGAGGGTCTTTTCAGCGGAAAGCTTAGGGAGAAAGTAACGGTAACGCTTAGCCTAGGCGATGCCTTCAGCGTAACGGCTATGACGAGCCAGGGTGTGGCTACGATAAACGACGTACCCCATACAACTTACGACTACAGAATCCATTACGGTACCTACTTGGTAGGATCAGGAGAGGTTGGCTTCACCGGAGACATGGAGGCCGTTACCTTGAAGCTAAGGAGCTACAGGCTAAACGTTACGCTCATGAATTCCGAGGGTGGCGGTGTTCCGGCTACCGTCACGGTAAAGACGTACGACGGAAAGGTTCTGGGCGACGTAAAGGCAGACGATAGAGGCTTGGCGGTCTTGAACGGTCTAATACCGATAAGGTACTCCATCTACGTAAAGCACATGGGCTTTGACGTAGGTTCTGCGGAGGATGTTGTGCTAGATGGCGACCGTGAGATAACGGTAGAGACCAGCGTCCACAACCTCAAGCTCATGGTTCTAGATTACGACGGCATAGACCCCATCGAGGGCGCAGAGGTGAACGTTAAGGTCGGGGATGCAAGGCTTGAGGGGACGACGAACTCCTCGGGCATCGCCATCGTTAGAAACGTTCCCCAGACGACGTGCGACTTATCGATAGAGCTTCACGGTATCGAGATTTACAGGGATTCCCTGAGGGTTACATCCAGTAGCCTACGGACAGTATCGAAGACGTACGTCTACGACCTCGTCGTCAAGGTCTTCGATGCTGAGAAGATGCCGCTTGACAAGGGTACCGTCGCCGTCTTGTTCGGGGATTACAAACTAGAGGCCAACGTGACGGCCGATGGTACGGCAAGGCTTGAGAACCTGCCGGCCTCACGGCTCTTGATTAAGTACTATCTCTACGGCGTAGCGGCGGGTGAGGTAACGCCCGACCTACAGTACGACGAGCAGTCCGTGGAGCTTCTGTCCAAGGTCTATACCGTGACGCTGAACTACAGGATGGCAGACGGCAAGCCTATGTCATCGGGTTACGTCAAGGTTTACCTTGGAGCGAGGGAGTTGATGACGGTGGACGTAGATAGGACGGGTAGGATATCGATCAGGCTACCGAGGGGCGACTATACGTTTGCGGCCTACTACCAGGATGTCGAGGTATCCAAGAAAGAGGTCTCCGTCTACGACAGGGTCAGCATGGCCTTGGATGCGGAGGTCTACTTGACGGTCCTCAGGGTGAAGGATGCGAGGGGCAGGCCCATTGTGGGCGCTGAGGTGAAAATATCAAGAGAAGGAAGGGCTCCAATATACGGTGTTACGGACTCGGATGGCACTTTCTCCACGTACCTTGCCAAAGGCCAGTACGGTTGGCAACTCAGGATAGGAGACTACATGCTCAACTCAACCTACGAGGCTAACTCCAACAACGAGGTCGTCGTAGTCCACCTTACGCCAAGGGTAGCGGAGCCGTACGTCGTGCTCGGTACGGCATCGGGCATTATAGCGTTGGTCGCGTTCTTTTACTCGAAAAAATTTATCAAGAGGCGAGCTACCCTAACCAGGCCAGCTTTACGGAGGCAAAAATCAGGTGGTCAGGAAGGGGAAAGCGTCCAAAGGAGGCGCCTGCCTAGGATATAGGTGGGCCGGATGGCAAAGCTCAAAGGCGTAAAGCGCGCAGCCACCTACCTATTTTACGCACTCTTGATTCTCCTTGCGGCTATCAGCATATTCTCTGCAGTCCAAGGCGCGACTGGTAGTTCCTTTCCGCTCCTTGTGGTGAAAAGCGGAAGCATGGAGCCCGTAATACATCCGGGCGACATAATAATCACCGCTCCAGTCAAGCCTTCTGAAATAAGGGCAGACCCCAGGGACGGTGACGTGATAGTATTCTTCAAGCCTCCATACTACGGTGACCTAAACTACCTTATCGTGCACAGAGCCATAGGGGTTGTGGACGGTGGCTTTGTAACGAAGGGCGATGCGAACTCGATACCAGACCCTTGGAGCCCCGTCCCGCCCAACTACGTCGTGGGAAAGTGGACGGGGATGAAGCTGCCCTATTGGACCGGCATAGGTTACCTATCGCTTTTCCTAAGGGGCGAGGTATTTTCTCCCTACGGCCGAATAGTCCTCGTGCTCATCATCGCAGTTAACGCGCTCCTGATACTCTTGGAGTTCAGAAGGGCTTGGAAAGAGTCTAGGAAGGCCCCAGCCTGAAATTAGCCCCATTATCCTATCCATTACGGACGAATAAACGGTCTTTGGGGCTATCCTAGAGACTAGCGCGTTATAATGCTTGACGAGGAGCGCAAGCTGCATGGCTTCTTGCATCATGCCATGCTCCAAGAAGAACTTTATCCTAGTTGCGTGAATGAGCGATTCGATGACGGCATGCTCAGCCCTCGTGTACGGCCTCGCGTCCCTCCGTTTCCAAAAGGCCCTGAGCACATTGCAGCTCAGGGTTACCCTTTCCCCATCCTCGCCCTCAACCCGCCCTACGACAAACTCCAACTTAGCGTACACGTTTGCCAACGACGGCGCGGGTACCGACATCGAGGCCGTTAAGAGCTCGTTAAGACAGCCTTCCTTACCGAAGGTAGCTGCGTAGAACACTTCGACGTCGTCTGTAAAGTTTAAGACGCCGTAAGGAAAACGCATCAGCAACTTATAGCTCCTCGTGGTCTTAAACGGTCTGAGAACCACTGTGCCGTTTTTGAAGACTACACCCATGGGTGCCGCGTTCGTCTCCTCGCCCGCACCCGTGGTAAGTATGCACTCGTAAACGACGTTGGGGACTATGCGGTTTCTCTCCACGAATTCCTCGAGGCTTCCTTCCGTGTATGCATCGGACATGGATTCCACGCATCAGGGTGCATAAGGGGCTTTATCACGGTTGCCCCGAGAGCTTAGCCAGTAGGGAAGGGCATGAGGATCATCGAATCCCATGACTTTGACACTCCCACGCCTAAAGGACGTTGGCTTTCTCGTCGAGTATGGTAAGTCAGAAGTGCGTTCCCATGAACCTTGAGGCCATGCGGCTGAGGCTGATGGGCGAATGGACTGATGGCTGAGAGGCGACGCCCGAACGCTGAAAGTGTTTGAGAAGAGGCCGGGTGGGGAATAAAGACGGGGAGAGCCGGAAGCTCCAGGCTTAAGCTCGGAGAGGTTGTCAAGGCCTGAAGCCCTCCAACAAGAGAACAGCTAATGACGAGCACAAAAGGTCTGCCGTAGCTCCGGGTCTTAACAGCTTGCCTACCCTGAACCGCTCGTCCATCCTTTCGACCTCCCGTCTCCCCCTCATGGAGCTTATGCCGCCCAGCCTAGCAGCCCTCTCCGCCATGGCCGATGCGAGCCTCGCGACCTGGATTCCTGCCCTCCTCGCTATCAGCGTATCCGGTTTTCGGGCCAGGATGCTCAAGAACGCGTTAACGATGGCCTCGTTCAAGTGCCTCGCCCTCGCTATCTGCCTCTTCAGCTCCTTGTACCCTAAATCAAACGTGAGGCTGTACGCTGTAGCCCACTCGTGTGCTACTATGTCCCTGTCCTTGTAAAGGCCTAAAGCCATCAATGGCGTAATACCTTTTCGCCTAATCTCCTCGTATGTCTTAGGTTCCGTCACATCCATGTAGGGAACCCTTCCAAGACCTCCAGGCATGGTAAACGCTATGGACCGAAAAATCGACTCAGTATCCTCAGGCCCCATCATCCTCAGAACCCTCTTTAACTCTTTTCTAAGCTCACTCGGTTTGACGACGGAATCGCCGGCCATGCCGGCCGCAGCAGCTAACGGCATGACGAGCAGCAGGGCACCCAGGTGCGTGTTACCGCCATGCTGCCAGCTAAGCATCCGCCTAACCGCAAGCTTCACCAGAGGTCCGATCGAGCCCCTTCCCCTCAGGCCAACCATGGCGGCCTCGAAGAACGGCCAGTATAGGGAGGATGCGGACGAGAGGAAATGCTCGAAGCTTGTCTCGCGAAATTCCCTAGTCCTATGCACCAGACCGGGCTTCGGGTAAGCGCTCACCTCCAAAAGCAGCGCAAGCTGGCAGCATGCCGCTATGTCGTGGGCCTTCTCGTATAATAATAAGTCCGCCATGGATCGGGATTGTGTGCATAGCGCTGTTTGCGACGTCCTCTCCTGACTTAAGCCAGGAGCTTCCAGCTTTTCCTTCGTGTTAGGCTTCATCCGTCACCATCTGGCCGTTTTTCTGGAAGCATGCTTTCGGCCGGGGCTTTTCGCTCCGGCCACATATGCTGGTTCAGGAGCGTCACGGCTATCCCATGCCTCCCGTTAAGGCATGGGCTACTCTGCTATTCCAACCTCGGCCAACATGGCTTCATGGGTCATCGGAACATCCTCGTAACAATAATATATTTAAGTTTTGCCAACTAATCCTAAGCTAAAGCCCTAGGTTTTCTGGGAACTATATCTGTAAAAGCTTATATATAGCAGGCCTTTATGCACAAAAATTGACATCGAAAAATGTGGAAGAGCATTCTGGAACAACTTAGCGAATATCCTGCACGCATAAAGGTAGTTAGGCTCATGATAGAGCACGGAATCGGTATTACCGAGCATGGAAGCCTCGTCGTTGGGCCCGTAGAGATAACAGACTTGGCCTTAGCTAGGGCTGCTGGCGTCGATAGGAGGAGCGTAAGGAAGACCGTCGAGTACCTATTATCGGACGAGACCCTAAAAAGGATATTCACGGGTTTAAGACCCGCGGGAGCCCTGCTGTCGCCGATCGCGAAGGCCCTAGGCTACTCAGTCCTTGAGGTCAGGGCAGACCCCTCTGCCGTCGGTGTGCTTGCCGGGATCGCCTCGATAATCGCCGAGGAGGGTATACCGATAAGGCAGGCATCTGCCGAGGACCCAGACCTATTCCCAGAGCCAAGGCTGATACTCGTCCTCGAAAGGTATCCTTCTGGCGATGCGATTAAGAGGATGCTGAGGATACCGACCGTCAAGTCCGTTACGGCATACTAGAAGTAGCCAAAGAGCATGGCAAGGGCTAACCCGATTAAGATAGGGGCTGGCAATCCTGGCAGCATCCCTCTTCTTTCCAGCAGCTTTAGCGTCAGCACGTATCCAGCCAGTATGCCTAGGGTCCCGCCGACACCTGCCAGAAGCCCTACGCGGAGTGTCGTGAAGGATGTAAGGAGGGCGTAGAAGAAAATGTCGCCGAGCCCTATCATAAGGCCACCGTACTCCACAACAAACCCCCTCAAGCTCTCGAGCTCTTGCCCTTTCAGCGCTCCGAGATGACCGCGTAAAACTGCTAGGACGTCGTAAGCCGAGATAGAGACTAAGAGAACGATAGCCGTCCAGAAAGGCATGCTGCTACCTAAGGTTACGCCGGCGCCAGCGCCTACGATTCCGCAAGAAAAAAGGCTCAGGATGCCTTTCTTGGAGGCCGACACGTACGCTGCAACCGTGGCCGTAACCGCCGCTATAGGTAGCAAAATTCTTTCGGCGTTGCTTCCAGGGAGCAAAGCACGCGAGCATAACAGCGCGTAGAAGGACGAAACAGAGAAAGCCGCAAGCCAAAGAGCACCGACGACAAAAGCCCTTATGAACCTCTTAAAGAATTTTAGGAAGACGATGACGAATGCGCTACCAGCCAATACGGCCCCTAAGAATGCTAGCGTGTTTAAGTAGGGCGATGGGCTTTCCAGGAGCACCCCAGGATGCCGGCCGTTCGTAGGCTCCTCGAAGGGCGCTAGAAACATAGCAGACTCAACCTTCGAGAAGATCACGAGGGCTAAGAAGAGCCATGCCATCGAGAGGCTGACGGCGACCGGCACGAGCATCCTAAGACTTAGCTTAGGTTTATCGGACATACCTCCGTCTTCTTCTGCTTATGGGCTCCTCCCTTATACGCGTATAGGAAAGTTTAAAGCAAAGGCCCCCTCTTTTGGTTGCATGTTCGAAGAAAAGGACGGCCTCCCGGACGAGGAGATTAAGAGGATCCTATCCGATTATAAAGTCGTGGCCGTCGTAGGCATGAGCAGGGATCCGACGAAGCCGAGCCATTTCGTCCCAAGATTCCTCATTAAGCATGGTTATAGGGTAATTCCCGTCAACCCTGCTGCTAACGAAATTAAGGTCGGAGACCGTGTCTATAAATCTTATAAAAATCTCCTTGAGGTTCAGGAGGATGTCGATATAGTCAACGTCTTCAGACGGTCTGAAGACGTACCGCCTATAGCAGAGGATGCTGTAAAAAAGGGCGTAAAGGTCTTCTGGATGCAGGAGGGCATATACAATAGGGAGGCTGCGGAGAGGCTTCGAGTGGCCGGCATCACGGTCATCTGGGATAGATGCATGATGAAGGAATATTCTAGGCTGTTTAACGTGAAGCCTTTCGCTCCCATATCAAGGTTGTGAGGTTTGTTGGCAGGAGGCTAGCGTGTTGAAGTACAGGTTGATGGATTTGCTTGCATGCCCGATTTGCAAGACGTTCCCGCTCTCGCTTTTAGTATTTAGCGAGCTAACGCTTCAGCCACCGAAGAACATCAGGAAGTGCGAGCTTTACTGCGCTTACCATGGCAGGAGCACTTCAGAGGTACAGAACCCCGACTGTGCCTCGTGCCATACGAAGGAAGTATCGTCCGGTATCTTGATATGTAACGGCTGCGGAAGATGGTATCCGATAGAAGAAGAGATACCGAGGCTTTTGCCCGATGAGCTCAGGAAAGCTAACGAGGAGGTTGCGTTCCTGAAGAAGTGGAGGGACAGGATACCAGAACATATTCTGAGAGAGGGTAAGCCATTTTCTTTAAAGGATTAAAGCTCGAGTGGTCGGAGTGAAGGAGCTCGGAAAGCTCGATCTTGATTACACGATAGGATACTATGAGCTTTTGAAGAGGTTTTCTCAGATAGGCATGGTTGCAAGGGAGCTTGGTAGGGCGTTATCGATAATGGTAAGCATGTACTCGGATGGCGGGTGTCATAGGCTCCTCGGCATAGCTGGAGCCGCTATAGCGTCAGGCCTGAGGCCCCTCATAACCAAGTTGATAAGGTTGGGCTTTGTCAATACAATCGTAACGACGGGTGCGAATATAACGCACGATATCATAGAGGCGATAGGCGGCAAGCACTTTGTGCTTGAACAGGATGAGATGGATGACGTCAAGCTGGCAAGGAGGGGAATATTTAGGATATACAACATAGGCGTTACGAAGGAGTCCTATATCATGCTGGAAAAGTTCGTGGACAAGACTTTCGAGGGCGTGAGCGGCGTCTTCTCGAGCCCCGAGATAACAAAAATCCTGGCCTCGAGGATCAACGACAAAGATTCCTTCTTAAGGACGTCCTACGAGATGGGGGTAGAGGTCTTCAGCCCAGCCATGGCAGACTCGATCATCGGGAGCCAGATAAGGTTTAGGACCGGCGGAAGGGTTAAGTTGGACGCGCTCTCGGACGTAAGCAGGCTAGTGGAGAGGGTGTGGGCCTCAAAGCGTACTGGAGCCATCTTCCTCGGCGGCGGTACACCGAAGCACTTTATTATGATGGCGGCGAATGCCGCGGACAGGCCGCTGAGCTATGCCGTTCAAATAACGACGGATAGGGAGGAGCATGGCGGGCTTAGCGGGGCTAGGCTGGAGGAGGCTAAGTCTTGGGGGAAGGTTATGGAGGGGGGCATGGTCGCGAACGTTTGTCTTGACATGTCCGTAGCCCTACCCCTTCTCGTGCTGGCATTCGAGGAATGGGTGAGGCAAAAGCGTTCCTAGAGTGCCCTACGGCGTATAGGAAAGCTTATCTACCAAAAAGTTTCTTGAATAAACGCCCAAGAACGGGTGAACGGTATGAGCAGCACGGAGGCCGTCGTTCTCGTAGGAAAGAAACCTACGATGAACTATGTGCTCGCTACCACTTTGCCGCTCGCTGAGGGCAAAAAGGTGCTGCTGAAGGCAAGGGGACGCGCCATAAGCAAGGCGGTCGACATCGTAGAGGTCGTTAGGAGGAGGTTCGTCCAAAACGCCGTCGTGGAGAAGGTAAACATCGGCACGGAGGAGGGCAGGGTAGGCGCTGACGGCAAGCCGAGGAACGTCAGCACCATCGAGATACTCGTCAGCGTCCCAGAGCAGCCGGCTAAGAAGGAGAAGGGTAAGTGAGCACATAGTCCAAAGACTTCCCCCGAATGCGCCGAGTACTTTTGACACCTCGGCGCGAATCTTTTTATGTTTCCCTTTCATATCTTTAGCGTCACCTTGAGTTTTGGAGGTCAACGATTGGACCGGGTTAGGGAATCCTCAGATGAGGACGTCAGGAATGCGTTAAAGCCCAGGAGGACCTTCTCAAGGAAGGGCGAGAACGGCGTCGTGCTCGTCGTTGGCGGAAGCTGGCTCTACCATGGCGCTCCGGCGCTTGCAGGCATGGCAGCTTTCAGATGCGGCATAGACCTTGTCTACATCGCGGTACCCGAGAAGATAGCGACCGCCATAAGGGCCCTCTCGCCAAACTTCATAGTTCTGCCCCTGCCAGATTTGAAGTTGACGAAGGGCTCGGCTAGAAGGCTCGAGAAGGTCCTTCCCGAAGTAGACGCAGCCGTCGTCGGTCCAGGCCTCGTACCGAAGGATGCCGAGACCTTGAATTTCCTCTTGAAGGAGCTCTTGGATAGGGATATAGCGCTCGTGCTGGATGCGGCAGCTCTTATACCCGACGTGCTCGATGTGGTGAGGGGGAAGAAGGTAGTGCTCACGCCCCATGCAGGAGAGTTTAGGAGAGTGTTCGGCATCGAGCTTCCGAGGAGCGCCGAGGAGCGGGCTACGCACGTTAGGGAGAAGGCGTCGGAGTATTCCCTTACGATACTCCTGAAGGGACCAGTTGACGTCATATCCGACGGTACGGAGGTTGTGCTAAACAGAACGGGTACCCCTGCTATGACCGTTGGCGGGACTGGGGATGTGCTGGCCGGGCTCACGGCCGGCTTTCTCTCAAAGGGGGCAAGACCTATTGAGGCCGCAGTGGCCGCTGCCAGGGTGAACGGTCTGGCTGGAGAGAGGGCCACTGTTAGGCTCGGCTACCACATAGTGGCGAGCGACCTATTGGATGAGATACCGCAGATACTGAAGGTCTATGATGCCGTAGTCGACAGTTGATTATCATGATATGCCGGAAATGCTGCATGCCCTCAAGGATGCTTTAAACTTCATAATAAATAGCGGAGAGGTAGGCCGATAAAGGTAAGAGGCAAGTTAGGCTTATTCCGTAATACGATAAATCGAGAAAATTCAAGACCATCCTGAGAGGTAGATATCTTGAAGGTTGGCCTTTTTCTTCGCATTGGGTCGATTCAGCGTTGAGGACGGCTTTCTCGATAATCTATTCGTGGAAGAAGAACTATGTGAATGGGAGGTCCGTGGTTAAAAAGTTATCCCTCAGATTTAAGCAGACGCTATGCAAGCTTGAAGGAGAGATTCTAAGGATAGCTATCGATGTTGACGCTCATACGGCTGAAGCCGGGAGATTCTCGGTCGGCTCATCGGTTCGCAGTTGCCGGGTTCTGGGCTGTGCCAGATCCGGATAGCATTTCTTCGAACGGTATAGATGAGCCTGCGGTAACACCGGAGATTGTATATCTTCCAGTCCACTGGGGGAAAGAAAAATCAAAGCCTACAAAGAAGGCAGCGTTGGACTGGAGCTTCCTTAGCATGGATGGGTTAGAACAGATACTAAAGCAATTGGTCTCAGCACTTGAAAAAAGGAGAGGTGTGCAAAAGAAGGCATCAAAGTCGAAGAAGGCCAAAAGGTTCCTACAAAGTATAGCAGAAGGGAAAAGCACAGGACAAAAGCATCAGATAGAGATAGCAAGAGCGATTTCATCTAAATGGGTTTTGAAAAATTGAGAAAGGAAAGGTGTACACAAACCCAAGAAAATTGGCCAGATGGGCTCTTTTCTCTACCCTGTTAGAATGCTCGATAACTTCATCTCCTCCAAGAGCTTTCTGAAAACCTCGAGCATGCCCTTTGGCGTCGCCTCCTCTTTGGCTCTTAATAGCCTGGCGATCACGCTCCTCGTAGCAAAGCTGGCTGCGGAGAGGGACCTTACGGCGCTGACCCCCCAGGAGAGGAATGCGGAGGCTACTGCAAGGTAAAGATACCTATGCGTTGGTTCACGGGTTGGCTCCGGAAACCAATTTATCTTCGTGACTTCTCCGTCCGAGATGCCGTCAACATCAGCCATTATGCCGACGGGCATGCTGAGCCTCCTACTTAGTTCTTTTGTAGCCCCAACGGCAGACTTTACGCTCCTGAAAGCATCCGGGATAAACAGGCCAAAGGATGCTGCATCCTCCGATGAGATGGCCAGCACAGCCTTAAGATGCTTTTTAGCGGAGACTGCAAGCTCGTACGAGTGCGTGAGTACCCCAGCATCGACGCCGACGTCGATTACCTTGGCTAGAGCTTCTTTTCCACTTTGCCCCTCAAGAAACATCGTCGATAAGTTTTTTACAGAATCAACGAATTCCTTCATGCCCACGTACCTTACATTAGGTTTGGGAAAGTCGTGGGCTCCCGCTTGACCCAAGACCACAACCTCTTTGCAAAGCAGGCTACAGACCTTCAGCAGAATCATATTCTCATCCGATACCTTTTCGAGTACAACGCCGAGCCTTCCCAAGCCCTTGCCAACGTAAGCTGCCGCAGCCCTCATGTCACCTGGTCCGGCAACCAGCTCGGCCTCTGGCGGTATGCCTATGGACGATACCAGAAGCTTGCCCGATAGCGCCCTACCCTCTTCCGTCATTAGGCCCGGCTTCGGCCTGTGGAAAGTTATCGTCGTGTTTGCCTTGACAGCCGCGCCAGCGACGGAACCTGTGTCAGGGTCGAGGCCGGAAGGAACATCTATCGCTACGACGTACCTGCCCAGCTTGTTTATTTGCTCTATCGCAGTTAGCCATGGTTCCCTGACCTCCCCCTTTATACCCGTTCCGAATATGCCGTCAACGACGGCATCCGAGTTCTTTACCTTATCCGCTAAAGACTCCAAGGTTGCGGCATCCTTCGCTATTACGATGTCTACCGTTGCTTTCATGGAGTTGAGGGCCGCGAAGTTCCTACTTGCCTCGTACGTCCTTATCTTATCCGGGCTTCCTAGAAGTACGACGAGGACCCTGCACCCATAGGCCGCCAGATGCCTCGCTGCAACCATACCATCCCCACCGTTATTCCCAGTTCCGCAGAAAACGACCACGAACCTGTCTCTCAACTCTTTGAGGTGCTCCCTTAGATGCTCGGCGACCGCCCTTCCGGCATTCTCCATCAGGAGGATCCTAGGTACGCCAAGGTACTCGCTGTTCTCGTCGACGACAGCCATCTCTTCAGACGTTATGGTCTCCATAACCAGGCATGATATCGCTTAAGGGCGGCTTAAACGTTTCCTTTTTTGGAGATGCCGATCAGCCTCGGTAGCTCGGCTAATACGCCTTTCCACCCTCTCTGCTTTAGGGTCGTTATGAATCCTTGCCAATCCATCCTAAACAGTATTATGGAAAAGAAAACCATGACGACGACGGCAACCAAAACGGATAACGTGTTCATCGACTCGCCGACGAACATATCCATCAACTCTATGTAGTATCTACCAAGGTATGAGACGAATATGGCGAGGATGATTTTACCGGCGCAGTTTGCCAGCATGAACTTCAAAAAACCGTAGCCTATGATGCCCATGGGTATGTATATGACGTCGTCTGGCAGCGGCGTTAACGCGAAGAGGAAGACTGCGATCGCGCCGTATTTGTCGATCATGGATTTGAAAAAATCAAGCCTATCCCTGCTATCCTGAGATACGAGCCTCCTCCAAAACCTCCCTACCACGTAGGAGGTAACCTTTCCCAACGATCCTCCAAGCCCTGAAAGCAATCCTACGAGCAATGGGTCGAGCTTCATGCTCAACAGAACTACCGGAAGAAGGTATGGTAAAGGTAGAAAAGGTATGAGGCTTCCCAAGAAGGATATAACAAAAGAGCCGAAATAACCGTAAGAGAGGAATAGATCGATAAGCCCGTAGAAGCTCTCTAAAATGCTCAAAACAGAATTACCCTTTCGATATCTCGTCGATTTTTTTCTGGATCGCTTCCTGCGCCATATTGACGAGCTCCTTCAGCCTATCCTCTGTCTTAGCCTCTGCGGTCATCTTTATCTGGGGCATGGTGTTCGATGGCCTGATGAGGATCCAGCCATCCTCAGAAGCTGCCTTCACACCGTCTATTTTGCTGACCGTGAAACCTTTAGATTCAAAGAACCCTGCAAGCTCTTCCACGACCTTAAATTTGTACTCGTCTGGACAATCGAACGAGATTATGGGAACTGACGGAATCCTGGGGAACCTGTCAACCATCTTGGACAGGCTAGCCTCGCTTCTCGATATTATCTCTGCCATCTTGCCGATCGCAAATATAGCATCGTCAAAACCATAGACATCCGAGAAGTAAATGTGGTTGCTCTTCTCACCCCCGATGATAGCACCGGTCTCCCTTACCTTTCTCATCATGAAGGCCCTGCCTACCCTGCACTCAATAGGTTCGCAACCGGCCTCCTCTATTACCTTCTTTAGGAAGGAAGAAGAGCTGACGTCGTAAACTACTTTGCCCTTCCTCCCCAGGTTGCTAACGAAGACAGCAAGCGCCACATCTCCTGGCAGCACTCTCCCTAGGTCGTCGACGAATACAGCCCTGTCGGCATCGCCATCCAGACCGACGCCGAAATCGGCCTTTGAGCTGACGACAAGTTGCGAGAGAGGTTTTAGGTTTTCCTCCGTTGGCTCTGGAAGATGTCCGGGAAAGTTTCCGTCGGGCACGTCGTTTATCGTAACCACGTCACAGCCTATCCTGGAGAGGAATCTTGGCACGAAAAAGCATCCAGCACCGTTCGAAAGGTCGAGCGCAACCCTAACCCTTCGCTCCAGCTTAAACCTCCCTGATAGAAAGTTCTCGTAAACCGAGAGGACGTCAACCTTCTTTAGGCTGCCCTTCTTTTCTGCGAGCCTGAACTCCCGTCTTAGCACCATCTCCTTTACTTTTTCCATACCGAAGCCTTCCGAAACGGTATCCCCGGTCTTCAGGATAAGCTTGAAGCCATTCCACTCTGGAGGGTTGTGCGATGCAGTCACCTGGAAGCCTCCGTCCATCTTTAGCGCCACTATTCCAAAATAGGCTGCTGGCGTTGGTATGATCCCTGCATCGTAAACGTTACAACCCGCATCCCTCATGCCCTCGCCGAAGGCCATGCACAGCGTTTCGCCGCTAAGCCTAACGTCCCTGCCGGCCAGGACTTCGCCCTCGTTACCGATGTACGTTCCGAAGACCCTTCCTATAAGCACCGCAACCTCTTCGTTTATGTCCCTATTGAAAACACCTCTGATGTCGTACGCCCTGAATATGTTAGGTTCGACCATCTCTACATCCAATTTTTCTACCTGCTGAAATACGTTACTCCGCCGAGGCCAGTGAAGCGCACGCCCGAGGATTTGACGGAGTATTTCTTGTTCAAGAAGAGGAGTAGTGAAGTAAGCTCCTCGACGAACCTAGAGTTACTCAGAGGTCCGCCGTCGATGGGCCTTACGCCGTCTATCTTCTCCGCAAGCTGCATGACCAACTGCCTAGCGTCGTCGTGGTCGCTACAGACGACGACGTCGCATTCTACAGGTTTTTCAAGGTCGCTTAGTGCCTCAGCCGAAACGTTATGGAAAGCCGCTACAACTTTCGAGTCCTTTAACCTTTCTGCAACGAGCTCGGCAACGGACCCTGACCATAGACGGATGGGTCTTAACGTTCCGCCAATCTCCGCCTCGAGCGGGACAACCGGCGAAACAACCACTTTTCCCCTCACGTTGTTTGCGATTGCTTTGAGCGTCGGTATCAGACCTATGAGCGGCACCGTGAGGAACACTACATCCGCTACTTTGGCAGCATCCTCGTTCAGCATCCCCTCGATCTTTACGCCGCCCAGCCTGCTTTTGACGTTCTTTGATGCCTCTAAAGCTCTTTCCATACTCCTAGAACCTATGACCACGTCCATGCCTGCTTTGCAGAACCTTAGGGCAAGGCCTAGACCTTGGTCACCCGTACCTCCCAAAAGCGCTATCTTCATCCCATAGCACCGTTCAGTATTGCGTTTTGAACTTATCTAAAAACATAACGGTGCTCTCATTCCAAAGACTCGAGCAAGTCGAGCGTCTCAGCAACAGCATCTTCTAGCCCAAGCCTATCCCAAACCTCTTGGACCACTTCGGGCTTTGAGGAGGTCTCAGGATGCTTGGCAATTATAGAGCAGCAATCCTTATACTCTTTCAACGATAGCTCATACGTGCCTACATGCTTGGCCAATCTTACGATCTCCTCCTTGTCGTATGTCAAGAGAGGCCTGTAGACTGGTACGTCGAGGCCTTTCTGCGCGGACCAGATGTTCCGAAGCGTCTGGGACGCGACCTGACCTATGCTATCGCCCGTGACTATTCCTAGGTAGCCCTCACGCTTTGCCAAAGACTCTGCAACCCTTAGCATGAATTTTCTGAATAAAACCAGCTCGAGCCTCGCAGGTGCTTTCAGAGCTTTCTCTAAGAACTTGTAGAAAGGTACGGCGAATAGCTTGGAGCCTTTGCAAAAGGAGGATAGGTACCTAAAAATCTCAACAATTTTGGAGCCCTGCAACTCCTGCATGCTCCTAAGAGCATGGAGGTGAAGGAAGTCGACGTGGCAACCCCTCTTCATCATCAGCCAGGCTGCCACGGGCGAGTCCAGCCCCCCTGATAGGAGGCTTAAGACCTTTCCGCTTACCCCAACCGGCAGGCCTCCGAGCCCTTTTATTTTTTCGAAGTAAAAGTAAGCCTTTCCGCCAGCAAGCTCTATGAATACTGTAACGCCAGGGTTTTCGAGGTCGACATCCATGCCCGTGCTCTCGACTATCTTTGCGCCCACCATCCTGTTTACCTCGATGGACGTGTACGGAAAGTCCTTATCCGCCCTTCTTGTCTGAACCATAAAGGTCCTTGCCCTTATACCGTGCTCAGCAAGCCTCCTGAGGACTTCCTTAACTATGGTATCTATGTCCTGCTCGCTCTCGTAAGCAAGAGTAAACCAAGCTATCCCGAAAACCCTTCCTAAGGCCTGTTTTACCTTCTCCGAATCTACATCAGGCCTCAGCCTAACCAGTACCCTTCCCCTTAGGCGTAAAACTTCGCCCACGTTGTTTTCCAAAGACCATTTTATATTTTCGACTAACGCTTTCTCGAAGACAGGCCTGTTGGAACCTTTCGTCCCTATCTCGCCATAGTGTATTAAGGCAACATCGTACAAGCTCTGAAGAGAGCTATCATCTCCAGGTTATTAAGCCTAACCTAGGACGTTCTCGAGCTTCCCGAATAGACAGTACGCTCCGGCACTAGTAACGCTGACCTCGACGAACTTGCCGATCAGGTCCTGCCTCGTGTCCAGCGCTATCGGTTTATAAGATGCATTCCTGCATACCATCTCTCCATATTTTCCTACCTCATCCACTAGGGCCAGGCCATGCCAGCCGATCCACCTCTCGTTAGCCCTCGCCGAAAGCTCCCTGCAGAGCTCCGTCATAACCTTGCTCCTCTCATCAACTACCCTCGATGGTAGCTGGGGAAGCTTGCTCGCCGGGGTCCCAGGCCTGGGATAGAACTTTGAGATGTTAACCATGTCGGGCTTTATCTCCTCAAGAACCTTGATGCTCATCTCGAAGTCTTCATCGGTCTCGGTTGGGTACCCGACGATTATATCCGTTGCCAGCGTAAGCCCTGGGATCGATGCCCTGAACCTCTCGACTATGCTCCTGAAAAGCTGGGGCGTATACCCCCTGCCCATATCTCTCAAAACCTTAGCCGAGCCAGATTGTAAAGGTAGGTGAAGGAATTTGAAGACCTTTGGGCTTGAGTAGGATCTGATTAACCTCTCCAGTATCGGACCTAGGTATATCGGGTTCATCATGCCTACCCTTACGAAGAACCTTCCATCCAAGCCTGCTACCTCCTCTATCAGGTCGGGCAGCATGTTCCTTCCAAGGTCAAGGCCGTAGCTGCCCATGTCTTGGCTCGTTAACCATATCTCTCTGCAGCCATCCTCAAGAAACCTCCTAACCTCACCCACCACCTCGCCCATCGGATAGCTGGAGAAAGGCCCCCTTGCCCTCGGAACTATGCAGAAAGCGCACCTTGCCCATCTACAACCCTCCGACACAGGCACTATACCAACAACCCTATTCTTTCTGCGTCTGTGCTGCCCTAACTTACCGTCGGTAGTTGAAGGTATGCGAGCGCATTCTAAGCCCATTCGGCTACTGACTACCTCGACTACCTTGCACACATCCCGCGGGCCGATAAGGATCGCAGATGGCGCGACGTTCCTTATCGCTTCCCGTTCCGCCGTTACCATGCATCCTGCAACGAGGAGCGTCTTTCCGCTTTCGTAAAGCCTCCTTGCCCTCTCGAGCATCCTGTCCGACGTGGGCTTCTTCACGGCGCAGGTAACGAGTACGTTTAGGTCAGCCTCATCAGGGCGACTGACGATGCTAAACCCCGCTCTCTCCAGCAAACCCAGAATTATTTCGCCGTCGGCCTGGTTAGCCGCACAGCCGTATACTTCAGCGTAGACCTTCGGTGGCATTTGGCCAGTTTGTGTATGAGCATGCGCACGATAAAAACTTAAAGGGAGCTTTCCATGGGAAAAATTTGATGCTAAGTTTTGGCTTGACGGAAAACGTTTTCGAGCTCCGCGTCCCCTACGTAAAGTTTGGTATCGGATCGGTCTACGAGCTTGGCTATGATCTCTCCAGGCTAAAGCTAAAAAGGACACTTATCGTTACTGATGAGTACATAAGCAAAAAGACGGACTATGTCGAACGCGCCGTTTCATCGTTTAAACAGCTTGGAATCGAGGCTGACGTTTGGGACGGTGTGGAGCCAGAGCCCTCGGATACTTCAATACAGAGGGGGATAGATTTCGCCAAGGAAGGGAGGTACGATAGCTTCGTGGCAATCGGCGGCGGTAGCTCGATAGACACTGCCAAGCTGATCGACCTGTACACGACGTACCCGGCTGATCTAACCGACTACTTTGCGCAACCGATAGGCAAGGGCATACAGATTCCGGGCCCAATAAAATTCTTAGCTGCCGTGCCGACGACCTCTGGAACCGGCAGCGAAACTACTGCTACTGCCGTGGTAACCTTCGTAGCCAAAAAGTCTAAGTTTGGCATAACGCACGAGTGCCTAATGCCTAAGATAGCGGTCCTTGACCCCCTATTGACAACATCCATGCCGCCAGGACTGACAGCAAGCACTGGCGTGGATGCGCTGATGCATGCAGTCGAGGCGTACTTGGCGAGGCCGTACACCACGAGAGAGAGGCCGCAATCGCCGCTTACCAGGCCTGCCTACCAAGGCTCCATGCTCATAACCGACTTTCTTGCAGAGAAGGCAATACAACTGATCGGAGAGTATCTCCCGAAGGCCTACGCAAACGGCCTTAACATGGAGGCAAGGTCTAACATGCATCTTGCCGCCTTCATAGCGGGCGTAGCCTTTGGAAACGCCGGCGTCCACTTGGCGCATGCCCTTGCCTTATCTCTTTCCACGATCGCCATGGAGAAAGGCATAAAGCTGCCGCACGGCGTTGCGGCAGGAGTTTTCGGACCAGGCCTGCTGAAGGTCTTGGAGCCTTTCTATCCAGAGAGGTGCTCGATCGTAGCGAGCTACTTGGGCAAAGGTGTCAGAGCTCGTGCTCACGAGGCAATGTCGGAGTTCATTAAGGCCTTGGGCCTTCCAGGAGGCCTTCATGAGCTAGGAATAACTGAAAGGGAAGTCGATGCTTTGGTCGAGGGCGCCCTCATGAATAAGCGGCTTCTGTCCATAAGCCCCATAACCCCCAGCAAAGACGTTTTGAAGAAGATAGCGACTGAAAGCTTTCAATACTGACAAAATAAATAAAAGTTAAAATACAGGCATTACTGACAAAATAAAAGTTAAAATACAGGCATTTACATTAATAAAGATTGTGAACCTTTATGGCGGAAAAACATAAAGTAGCTGGAACGTGGCCTGGAAAAGTTGAAATTCTTGAGCATGCGCTACCGACGCTCAAGGACGACCAGATGCTAATCAGGGTCGAGCTATCCGGCATCTGCGGAACGGATGCCCACACTTTCGAGAAGGGCTTCGGACCGCACAGGATATCCGGAAAGGTCGGCTATCCGCTATACCTTGGGCACGAGTACGTAGGCGTAATAGAGAAGAAGGGAAAAGAGGCCGATAAGAACATGTTTTACCACACGGAGGTGCCGCAGGAGGGCGATAGGATCTGGTGGGGCCTAGACCACTACTGCAACGTATGCGATTGGGAGGTTCTGTACCCAGGATGGCAGCAGTGGTGTCTTGGCGCGTTCTTCTATGGTTTCGACGAGACCCCCTTCCACGGTGCATGGAGCCGTTACGTCATCCTTGAGCCCGGCACCCACATTTGGAAATTCGACAAAAAGATAACGCCGGAAAAGGGCGTCGTCGTAGAACCCTACATAGTAGGCCTGAGAGCTGTTGACAAGGTGCTGACGTTGCTCTCGATCTCCGAGAAGGAGGCCAACCCTGCTACCGACCTGTTTGTGATATACGGTGCGGGTGCCATTGGAAACGCCGCGCTTACAGCCCTTAAGGCTTCAGTTCCAAACTCCATTGCGATCGTGGTCGACCCCAATAAGCACAGGCTGGAGATGGCCAAGAAGCTGGGTGCTGACCATGTCCTCAATGTCAAGGAGACTACGAGAGATGAGAGGATAAAGTTCATCAAGGAGATCGCGACTAGCTTGGACAGGCCAAGACTCGGCGACAGGTGGGGTGTAGACGCCGTAATCGACTGTACTGGAAAGAATGCAGATGTTGTCATACCAGAGGCTATCGAGATCCTAAGGCCCATGGGTGTGCTGGATGAGGTCGGTGCATTCACCGCCTTTACAGCCGGCAAGTTCACCATCGACCCCCACGAGATCTGTGCCAGGGAGCTTTTCTTCGTGGGGAGCTGGGCATATCCGCTCTCGACCTGCGACAAGGCCATCAAGCAGGTCAACAAAGGACTTTTCGATAAAATACCATACCATGAGATAATCACCCACCGGCGTAGGCTGGTCGCCGAGGATATAACCAACGGCATCAAGTCCCTCCTTTCGGGTGTCGGCATAAAGCACGTAATAGACCCATGGAAAGCGTAAAATATCCTCCATATTTTTTATTTATCTACCTACTCTAACTCTAATTCAAGGAGTTTATATAATGTTGCCGTATGAGAGGGTAATGGAGGTATTTAGGGGAGGTACGCCGGATAGGATTCCTTGCGTAAACTTCGCAAGCGTCATAACGAAGGAATTCTTGGCCTACTACAATGCAAACTGGGTTGACATCTATCAAGATCCGGAGAAGATGGCTAGCGTAGCCTCTGCGGCTCATAGGCTCTGCGGTCTTGATAACATAAGCCTTCCGTTCGACCAATCCGTCGAGGCGGAATTGCTAGGAATAAAGTTCGACTACCATCCCGATGGCCCGCCTACTCCCTTGAGCTTTTTATCAGAAGAACAATACTTTGAGATAGTCGTACCGCACTCCCTAGCAGACAAAGGCAGGATGCCCGTTATCCAAAAGGCCATCAAGAGGCTTAAAGAGGAGTTTGGAGGCAGGGTGCCCATTAACGTGATCGTTAGCCCACCCATGACCACCGTTGCAGGGTATCTTTTGGGGCCGTCGGCCACGAACCTTATGATGAGGAGGTTCCCGGGCGCGCTCAAGGGTATGCTAGAAGAGACGTTCAGGCTTCATCTAGAGCTTGTGAACCTGTATGAGGAGTGGGGCGCTGATATAATAACGCTCCACGACCCGAAGGGCTCGCCAGACGTCCTAAACCCAGGCTTCTTCGATTCGCTCGTTTTGTCGTATCATAAGTCGCTCATCGAGGAGACAAAGCTGCCAACCGTCGTTAACGTATGCGGGAACATAATCCATGTTTTAGAGAAGATAATCAGCTGCAACCCTTCGGCCATCGTCTTCGACTACAAAACCCCAGTAAAGTCCGTGATGAAAGCTTTAAGCGAGGCTAACAAAAAGATACCAGTCGCCGGCAACCTATCACCATTTTGGGACATATACTTGGCAGATGATGAGAGGATGGAGGAGAGGGTGGTAGAGGTTATCAAGGGAGGCGTGGATTTTGTCTCGCCGGGTTGCGACCTATGGGTAGCGACGCCGATAGAAAAGCTAAGGGGTCTAGTAAGCCTGGTTGAAAAGTACGGGAAAATCAGATGAACGTCTCATAAAAACCAACTAATAGTTAATATTTCAGCAATTTTAACTGAGCCGAGGGCTGAAAAGGTCACGGTGATGCTGGTTGCCAAATAAGTCGGAGGTTCTACTACTCTCCGAGGAGGACGTCATCTCAACCGGTTTAACGATGTCCCAATGCATGGAGCTTGTCGAGGAGGTTTTGAGGGCGCGTGCTAACGGCCAAACCCTTTCTCCGCCCAAGGTCTTTTTGGACATGAGGCTGAATAGCGAGCACCAGTGCGATGCGGATGCGATGCCGGCTTATGTCAAGTACATCGACATGTGCGGGCTAAAGTGGATAGGTGCTAACTGGGAAAATAGGTATAAACGGGGCCTACCTAACGTTATCGGAATAGTAATCTTAAACGACCCTGAAAGCTTCGTGCCTTTAGCGATCATGTCCGCAAACTGGCTGACCGCTATGAGGACGGGGGCTGCGACCGGGTTGGCCGTAAGGGAGCTGGCCGGTAAGGGTTCTAAGATACTTTCGATAATCGGAACTGGTTACGAGGCTAAATTTCAGCTGATGGCCATAAACGAGGTTGTAAAGCTGGATGAGGTTAGGGTGTTTGACATAGACAGAGATGCGATGGAATCTTTTCTCAGGGATGCCGACCAAACGTTTAGCGTTAACATAATTCCATGCAAAGGCGTTAAGGAGGCCGTCGATGGTGCAGACCTGGTAGTAACCGTCACATCCTCCCGCATACCCGTTCTGGGTGAAGACTTCGTACCCGACACGGCAAAGCTAATCTGCTCGATCGGTACGTACAATGAGCTTGGAGATAAGATCGTGGGATGGTTTGACAAAATAGTAGTCGATACCCGAGAACAGGCGAAATCCGAGGGCGCATTAGCCGATTGGTTTGCAAGGGGGCTTATATCAAACGGGGACATCTACGCCGAACTTGGTGAAATACTGGTAGGGAGAAAGAAGGGAAGGGTCTCGGAGGACGAAAAGATACTTTGCGTTTTGACTGGGCTGGGATGCGAAGACGTTGTGGTCGCTAACAGGGTATACAGAATAGCAAAAGAAAGGGGGTTGGGGAAGACTTTCAGGTTTTTCTAGTTCAATGGAGGCCCGTCGAGGCAACTACTATATCTACGATGTCCATGTATTTTGCCTTGAGCCTGAGGTTTTTTATTCCTTTTTTAATCATCAGGGCGCAGACAGGACAGCATGAGGATATTATGTCAGGGTTTCCGACGTTAAGCTCCGATACACGGTTTACGGAGGCCCTCGTTGCCACGTCCCTATAAATCAGCTCGACGCCGCCGCCTCCGCAACACTTCGTCTCGCGTCTATTATTCGGTGGCTCTACGAGCTCTAAGTTTTCTATAGCTTTTAGTACAACCCTTGGCTCATCCACAACGTTCATGAACCTTGCAAGATAGCAGGGGTCATGAAATACAACCTTTGCAGGCTCTGGGAATCGGAGATCTATGCCGTTGTTTTCTATAACTTCGGCAAGCACCTCCGTTACATGCTTAACTTCGATGTCCCAACCCTCTACATAGGACGGGTATTCGTCCTTCAAGACGCCGCCGCATATAGGGTTGTGGACTATCAGCCTTTTGACGCCCCTTTCCTTAAGGATTTTGTAGACTTTTTTGGCGTGCTCGGCGAACTCGTCTAGCAGGCCATAAGTGTGGAGGGCCGCACCGCAGCATGGCTCGTCGTTCCCCATGTAGGAGAAGTCAACGTTTAGCATCTTCAGGAGTTTTGCAGTGTTGGCCAAGCTGTTTCTATAAAACCTGTGTTTTCCCTCGAGGAGTGCATCGAGAAACTTGGTAACGCCGAGGCTCTGGATCCGTGAGCTCAAAGACATCAGGGTGTTTTCGGCCCATCCGAACGTCTCGAGCATGTTGACCAGGAGCTCACCGTAAGCCATCGAGGAGTCCATACAGCTGGCAAATAGGACTGTGTCGGAATTCCTGGGTAAGCCTAGGTCCTCAGCCCACTTTGCCTTCGTCGCGGCCGAGCCGAATATATCGCCCTCCTTAACGCCCGTTACCAGGCTATCGGCAACCTTCCTCATGAATGGGTTAAGGGCGTTTGCCTTTATGATCATATGCCTTGCCTGAACGGATATCTCCGAGGTGTCGATGCCTTGTGGGCATTTCACGGCGCATGCCCTGCAAACCCCGCACATGTAGAACTTCTGGGCCAGCCTGGGCGTTGGCTGGACCGTGCCTTCGAGCAGCAACTGGAAGAGGGTCTTTCTGCCCCTTGGGCCAACCGACTCCTCCATGTTGGAGGCTTCCAAAAAAGGACAGACTGAGCGGCAGAAACCACAATGCTCGCAAAATCGGATCTTCTTCATTAGAGCGTCAAGGCTTTTACCTACCATCCTACACACCCATCTTGCCCGGGTTCATTATATTGTTCGGGTCTATCAACCCCTTTATCGCCCTCATAAGCGCCATGGCTGCTGGGCCAACCTCCTCCGCCAAAAGCTCGGCCTTGTCGATTCCTATGCCGTGCTCACCGGATATCGTTCCGCCGATTCTGATCACGTACCTGCACATCTCGTCGTGAGCCCTCTTCGCCCTTGCACTCTCCTCTGGGTCGTTTAGGTTAACGGAGAAGATTGCGTGCACGTTCCCGTCACCGGCATGCGAAAGGATGGCCACAGGTATACCGTACCTATCGCAGATCTCTCTAATCGTCTTGAACGCCTCCGGTAGCTTGCTTATAGGCACGCAGACGTCGTGCGTGACGTTCATCTTACCGGTTACGTTGGGTAGCGCCGTGGCACCCTCGCTCCTGATCGTCCATATCTCGTTGAACTCCTCCTGCGTAGTTGCCCTTAATACCTGCGAGGCGCCAGACTCCCTCAGGACCTGCTCTACCTTGCTTGCCGTAGCCTCCACCTCGCTTCTAGAGCCATCGACGCTCACGATTAGGTACGCATCCATGTCTGGGAATTTTTTGCCGAGCCACTTGCTGACTGCGGCTATTACGCTCCTGTCCATCAGCTCGATGGAAGCAGGAACTATCCCAGCCATGTATATTTTCGAGACAGCCTCGCCCGCCTTCTCTATGCTCTCGAAGTAGGCGGATATCCTGTTTTCAGCCTCGGGGATCGGCCTAAGCTTCAGCGTAGCCTCCGTGATTATCCCGAGCGTTCCCTCGGAGCCAACGAAGAGCCTAGTAAGGTCGTAGCCGGCATTGCCCTTGAGCGTTCTGCTGCCCGTCCTTATAATTTCACCGTTGGGCAATACGACCTTTAGGCCGAGCACCCAGTCCCGTGTGGTACCGTACTTCAATGCCCTCATGCCGCCTGCGTTCATCGCGATTACGCCGCCCATCGTGCAGGCATCGCTACTGCCTGGGTCTGGTGGCCAGAACAGGCCGTGTTTTGCGAGCTCGCTCTCAAGCTTAGCATGGACTACGCCTGCCTCAACGGTGCACCTTAGGTCTGCAGGGCTGATCTCGAGTATCCTGTTCATACCGGTAAGGTCTACGACTATGCCGCCTTTCGAGGGCACGACCCCACCCACGAAGTTTGTGCCCGCACCCCTGGGTATGAC
>NDWU01000019.1 GCA_003056285.1 Candidatus Terraquivivens tikiterensis
GACGCGACCTTGCGGTTCTTCCGCTTTGCATATCTATTCCTCGTAGCGTTATAGCTCAAGCCTTTAAGATTTTCAAATATGGGAGCAAGCCCTTCCTGGGATAGCTCTTTAACTATGCTCGTGGTTACCTTATGGAGCATGTCGTTCACCCTCCTCCTCTCGCGCCTGGAGTACTTCTGCATGAGCCTTCTAGAAGTTATCGGGTTGTATTTCGAAAGGCTTTGGATTCTTCCACGCTTCTCAAAGTAATGTACTCTGATCCCATACAGCTTCTTTAAGTCAACCTTCCGGTACTCAGCCGAGTCTCCTTTTACCTTAAGGAAGTCTATGCTCATCAGGTTTACGTCTATCGAGGCATAACCCTTTGGGGTCTTCTCTTCGATTGTTTTCTTGAAAGCTATGACGGCTCTATCCTCCAGAAGCGTTACCTCGCCTAAACTCAGCTCCCCATTCCTCCATGCATCGATGAATCTTTTCTGATATGAGCCTACTATTAGCGGAACCTCAACACGATGATACGGCCTTGTCGTAATTACTATCCTATCTCCTTTGAATCGCATGAGCTCCTTCTGTAGTCTCATAGAGAGGGCGTTGAAGGTCGGTGGATTGCTCGGGTCGGCCCTTCTCCTCTTAACAAGCCTTTTCCAAGAGCGGATTACGTTGCAGGCGACCCTAGCGGCCGAGATGCAGTAGTGGGTCGCTAGACCATATTTTTGCTTGAACTCCTCGTATAGGGCCCTCTCGACCTTCATGGGCGAGCTTATGCCATGACTTATGGCGTACTGTATGCACTCGCTCACCATCCCGTTGAAAATCTGAAGCAGAGGCCTGGTGTCGGAGCTATGCTTGAACGCTACCGCCTTGACGGCCTCCAACCTCGCCACCCCTCAGAATCTTCTCGATGTCGCTCTTGTAGTAGCGGAGCTTCCCGCTTAGAAGCCTGACAGCCCTTATCAAGCCCTTCTTGTACCATGACCACAGAGTCTTGTTGCTGACCTTTAGTAGAGCCCTAACCTCCTTAGGAGTAATGAGTTCCTCGTAAGCCATTAAGGTAATATAGGAAACAAGTTCTATTTAAGATTATCTATTTTGAAAACTGCTGAGAACGGCAATACGATAAGGTATAAATGGATAAGCCGATGGTTAATTATGGGAGTTCGAGATGCCGAGCCACGGATCCGTAACAAAAGCCGGAAAGGTCAGGTCGCAGACACCGAAGCTGGAGGCTAAACCAAGGCGTAGCCCGATCCCAAGGATCAGGAACAGGTACAACTACAAGCTAAGGGTGCTGGAGGCTAAGCCATCGGAGGAAAGGAGCCAGGAGTAGACAGCCTCTTCTTAACGCGCTCGACGACCTCGCTTATTATCAACTTCGAGGCACCCAAACATGCCCCTGGCTTCATGACACCCTCTATTTCCTCTCTAGATAGCTTATGTGAAACTTCCGGTATTTGGAGCAGGGCTTCTAGGAAGGGCATATCCGTCTTCTCCGACGCTCTCTGAACCAGCCTGTAAGCGGTAACCCTAGAAAAGCCCTTCTTTAACATCAGGTCGAGGACGAATTCGGAAAATATCCTTCCGCCGGTCTTTTGGATGTTGGCCATTATGGATTCCTCGTTAACCTTAAGCCCGCTTATCACCTCGACCATTGTTCTGAGAGCCTCGTCGAGAAGGATAAGGCTCATGGGGATTATGAAGCGCTCATTTGCGGAGTTTGTCAAATCCCTTTCGTGCCACAACGGTATGTTCTCAAGGGCGACTTGAACCAGCGGCCTGAGCAAACGGGCTATGGAGGAGACCTTCTCGGATTTTATGGGGTTCCTTTTTACTGGAACCGCGGAGCTTCCGACCTGTCCAGGCCTGAACGGTTCCTCAACCTCGCATATCTCCGTCCTTTGCAGGTTCCTTATTTCTGTTGAAATCCTGTCTAACGTGGAGGCTAGCATGGCCGCGAAGAAAACCACTTCTGCGTAAAGCTCTCTGGGAACGACCTGCGTCGCGGCATCTATCGGTCTCAGGCCAAGCTTCTCTGCAACCCGCCTTTGAACCTCGATGGCCTTTTCACCCATGACAGAACCAGTACCGACCACACCGAGGGTTTTGCATACCAATACCCTGTCAAGCATTTGGCTAAGCCTGTCGAAGTGTCTCAGCATCTCAGATGCCCAGACGGCAAACTTTAACCCGAACGATATTATGCTCGCATGCTGTCCGTGGGTCCTTCCAACGGCGGGCAGACCAGCATAGCGCTGTGCCATCTCGGCCAGCAAGGTCGTAAGCTCGCGCATCCTTCCCTCGATTATCCTCATCGCATCCCTTATCTGCAGAGACGTCGCTGTATCCAAAAGGTCGTTGCTCGTCATCCCATAATGGACCCATGGCTTCGCGTGGTCCCCGCACACCCCGACCAGGACCTCCACGACGTTCGCGGGTTCATGGCCTATCTCTTTCTCGACCTCTTTGCACCTTTCGAGGGTTACGTAGTCGATGCTAGCCTTCGACGCTATCTCCTTACCGGCCTCAGCCGGTATGATACCTAGCTCTGCCTGGGCCTCTGCAACCGCCGCCTCTACAGCGAGTATGTACTTGAGCCTACTGCTCTCCTCGAATATTTCCCTTATCTCTTTGCTGCCGTACCTTCCGGAGTCTATGGGGAGCACGGGCATGCTTAATCTCCGGCCAGCATTGCGCTTCGGTCTTTTTATCTTTAAGCCCAACCCTAAACGGCTATGCGCTTTCTAACGACTTAAGCTGTCTGTGAACCTTCACGAGCCTCTTTAGTATCTCGGACTTTATATCCCTCCAATCCCTACCAACCGGTGTGGAGAAACGGATCTGAACGATATAGTATTCTTTATCGCTCTGCTCGTTGAGCGTTACATTTTCTATTAGCTCTTTCATATCCCCTAAGGCCTCCTTAATCCTTTCAAGGACAACATCTGGGTCATAGTCAACCTTGAATTCGTAACGAACCTGCGATATCCTTTCCAGCCGGCGTTCGGGCGTATAATTAACGATCGCCGCGTCGAATATTATCCTGTTCGGAATTTTTAGCTCTACGCCGCTATCCGATATCATCAAAGAGTAGAGCAGGCCAACCTCCAGGATCCTGCCCCTATAACCTACGAAGACGTAGTCGGGCGAGAAGTACTTGTAACCTGGTGAAAATGCCCACTGGTAAGGTATGGCCGGCGTTAGGAGCCTGATGTCGTCTCCTGGTCTCACGTAACCAGTTAGGAGGACTATGAGGCCTGCGAAGAAGTTGCTGAGCACAGGCTGCAAGGCCAGACCCACGACGAGCCCAGAGAAAGTGCCCCCTGCGAGCGCCACCTCGGGGCTTATGCCTAAGGATGCTAGTAGGATTATTCCGGCTATTATGTAGGTGAAGACCTTGAGGACGTTCGTTACGGTATAGGCCTTCCTTCCGTACCTAGGAACAAGGACCCTAAGGATTGGACCGCTTATGCTATAAACTATCAGCACGATGCCGGCTACGGCTAAGACCGTGTAAACGACGTTTAAGGAAATTATGGGCGGAATAACGCCCGTATTCCATAAGAACCACACTAACGCGGCTAATAGGCCCAGCGTTACGATGCACACGATTATCCTTAAAGCTATGCTCCTTGCACTCATACCGCACCGACGGCTCTACTACATCTTCTGGGTTTAGGTGAAGGTACGCGGTATTTTATCGTTTTTCATGCTGTAAACCTCTACGATGCAAGGATCCTCAGAAGAAGCCTTCCGACGGCCGCCTGAAATGTTAAATAACATGCGATTAAAGGTAGAATTGGGTCATCCGCATGGGTCTAACAATGACCCAGAAGATAATAAAGGAGCACCTCGTTAGCGGAAGGCCAGAGCCTGGCGAGGTCGTTTCTATAAAAGTTGACCAGGTCCTTATGCAGGACGCTACAGGCACGATGGCCATGCTGGAGTTCGAGGCTATGGGCGTTCCGCGCGTAAAGGTACCCTTGGCGGTAGTTTACGTCGACCACAACATGCTTCAGATCGATAACCTAAACGCCGATGACCACATATTCCTAAGGACCGCGGCCGCAAAGTACGGCATATACTACTCTAGGCCGGGAAACGGCATCTGCCACCAGGTCCACCTGGAGAGGTTCGCGGCTCCCGGACAGGTGCTACTCGGTTCCGATAGCCACACACCAACGGCCGGAGGCATGGGCATGCTGGCGATAGGCGTAGGCGGCTTAGAGGTTGCCGCCGCCATGGCAGGAGAGCCTTATGAGTTCAAGGTTCCTGAGATAGTGAAGGTTGTCCTCGAGGGCGAGCTGAGGAGGCCATGGGTTACGGCGATGGACATCACGTTCGAGCTCCTAAGAAGGTTTACGGTCAAGGGTGGTGTAGGAAAGATATTCGAGTACGTCGGCCCCGGCGTTAAGACGCTCACGGTTACGGAGAGGGCTACGGTCACGAACTTCGGAACGGAGCTGGGCCTAACGACTTCGATCTTTCCCTCGGACGAGAGGACGAGGCACTACCTTGAGGCTCAGGGGAGGGGGGATGCGTGGAGGGAGCTAAGCCCAGACCCAGACGCGGAGTACGCAGATACTATAACGGTAAACCTGAGCGAGCTGGAGCCGTACGTCGCCAAGCCGCACCAACCTGACAACGTAGTAAGGCTGGTTGAGCTTAAGGGCATGAAGGTGGACCAAGTGTGCATAGGGAGCTGCACAAACTCCTCATACCAGGTGATGAAGGCTGTAGCACAAATACTCAAGGGAAGGACGGTCGCGCCCAACGTGAGCATGACTGTTTCACCTGGCTCTAAGCAAGTTTACGAAATGCTAGCCAGGGAAGGCGCGCTGGCCGACATGATAGCGGCCGGCGTAAGGGTACTCGAGGCGGCGTGCGGACCTTGCATCGGCATGGGTCAGGCACCGCCATATAACGGCGTATCGGTAAGGTCTTTCAACAGGAACTTCAAGGGGAGGTCTGGGACGCCGGAGGCGAGTGTCTACTTGGCAAACCCGCTAGTCGCGACGTATATCGCGCTGAAGGGAGAGTTTGCAGACCCGAGGGAGTCCGACATAAACGTTACGTACGTCGAAGAGCCTGAGCGCTTTTTGATAAACGACAACATGATAATCCCTCCCTCGCCGACGCCAGAGGCTGTCAAAGTGATAAAGGGCCCGAACATAAAGGAGGTACCCGTAAAGGAGCCCCTGGCCGAATCTTTGACAGCTAAGGTTTTGATAAAGGTTGGCGACAACATAAGCACCGACGACATACTTCCCGCGGGCGCGAAGATCCTGCCCCTAAGGTCCAACATTCCTGAGATCTCCAAGTACACCTTCAGCAGGATAGACCCGACTTTCTACGAAAGGGCAAGGGCAGCCAAGGCTGGAGTGATAGTTGGCGGCGAAAACTACGGCCAAGGCTCTTCAAGGGAGCACGCGGCGATAGCGCCGATGTACTTGGGCGTGAAGGCCGTGATAGCCAAGTCCTTGGCCAGGATACACAAGGAAAACTTGGTAAACTTCGGGATAATTCCTTTAACGTTCGAGAACCCATCCGACTACGATAGGATAGATGCCGGTGACGAGCTGGAGATTCTTAGGTTGGCGGAGGCCGTGAGAAAGAATGAGCCGATAAAGATCGTAAACAAAACGAAGGGGATAGAGTTCGTTACGACCTTCAGCCTTATCGAAAAGCAGAGGGAGGTGCTATTGGCCGGCGGCCTCTTGCCTTACATAAGAAAAAAGATTCAGGCATCCTGAGGGGTCGTCGCTAACCTTTATTACGCTCGTCCGTACGAATGGCGAGAGGTTGCTGAGGCTAAGCGAGGCCTGTAAGAGCCGGTATCCATCTGAGCGCGCTTAGAGAATTGGATAGGTATGGAAAGGCTAGGGTCGTTAGAACCGTTGACGGTAGAAGGCGGGTACCTGGGAGCTAAGTTGAGCACTTGGTGAGCATTCTTAAGCAAGGAGAGGTCTTACTTCGCCTTTATCAGCAGTTTGAAATAGATAGACTTAAGCCGTAATAGAAGTTGATGGAGAGGCTTTACACGCTTAAGGAAGCCAAGAATACTTCGAGGGAGTGTCATAGATGCGGGCATGTGGTCAAGTGAAAGGAAGAATATACAAATGTCTAAGTGTGGAATGGAATATGACCGAGACTTAACGCATGTGTGAACATAGCTAATAGGGTAATGAGTTCTATGGGGAGAGCCGTTAGCCCCAAACCAGCAGATGGGGAGATAGGCGTAAAGCCTACTCTAAACGCTGGAAGCTCCCGAGTTCGTTCGTAGAGTAGCTCACAAATCTAGCATTCAAAACCCTCAACCCTATAACACAACGAAGAGGTGCTCCAGATGTGGGATGACAAATTCCCCGAAAGGAGCGATATATGAGCGTAGGCATTGTGGGTTTAGGATAGACAGGCAACTGAGCGCGAGCATAAACCTATACCTTAAGATGGAGGGGCTTACTCCAAGCCTAAAGAACCTTTCGATGAGCTTATGAGACTTGGAGCGGGTTCACCCTGAGGGGGAGGAGGCTGATGAGTCCCAAGAGCTATGCTATGTCTATTAAAAGACTACATAACTTCAGAACCCTATTGGGGTACGCAAGATCGAAAGGTTCTTTAGGATGCCGCCAGCGGATTAGCAAGGAGTATAAACTATATAATATCGTCGTAATCTTTTATCTCTGCGCAGAAAGGACCGTGGATATACGTAGCTAAAAGGTGGTAGGTTTGCCTACGAGGTTAAGAAAGATAAGAAAACTGAGGGGTTCGAGGACGTGCGGCTGGGGTCAGATAGGGCAGCATAGAAAGAAGGGCTCGAAGGGCGGCAGGGGAATGGCCGGTTCGCATAAGCACAAGTGGACGTGGGTTCTTAGGTACGCGCCAGATTACTTCGGTAAGCATGGCTTTTTTAGACCGAACAGGAAGGTATACAGGAGCATTAACCTAAACCAGCTCTCCGAGCTCGCAGAAGCAATCGAGAAGGACAAAAACGCGCAAAGGGTAGGAGACATGCTGCTAATTAACCTAAAGTCCCTCGGTATAGAAAAAGTCCTGGCCGGAGGCAAAGTGCATAAGCCCCTTTTGGTCGTCGCAGAAAGATGGACGGAGCGGGCAAGCAAAAAAATATCCGATGCCGGAGGCAAAATTATAAAACCAGAGGAGCTTACCACCCTGGTAGGCTAAAAGCGGACGCGTGGGGTCCTTGTCCGTAGTAAGGAAGTTCTTCGAGGGCGCAAGCCGGCTCATGCCGGAGGTGGCGAAGCCTAAGAGAAGGGTTGGGCTAGCCGAAAAGCTTGCATGGACAGCCTTAGCCATGATCGTATACCTAATCATGGGCGAGGTGTACCTTTATGGTGTACCGAGGACCCAGGTTACTGAGAGCATATTCATTCTCCACGTTGTTTTTGCCCAAAAAACCGGAACGCTGACCACGCTAGGCATCGGACCCATAGTCACTGCAGGCATACTCCTCCAGCTGCTGGTTGGGGCGGAGATAATAAAGCTGGATTTAAGTAAACCCGAGGACAGGGCGCTCTTCACCTCCACGAGTAAGGTCCTATCGCTGGTGGTTGCGGCCATTCAAGCATTCGCATTCAGCATGAGCGGCATGTTCGGCACGATAACGACAGTCCAAGCCGTTTTGATATTCCTCCAGCTGCTCATAGCCACGTTCATCATAATGATGCTCGACGAGCTGATACAAAGGGGTTGGGGGCTCGGCAGCGGCATAAGCTTGTTCATAGCCGTCGGCATTGCACAAGACATAATGATAAAGTTATTCTCGCCCATAGTCGTTTCGCCCGATGGTCTTTACCAGGGCGTAATACTGGCAACCTTCCAGTCGATACTCTCGGGCGCGGGGTTATCCCCAGTGCTCCTACGCAGCCGCAACATGCCGGATATCGTGGGCCTCATAGCTACCGTCGCACTAATTTTGATACTAATATACCTTAACGCGGTCGAGGTAGAGATACCGATATCGTATGCGAGGTTCTCGGGATTCAGGGCGAAGTATCCAGTAAAGCTGCTATACGTCTCTGTCATACCCGTAATATTTGCCAGCATGATATTCGGCAACGTTTACTATCTGTCCTCGATGCTATGGAACAGCTACAACCAAGATGGAAAGAACGTGTTTCTGAACTTGCTGGGTACTTTCAAAAAGACTGAGACGGGTCAGGTAGTGCCGACTGGCGGGTTAGCCTATTATATGGTCTCGCCTGGCTCCATCGAAGGCCTGATGAAAGACCCCATCAGGGGAATAGTATACGCAGGTTTGCTCGTCGTTTTTTGTCTCCTGTTTGCCAAATTCTGGGTAAACGTAGGCGGGTTAAGCCCTTCGAAGGTCGCTGAACAGCTGATCAGCGCAGGCATGCAGGTCCCTGGTTTTAGGAGGGCACCAGAGGTGATAGAGAAAATAATAGGAAAGTACATCTCGACGGTTACGGTACTGGGAGCGATAATCGTGGGCCTCATAGCAGGTGTGGCGGATTATACGAATACCTTCGGGACGGGCACAGGCCTTCTTCTGCTGATAGGGATTCTGTACCAGTACTACGAACTCCTGGTGAGGGAGAGGCTTACGGAGATGTACCCAGCGCTAGGAAGGCTGCTAGGTGAGGCTTAATGGGCCCGAACGTCTTTCCCATGCTGCTTGTAGTATGCATAGCTGTACTGACGATATCCGTAACGAATTTTTTGAGAAGAATACTGATCAAGAAACAAGATATTGAAAAGATGAGGGAAGCTAACATATTCAGGCAAGAACTCATGAAGGCGAGGAGGCGCGGCGACCAGAAGACTGTACAGAGGCTGGAGAAGAGGATGGATTACATCAAGAAGGTAGAGTTTGACATCATGAAGAAGAACCTAGTGGTAATGGGTATTAGCATGGTTATCTTTCTGGGCGCGTACTGGATTTTAGCGACGCTTTTTGGTGGTTTGAGGCTTTCCCTACCCGGAGACTTTTTCATACCTTTCATAAGCCAGGGGGGCGCGTTAACCTTTTATGGATGGTATATCCTGACGTTTTTCGCGGTTAGCTTACCGCTATCCAAGGCATTCGGTCTAAGTATGACGGGTGGTAGCCTTGCCGAGAAGAGCTCTCAGGACAAGAAGCAGGAAAAGAAAGAAGGTTAGGACGCCCGGCGGGAGGCTCGCCATCCACTACTTTGACGAAAGGCCTGGAGCCCCCAGCTGCGGCCTATGCGGTAAACCGTTGCACGGCATCCGCGTCGAGAAACCATCCAAAACGTCCAAGAGCGAGAGGACGGTATCAAGAGCATACGGAGGTACCGTTTGCGCCTCTTGTCTAAGGGAGGCGTTGGTAGACGCAGCCTACAACCTATGGACCGTACAGGAAACGCAGAAAAATGAAAGCTAACCCTCGTAGGATTCATGGATCTTCATCGTTTCCCCACCGCCCCTAGCCTCGGGGGCTTCGGCAACGGCAAAGCACCCATGTCGGACTTTGTTCATGCTACTCGGCTTATTCTTCGCATATCGGGCGAGAGAGCATTCTAACGTCTGTAGGATCTACCCATTCAGAAACAACTGTTGAACCACCCTAAAATAGAAAAGCTTTTTACGTCATGGTTATATTAAAATAACGCCATGCCGCTGGAAGCATTCTTTGACCAAGTTAGGCTAAACATCTACTGGCTAATCTTACTCGTACTGCTTTTGGTATTAACGTACACTGTAAGGAGCCGTGGTGAAAAGGCCTGAGCTTCCTGAGTAGCAAGGATGGAGAATACGTCCATGAGCTATTTAGTGAATATTATGCAAGAAAGGCTGAAAGCGTGCATGTACCCAATATGATTGAAAGGAGGGAGTTTGGCTACTTCACTTTTGGGCAGAAGATCATGGTAAGGCACATATCTTTAAAGAATCCTTCCGAGCTGTTTAACCTGATAAGGAAGGTTACACCCCTCCATATCTATCACTCGGCCGCCTACTATCAGTACCCGCAGGCACCTATGGAAGAAAAAGTATGGCTGGGCGCGGAGCTTATATTCGATATAGACGCTGACCACTTAAATCTCCCATGCAAGGAAGGCCATGACTTTTCGGTATGCGAAGACTGTAGAAGTTTGTTACCCTCAGGGTCTGAGCGGTGTAGTAATTGTGGTGGCGCAAGGGTAAGGCGTGTCGAGTGGGTTTGCGAGAATTGTATAGAGGCGGCGAAGAAAGAGGTTTACAAGCTTTTAGATTTTCTCGAGGGGGATTTCGGCATACCACCCTCGAAGATTTCGGTAAACTTCTCGGGGAACAGGGGTTTCCACGTAGCCGTGAACGACGAAAAACTTCTCATGCTCGACCAGACTTCGAGGAAAGAAATTACCGACCATATTCTTGGAAGCGGGCTGGACCCTTCGCTTCACGGAATACCCGTCGACAGGAAACGTTATGCCCTAACGTTCAGCTATGCCGACGCTTCGTGGAGGGGTAGGTTAGCGAGGACGGCATTCGAGCTCATTAAAGACCTTCAGAAACCAAGCGTTTCCGAAAGGTTGATAAAACTCATCGGAAAAAGAGAGTACAACAAACTGCTTGGGCTCAAGGAATCGTTGCTGACATCCTGGTTGGAATCCCCTAAGTGGGAGGCCCTTAAGCCCGACGTCTTAAAAGCGCTTGTAGCGTTAGCGATAGAGGAGGCGAGGAGCATGATAGATACGATAGTCACCACGGACATTCACCGACTCCTAAGGCTTGCCAACACGTTGAACGGTAAGACGGGCTTTCTGGCGAAGAAGCTGGATGCTGATAACCTGGAACAATTTAACCCGTTCGTGGACGCTGTTGTAATGCCGGAGGATCCGAGTAAGGTACACGTCGTATACATGCCAAAAATCAATATACGCGGCGAGTGGTACGGACCCTATAGAAACACCCTAGCGAGGGTTCCTACCTTTTTGGCCGTGTTATTGCTTTGTAAAGGCATCGCGACGCTCGCGTAGCAGGGCAACGGTTTAAGAGCAAGGAACTATACCGTCAAAGCGATGTCAAAGGAAACTGTAGAAGGCTTTTACGATGAGGTTGTAAGCATGTGGCTCAAAGAGAGGGGACAAGAAGGCCTTGCGCCCATACCCCAGGATTTTGAGGCTAAACTGCATGCCTACGCATCCTTGGTAAAACAGCAGCTGAAGATATCCGACAAAAAAGCAATCTCTACGGCAATCAAGCAAGCCGAGCTGGAAACCGTCAAGAAGCTGCTATCCTCGCTCTTTGAGGTAAGGTTTAGAAAAATAATTCATGCCATAATAAAAGGGAGTCGACCCGAGAACCTTTTAAGCGTAGAGAGACATTTTGTTGAGGAATTTTCTAAGCTGATTTACGAGTACAGAGAAAGGATAAACTCGATCGCGCATGATTTCAGAGTTCCAAGGATTAAGGAAAGGTTGGCAAAGTATGAGGTTGTTTGCTTTATGCAAACGTTCCCAAAAGTCGTATGCGAGGATATGAAAAGCTACGGGCCGTTCGTACAGTACGACCTTGCCGCACTGCCAACGGAAAGCGCCAGGGCGCTTGCTACGAGGAGCATAGCAAGGCTTTTAGAGTTACCGTGATCTACCCATGCTCATAAGCCCGTGGGCTTCCTGCTTCAAAGACAGAAGAGTGGTTTCGTCTCAGTAATGAGGCTGCTCATCACCAACCCTTACCCTGCAAGCTGGGATATACTCCGTTCGGTTTTTGAAGAAAACCGATGGGTGAGCCATGTTCAATGAGCATGCTTGTCGTGCTCGAGTCCTAGGCACGGATTATGCCGAAAAGCCGGTTACGACCCTACCGCTGAGGCACATGGGATCTCCGCTCACGATGTTGGATGGGTAGTCCAAACGAATAGCTCGTCTCCATGATAGGAGAGAAGCATACAACCTATGACTAGCTTTTTAGGTATCGTCTCAACCTTTGAGTACAACTTGATCGTGCTTCTTTTGTTATCCACTTCGCCTACCAACCCTATACCCAAGCACCGCTCTTCGGCATCGAACAGGTAGGACAGGATGCCAACCCTATTTTTTGAAAGCGACCCTGCGTTCAAGGGCGGTAGCGTTGTGTTCTGCAGGTTGTAAGCCTCTATTAGGGATTGCATATGCTTTAGCGGGTTGCCCTCTACGTTGAATGCTTCCATAGGGATTGTTGAAAGCCTAAGCCATGAGATGGGTATTGTCTTTATCGTACCATCCTTTAAGTACCTCCTGAAGGAGCTTTCCCTTAGCCTCCTACGTGCCTCCTGATCCCGCTTGTACACGTATTCTGGTTTGCTTACAACAACATGCTCTATACCCGCATCCTTACAGTAGGTTTCAACCTTATGCTGGGCACTCCCTAGGAATATCACGAGCGAGGGTTTAACGACGTTAAGAAGGTTCAGCTTATGCTCTTCCGCATCCTTGCCCTCTATCCAGCCGTCGCAGTCAACGACGACATAACCCTCATCCTTAATGGCGTAGCCTAAAAGCTCGCCAGCTCTCTTGAGATGGTACTCTTTCGCGAAGGATGGTGACGTGAAACCGACTGGGGCTATGAGCTCCGCCTTGAGCTGGTAAAGGTCGGGAATGGGCTTTGTCGTCCAAACAAGCCCCACCGTGGTGGAGGGGCATATGTTTGATTGGCCTAAGTCTAAATCCACCAAGCAGGCTTTTTTTCCCTCGTTCACCAGCGAGTTTATGATAAAGGTGGTTAAGGACGTCTTCCCCGAATCTGTCCCGCCCATAACGACGATCTTCTTATGATTCCTGACCGTCTGCGTAACCAAAGCCTTCCAGTCATCCGGTATAGTGTCCCGGTCCACGACCTCGACAGATGAGCCCTCCCCAAGGCTTACCTCAACCTCCATGCCGACCTCTGTGAATATCGGCAGAGCCCTTGAGTCCCTCACGAAAAGAGGTTTTTTCTGCGTTAGGGCGTACCCAAATACCTTTCCAGAACCCGATACCAACTTAACGGAGGCAGGGCCTTTAATGAGGAGGGTCTTGCCAGCTCCTACGTTCATGGTATCCTCACCCATCAGACAGCATCAATTTTCCTCTGGCTTTGATGAATAGCATGAGGGCCGCATTTTCGTCAGAGGAGCGCGCATGGATAAAAACATTCTTCTGGTTCGAGCTATCTTCCGATACTGTCATTATCTCAACCTGACCCAACCCCAGAAACCTTTCATATATGCTACCCTTTAGAGTGTAAAAGAAGTCCCCTGGACCTTCTCCGATTATTATATATTTCCTGCACTCTTGGTGTGCCCTAAAGAAGTCGTCAACATCGTCCAGGAGGGCGCGTACATTCGAGTAGATCGAGGTCCTAAGCAGTATGTCTTCGGCGAAGAAGGCGCATCCAATCCTTTTCTCACCAGGATCTATGGAGACCGTTACGAACCTTACGCTGTCCTTCCCGAAAGCCACCTCGTACGCCCTGTCGATGATGGCTTTGTAGGAGGGTGCATCCTCGACGAACAGGGCAGGTATGGGAAGCTTAGGAGCGAGTTTCCTAGTCGTTATGATCACCTTTGTGCTGAGGGGCAAGTCTGAAGGGCTACTAACAGAAAGCACCTCAACACCACGCCTCCTGGCCTCGGATGCTATAGCATAGGCCACCCTAAGGTCAGGCAATAGGAGGCCAATGGTCACCTTGTATTTATTAGGGTTCCTTTTCTTTTTCAATTCAAAGAACCATTTACAAGCAGGTATTTAGTCTTTGGTTGCGGGGGCTTTTTGTCCAAGACCGATCGTCCAAAAGACAGAGGTCCCACGTTTCGGCACTGGCATCGACGTTTAACGCCGTAGACGGAAAACAGTTGGAGTATAAGGCTGAAAGAGCCTGTGTTCCGTTAGTGAGGGTAAACCAAAGAGGTGACCTGAAGGGCTAAGCCATGAAGATGTTCTAAAAGACATAAAGGGTAGAGACCGTTGCCTAGGAGCATCTACTGACCTATGCGCCGGCAGGCTCCGTCGTCGAGGCAGGAAGCCAAGGGCTTATAATCGCGGGTAGCTCACGGGAATAAGGGTTTTATAGAAAAAGATACTGAACACAGACGGATGAGGGTTGGGAAGGAAGAGGAGAAAAATAATACGGAAGACGGTTAAGCCACCACCTTCGGTCTTCCTCTGCCCGTTGTGCAACCACGAAGCCGTGATGGTGATACATGAAAAAGATTCAGAGGTGGCTAGGGTTGTATGCGGATTCTGCAAAGTGTCCAAGGAGGTGCCTTGGTACCCTTCCTATACTCCTGTAGATGCTTATGCAGCATGGTACGATATAGTTACTAAAGAGGCTGAAGGGGTTGAAGCCAGGCAGGGTTGAGCGCTATATACTCGAGAGGATACAGAGTAACGGCTGCGTCCATATGACACTGCTCGACCCTGAGAACCTTTCCGCCCAGGAAATGGCGAGGTATGCAAAGATATGCGAGGGGCAGGGAACGGATGCCATAATGGTCGGCGGGTCTATATTTCAGTCGCAAACTGTTCTGGACGAGGCGGTTAAGATGGTAAAAGAAAACGTTTCCATACCCGTAATACTTTTCCCAAACAACATCAACGCTATTAGCAGGTATGCGGATGCTATATGGTTCATGTCGCTATTAAACTCGACCGACTGGTACTACATCGTTGGTGCGCAGATGCAGGGGTCGTTCTTGGTCAAGAAGTATGGGCTTGAGGCCATACCCATGGGTTACATAGTGTTTGGCTCGGATACGACCGTTTCCGCCGTAGGGAGGGCACTTCCGCTTCCTGTCGACAAAGGTGAGGTTGCCATAGGATACGCTCTAGCAGCCCAATACTTAGGTATGAGGTTTGTGTACCTCGAGGCCGGTTCCGGTGCAAAGAACCACATACCGCCTGAGACCATAAGGGCCGTTAGGGATGCCGTAGACATAAAAATCGTAGTAGGCGGCGGCATCTCTTCTCCTGAAGATTCCCAAGCAGTAGCAAGGGCAGGTGCCGACATAGTGGTCACGGGAACGGTAGTCGAAAGGAGTAAAAACGCCGAGTTGTTGTCGAAGATAATCCGGGCGGCGAGGGAGGGAGCTGCGCTAAGAGCATGGCCAAAGAGGGCGGAGCCTTGACTCTAAGACGTGGATGATGCTGAAAGCTGTTGAACAAATATAATCAAGCTGTGGATAAAAGAAGCATTTGGCTTGTACAGGATACCGGCTGAGTTTGCCGAATACTATGCCAGGATATTGGATAGGGTCAAGGAAGAGTATAGGATAGCCTCCGAGGCAAGGAAAAGGTTAGGGATGGTCGTCGATGAGGTTGAGACGATAATAGCGGAGGACATGGCAAAAAGGGTCGAACTACTCGTCGGTCCTCAAGGCATCGCCGAGAAGATAAGGTTTCTAAAAGATAAACTCTCAAGAGAACGCCTGGCGTTCAAGCTCGCAGAAGACATCATATACAGTTCGATAGGAAAGTTGAAAGAGGAGGCTGCCATCAAGCAAGCACTATGTACTGCGCTTGCCGTTATGACGCCGCCGTGCATAACAGCTGCACCGAGCGAGGGCATCGCGGACGTAAAGATCAAAAAGAACTTTGACGGAACAAGCTACTTGGCCGTTTACTTTGCCGGCCCAATAAGGGCGGCTGGCGGAACGGAGTTAACGGCGACCGTCATCTTAGCGGACTACATCAGAAGGTTACTGAACTTAGATAGGTACAAGCCTACAGAAGAAGAGATTAGACGTTTCAAGGAAGAGCTTAGGACCTATGTACGGATGGTTAGCAGGTTCCAGTACAATGTCCCAGACCATCTAATAGAAAAAGCGTTGAGAAACATACCAGTGGAGGTTACGGGAATCCCCACGGATAATATCTTGGCACCTTCTTACAGGAATCTGCCGAGGGTTGAGACGAACTACCTGAGGGGCGGTGCCCTTAGGGTCGTGAACGACGGCATAGTCGGAAGGGCGAGAAAGGCGCTTAAGCTCGTAGAGATGCTTGGCCTACCCGGTTGGGAATGGTTGCACGAGGTTGCAGAGGAGTTCAGCAAGATCCACTCGGCAATATCGGCCGAGGAAAGCTACCTGAACGAGGTCATAGGCGGTAGGCCCGTGTTCTCTTTACCGGATGCGTTCGGCGGATTTAGGTTGAGGTACGGCCGCTCGTACAACACCGGTATGGCCGCCGTCGGCGTACATCCCATGACGATGAGGGTTCTTGATGGGTACATCGCGACCGGTACGCAACTAAAGCTCGACTATCCTGGAAAGGGTGGCGTTGCCATGCCTGTCGATACGATAGAACCCCCTAGGGTGCTGTTAGACGATGGTTCCGTCGTCAAAGTCGACAACGATTTAACCTACAAGGAGGTAAAAGATAAAATAGTAAAAATCCTTTTCCTTGGCGACCTACTGGTCTCTTTTGGGGATTGCATAGAAAACAACGTTGAGCTCAGGCAGGTTGGATATTGTGAGGAGTGGTGGGCGCAAGAGCTTAAGAATGAGGCTGTGAGGCTGGGTGGTGTTGAAAAGGTCGCGAGGATGCTGGGGATACCAACCGAGCGCCTTATGCTACTGACGGAGAGGCCGCTCGACGTCAAACCAACAGACAGAGAGGCTTTAAGGTTGAGCCTCAGGCTTGGGATCCCACTCCATCCCTCTTACTGCTGGTTTTGGGAAAACATCGACATGGATGGGCTGGAAACGCTAAGAGATTGGTTGAATGGATCAAAAGCTCGCTGCAAACCCTACAACGGAAAGGTCAGGCTGCCGTTCACCGATAGTGTACATGATATATTGGTGAAGATAGTGCTCGAGCACAGGGTTGATGATGGATGCGTGGTTATCGACGTTTCAACTTATAGGGTACTCTTGGCACTATTAGCACAGCCGAAGAACGTATCGGGTCCAGTTAGCGATACTTTGGAGGGAATATCCGTGATTTCGGGAATAACCCTGAGAAGAAAAGGCGGAACGTTCTTGGGCGCGAGGATGGGAAGGCCGGAAAAGGCAGGGGTAAGGGTCATGGAACCGCCAGTCCACGTGCTGTTCCCGGTAGGCCTTAAAGGGGGTGCGTCGAGGGACATAGCAAGCATCGTCAAGTCTGGGGAGAAGGTTTTCGTGGAAGCAGCCAGGCTGGAATGCCCAAAGTGCGGCTCCATAGGCTGGAGAACGGTTTGTGAAAGTTGCGGTACGAAAAGGAAACCGTTAGGGATATGCTCAAAATGCTCGACGAAGTACTATGACGTCTTGGTCCAAAACTGCGAAAGGTGCGGGGGCAAGGTCTCATACACGGAGAAATTCTCGCTGGATGTTAGGGCAGAGTTTATGCAAGAATGCGAGCGCCTCTCCCTTAGGATGCCACCGAAGATCAAGGGCGTTCGCGCGCTCATGAGCAGGATCAAGGTTCCGGAGGACGTGGCGAAAGGGCTTCTTAGAGCACAGTATGACCTATACGTTTACAAAGATGGGACGATTAGGTTTGACGTGACGAACGCGCCGCTTACCCATTTCACGCCCCGCCAGATTTCGACGGATATCAACACTCTAAGAGGCTTGGGTTATACTTATGATATCGAGGGGAAACCGTTGACGAGCATCGACCAGGTCTGCGAGCTTAGGCCTCAGGATCTGATAATACCTAGGAAGGCTGCCGAGCACCTTCTCAAGGTATCCAAGTTCATCGACGACGTCCTAGAGAAGCTCGCTGGGATGCAGCCATACTACGAGTGTAATAAGCCGGAAGACCTGATAGGCAAGCTGGTCGCATCGCTTTCACCGCACACGTACGTGGCAGTAATAGGGAGGATAATCGGTTTCACGGACGCAGACGTGTGCTTCGCGCACCCCCTCTTCCACGCATCCAAAAGGCGCGACTGCGATGGCGATGAGGATAGCCTAATGCTTCCGCTAGATGTTTTCATCAATTTCTCTAGACTGTACTTGCCCGACAGAATCGGTGGAAAAATGGACTCACCCTTGCTGATAACACCGATAGTCTATCCAGAAGAGGTTGACGAGCAGGCCCACAACCTAGACGTTGCCTACGCCTACCCGCTGGAGCTGTACGAGTCAGCAAGGAATGGGGAACCGTCGATCAAGCTATCGAACCTTATCGCCACCATAAAGCTGAAACTTGGCTCTGCTGAACAATACGGCGCCTTTGGGTTTACGCATGGAACGCACCAGCTCGTCGTCGACGTGAGCTCCGCATACAAGCAGAGCAAGTCGATGTTCGAGAAGGTCATAGAGCAGATAAAGCTAACAGAAAAGTTATCCTCCGTAAAAATAGAGAAGGTAGTTGAGAGCATCGTTTCGTCGCATATCCTTCCTGACGTTGCTGGAAACACAAAGGCATTCTTCGTTCAAAGTTTCAGGTGCAAAAAGTGTAATGCTAAGTTCAGGCGTCTTCCCTTGAGCGGCCTATGCAGTAAATGCGGTTCTAATCTGATGCAAACTGTTTTCCGCGGCACGATCGAGAAGTATGTTGAGTTGTTGGGAAAAACGCTGTCCAAGTACATAACAACCCCGTATCTTAAAGAAAGGGTAAGCATAGTAATAGAAAACGTTCAGAGCACTTTTATCCAACAAGAAGAGGCCTCATCGGCTGTAAAGCAGGTTTCTCTAGAAAGCTTCATCGAAAGCTAGACCGCATCAGAAATATTTAAAGCCATGCTGAGGCTTATTTTTTGCATGCCGTTAGAATACAAGTTTAAGGCAAAGCCATACGACGTAGCTTTGAAGGAATCCCTAGAGGCGTTTAAGACGAGAGCTTCTGTGGAGCTCGTACCCGTTACGGAAGCCGTTGGACGTAGGATAGCCTTCGACGTAAAATCCCGCTCTGACATGCCACCCTACGACATGGCGTTTTATGACGGGTACGCCGTCAGGTACGAGGACACGTTTGGGGCTAGCGCCTCGAGCCCAAAGAAGCTCAGAATCGTCGGACAGGTTCTGAAGGCTGGCGAGGAGGAGGGGTTGTCGGTTACGAGCGGTACTGCTGTCTACTTGTCGTCTAACTCGCCCTTACCGGAAGGCGCCAACGCCGTGGTTAGGGATGAGTACGCTAGCAGGGAGGGGGATTTTGTTCTCATAAAGAAGGAGGTGGGATTGCACGAGGACGTTGTTCTAAGGGGAGAGGACTTTAAAGCGGGAGAAATTCTGGTAAAGAAGGGTAAGTTGCTCAGGCCGCAAGACCTAGTATTGTTGATGGAGGCGGGGATCTACAGGGTTCCTGTTTACAGGGAGCCAACGATCGGGATAGCCTCCGTCGGCGACGAGATCCTAGAAAGGTTCGAGAAGGGTAACCCATATCCTGACGATTATTGCCTTTTCATCTCCGCACTCCTAAGGCTTCTCGGCATAAAGACCGTCTCGCTTGGCATACTGAGGGACGACCCAGAAGAGATAGCGGACTTCGTATCCAAAAACATCGGCCTTTACGATGCTTTAGCCTTGATGGGCGGGGGCGCGAGAGGCGCCAAGGATTTCACAGGGGTAGCGCTGGACCGTATAGGTGAGGCCATATTCCATGCGACGACGATAAGCCCCGGTAAGATATCAGGCGTTTGGAAGGTAAAAGAGAAGCCAGCCTTTCTCGTCCCAGGCCATATCGGTTCGGCCATCGTATGCTTATACAACTTTGTCATCCCCGTTATGTCAAAGATATACTATGAGGGCACTCCTTTGGTTAACAAGGTTAGCGCCAAGCTGGCCGTCGCCGTTGAGGCTAGGCCGGGCTCTTACACCGTCAGGACCGTTTACCTAAACCCCAAAGAAGACGGTACGCTGGTAGCCACGCCCCTTTTGAAAAGGCTTGGGGGCTCGACGCTCCTTACTACGCTATCGAAGGCAAACGGTTACATAATAATCCCACCCGGAGCGAGGCTTTCAGAAGGCAGCGTCGTCGAAGTAACGCTCTTCAGCCCCCTTGAACTACTGAGTTTTTGAAGGGGCAGAGTTCCTGAGTATGCTGATAGCCATCATACTCGCTGGAGGCCTATCGAGGAGGTTTGGCAGGGACAAGCTGCTTGCTGAGGTCGACGGCACGAACGTTATTACGAGGGTTGCAAAAGCAGTCCACGGGGTAGCAGACAAGGTCCTTGTATCCGTGAGGGACGAGGCAAAAGGACGGCTGCTGATGGAGAAACTGGGAGACCTTTGTCAAGGAATCGTGACGGACCTAGAAGACATAGGGTTTAGCGGACCCCTCAGGGGCATGCTGAGCTGTATTTCTAAGGTTGGCCCGAACGACCTGCTTTTCGTCCCAGGAGACATGCCTTGGCTGGATTCAGGCGCCCTAGCTTCTTTCTTTGATGCGTGCAGGTCGTACGGTGCAGAATCGGGCAGCATAATATGGGACAATGGGTTGGTAGAGGTGTTGATTCAGTACCATAGCAAGGATGCTAGGTTTGGAAGGATTCTAGAGGCGTGTAAGGCAAGGAGCAGCATGGCTAAAGTCTCCGATACGCTCAGGAACTCTGAAAAAGCATGCTACGTACCTGCTGGCAACCTGACGGACAATCCTTTAGCGTTTAACAACATAAACACCGTGGAGGATCTGATGAGCCCAAAACCCAGGGGGCGCTTGATAAAGGGCGAGGTGATCGTCATAAAGTCAAAGCACTTCTGGAAAGCCTTCGAGTTCTGGGCTCGTGGGGATTTCGTATCCGCCGCCGAGGTTTACGAGCTCGAGGGGGACGTTAACGCGTCGCTCGGCGTACACCATATCGCCTTGCACGCATACATAGACGCTGCCATATGCTTAGGACCTAAGCACAATGATGTCTTGGAAGAAAAGATAGCCAGAGAAAAGTCAAAGATTGCGAGGGGCTACACGGGCGATGCCCATGGGAGGTTCAACGCAACCCATAATGGAGTTTGATCAGGGAAAGCAGCAGCCTATAGACTTCATCCTCGTTCAGCCCGGTCGTATCCAATACGACGTCGAACGGGCTTAGGTCGCTTCCGAGCGAGATCCCGTACAATCTTTTATAGATATCCTGGCTTTCTGAGTCGCGCTTCCTTAGTATTTCCTTTGCAACGTCTATGGGCATCCCGCTCCTCTTCGCAAGCCTTGCCGCCCTTTCTTCCTCATCAGCCTTAAGCCATACCTTGTAGCCGTCTTTCAGCAGCCAGGGTAAAACCCAGCTATCGACTACCACGTCTTCCCTAGACGCTAGCTCGATCAGCTTTGCATCGACGAGCTTATCAAACTCGGGGTTCGATGACCTCTCGTTAAGAAACTTTAGGCCTTCGGGCTTCTCCCACCAGTCTTCTCCCCCTGGGCTGTAGCCCCTCTCGATTGCAAGCTGCTTCAGTGCCTGGCCGCCGGAAACGTACTTTACGTTTAAAGCCTTAGCAAGCCTCCTGGCGACGGTACTCTTTCCCGTAGCGGCAAGGCCGCTGATGCATACTACCAGCCTTCTTCTACGGCAGCCCTCCATACTTTTTAGTTTAACTGGCTGATTAATATTTTTGGTTATCCTCGGGCACGCCTCCGGCTCTTTCGGCCAGGGGTCATCCGGATGGGAGAGACGCAACGCCCTAAGCCTCATGCACCATGCATGCGCCCACGCTTTTACGATAGAAACACGAGCTTCTGAAACTTTTCTAACGACAAAACTTATATCGATGTTACAAAATTATAATATCGCTTAGTGGTGAGGAGTAGATGGACAAAAGAAAATTTTTGATCGCTTTAAGCGCTGTTATTGTAATCGCCCTCATTATAACAGCCTACATAACCCTTCCGAGAACGTACCCTGAGCAAAGGCCCATTAGGTTGGCCGTCGAGTTTACAGACCATGCTGCTGGTGCCTTCGTAGCGATGCGCAAAGGTTTTTTTAAAGAGAATGGGCTGAACGTTACAGCTTTCAATTACTACATAACAGGTCCTGCCCTTGCCGCCGCTTTGGGTAGGGAAGATATCGATGCAGCGTACATATGCTTGATCCCTGCCATAGCGGCTTATGCCAACGCTAAGGTACCAATAAAGATCGTTGCTGGAATGCATAAGTACGGGTACGCTTTGGTTGTGAATGAAAGCAAAGTAAAAACCGTCAAGGACTTAGAAAAACCCGACGTCCGTATATCCTGCGTTAACAAAGGCAGCCCGCCGGACGTCCTCTTAAATAAACTTATCGAAGAGTACCAACTAGACAAGGAGAAAATACTGAGCAAAGTCCAGTATATGCCTCCTCCAAACATAATCCTAGCCCTTAAGGCAGGGCTTGTGGATGCGGCTTTTCTGCCCGAACAATACCCGACCATGGCAGAAGAGCTAGGGTTCAAGGTATTGCTGACAGCCCAAGACCTTTGGCCCGACATGCAAGGTAGCGTGCTGGTGGTTAAAGAAGACCTTATCAAGAAAGACCCAGAGACTGTTAGGATGCTCGTTAAAGCAACGCAACAAGGAATCCGCTATGTACAGAAAAATTTGGAAGAGTCGTCGCAGATCGTAGCCGAAGAGCTGCAGGTTGCTGGTAAACAGATCCTACCATCAGAGGTTGCGAACGTCGCTGGACAGTTGAGAATAACTCCTAGCACTATATCAAAATCCTTGACGACGAGGGTTATCTGCGACGATAGGGTTGATGTTAAAACTGTCCAGGATACGATAGATTACATGGCAAAGCTAGGGTACATCCATTGGTTCAGGGCCGAGGATATTCTAGACCTAAGTTTCCTGGAAGGTAGCTGAGATGAGGTTGTCAGATTTCGTATGGAGCATGCTTCCTATAGGTTTGTTTGCAGGCGTATGGGAAATCGTGGCAAGGCTCAATCTGATCCCAGGCAGTTTCTTCCTTCCCCCATTCAGCGTCGTAGTTCAGGAGCTATTTTACTTAACTGTAAACGGGGTACTTTTAAGCAACCTTCTTCATAGCTTAATTAGGGTTCTTGTGGGGCTTACGCTAGGCTCCATCTCCGGCATATGCATCGGAATCCTGATGGGCTACAGCAGGGTGATGCATGCCATATTAAATCCGATCGTCAGCCTGCTGTACCCCATTCCAGCATTGGGCTGGCTGCCGCTTTTAATGCTTTGGATTGGGATAAACGAGGCCCTACCTATCACAATCATATTCCTTTGCTCCTTCTTCCCGACTGCGTACGCTACCGCAACCGGAATAAGAAACGTGGACAGAAAGCTCATCAGAGCGGCAGAGACTCTAGGCGCTTCCCCAGCAACCATACTCAGAACGATAATTTTACCGTGTGCGTTGCCAACGATATTCACTGGGTTAAGGTTGGAGTCAGGAATGGCCTGGCGGGTTGTTATTGCAGCAGAGATGATAGCCATCCCGACTGGCATGGGTGCTCTCTTCATGCAGGCGCAGAGCTTGATCAGAGTCGACATCATCATAGCGTGCTTAATGGTTTTGTCGTTGATGTGTCTATTTTTCGAAAAAAGTTTCCAATACATGGAGTCGAGGCTTTGTAGGTGGGCGAGGCATTTTGAGCAAAGTTGAACTACTGCACGTTAGCAATAGATACATACTCCACGACATAAACCTGAAGATTGACGATGGACAGCTTCTAGTGCTTTTAGGACCGACGGGCGCTGGAAAGACAACATTGCTAAACGTAATAGCTGGCATAACGGACTATGAGGGTAGCGTTCTTTTCGACGGCGAAAGCGTAGACGACAAGCCCGCTAGCAAGAGGAATGTCGGCTATGTCTTCCAAGACCTAGCCCTATTTCCACACCTCGACGTAGCATCGAACATAGCCTATGGCCTGAAAGTACGAAAATGGCCTCAAAGCGAGGTAGAGGAAAGGGTGAACGAGCTGCTAGAGCTGATGCAAATCAAACACCTTAGGCACCGCTACCCAGCGAGCTTAAGCGGCGGGGAGAAACAAAGGGTGGCATTGGCGCGAGCGCTAGCATATTTCCCACATATCCTGCTTTTGGACGAGCCCTTTAATCACTTGGACCGCTGCACTAGAAGGCACCTTAGGGCAGAGGTTCGTCAGATACAGAAACACTTTAAGGTTACGACGGTATTCGTTACGCACGATATAAAGGAAGCCAGAGAGGTCGGTGATATTGTTGCCGTTCTTATCGGCGGTAAGCTGCGACAGGTTGGGGACACGGAGGAAGTCTTCTCAAACCCAGCAGACGGCGAGGTTGCAGAATTGGTCGGCCATCGGGAATATAGCGTGAGTTATCACGTTTGCGAGAAGGTCGACGGGTAGATGGGAAAACCAATCTATGAGCCTAAGCGCGTATACGCTCAGCTCAGAGATAAGTTCATTGAGCTCATAAGCTCGAGCGGTCTTTCGAACGAAAAAGCAGAGTACAGGATACTTGGTTCAGATTTCGTAAAATTGCCCTCAAGCGATTATGCCTTAATGAGGGGGAGGGAGGTTATAGTCGACTGCGAAGTTTGTGGCTTTCATGGTCAAGCTTTCACCGACATGCCCAAGCTATTTAGCGGACGGTTAGTCGATGCGTCTGAGCTAGTGTTTGGCGATCCTGGAGACAGGGGCATATTCTTTGCAACGCTTAACGCAGTCATGAGAAGGCTCGGCCTAATCGATGGAACGGTCCATTGTAGGGGGGCTGATGCCGAAGAGTGCGGACGGATGCTAGCCAACCATATCCTGAGCAAAATCGGAAAAGTTAAGGTGGCGCATATCGGTTATCAGCCTGGTCATGTGAAGGCAACGTCAAGCATTTTTGACGTAGTATACGTAACGGACCTAAACCCGGAAAACATAGGGAAGATCAAACACGGCATAAAAATCCTCGACGGTTCTATGAATGAAGAAGTTATAAGAGACACGGACGTGGCCTGTATAACCGGTAGCGCAATAGTCAACGGAACGTTGTTTAAACTTCTCGAGTGCTGTGAGACGTATAATGTCAAGTACATCATATACGGTGTTACGATAAAGGGCGCCGCCAAAATACTGGGTTTTGATACATTTTGTCCCTTAGGGACGTGAGCCGGATATCCCGCATGGTTAGGCATCTGGATGGAAAGCGGAGATGGGCAGCCCGAGGGTGCGTAAAGCCTATGAAATTCATGAAGGCGGTATCTTGCCAGGCTTGTAGCTTTTAAACTACTTCTTCTAAGTATGAAGTAGATATTTATGGAAGCGGAGGGTAGGAGACAATTAAGAACCCAGAGAAGTGCAGAGATGATGTCTTTGAGCATGTATCATAAGGCTAAGGGATTAGAAGATTAAATTATAATACTTTCGGGCATGTCCTTAAAATGTGGGTCTCCGGTCAAAATCTTTGCTCTAAGTCTTTTACTACACGCTAATACATAAGCATCTGCAAGGCTGAAATCTCTTACTTTATTTCTGACTTCAGCGTGCAGGATGCCTGCCTCTTTAGACAATTCTGCATCAACCCCTATTACCCTAGAGTTTAACGTTATTGCTTGATAGGCTATATCTTGGCTAAGCCCGCTTCTAACCACCTTACTAATTACCTCAGCCAAGGTAACCGAGCACGTATAGACCTCGTTATCCCCCTCCAGAATCTTCTTTACACGCTCGCCTTTATCACTTCCACGTAAATATTCAACCCATGCATAAGCATCGACAACATAGCACCTACTCATGCGCATGTAGCTCCTCTTCAGCAGTCATAGGAGTCATGTCCCTTAATGCCCCAAAGAAATCGCGCCGCAGCTTCTTGACCTCAATCCTCACAAGCTCGCCCTCCCTTATCCCCAACGCCTCTGCAAGTTCTTTCGGAATAGTGACCATCAAGGACCCGCCAACACGCTTAACCCTACTAACAGACATTAAACATCAGTATAACTAAATTAAACCACAATTATATAAGAATTACTTAGAGGTTGTCCCACAATATTTAAGGCCTGATGGTATGTGTATTTTGTATGGAGTTTTGTGAACATAGCGGTGCTGAGTGGGAGTTTATCTGTTTTCCCCTAAAGCCGCTTAGGGGAAGAAAGCACTTGGTAGATGATAGGTCTTTGAGTGAGCTACCCACGGCTGAAAGCCAGCGGGCTTCCTGCTTCAAAGATGGAGCTTGCTGGTATCCCTACCAGTAAGGGCTCCACCTCAGCAGGCGAATCAGGGCTACCCCTTTCTCGCCTGAGTATGGTAATGTGAGAGAAACATGGAATACGGGTGAAGGTGTACGGTAATGTCGTGTTCGGATTAATAAAAAGGCCGTCAGATGAAAAACATCTGGCACAATTGATGGATTGGAATGTAAAATGCTATCTTACAATAGGTTGGTGAAACCACTGCAAAGAGAAAGTTGAATAATATAATCGTGTGCTGTGGTTTGAAGCTATAAATTCGAGTTGTCGCTTTCAAAGGGTATGCGGCTCATGTTAAAAATTATCCATTTAGGTTTTTCCGTTGTTATGGCAAAAACTAAAAACAATAATACAACACTCTTAACCAAATAATCCTTGTAACCGTCCAGCCCCTCCACCCCCGGAGGCCATGGATAGAGAGAAACATACCAGGCATAAAATTATCCAACACAGCAAAGTTTTCTAAAACTATTTATAAAACGATTTCTTCTAAGTATGAAGTGGATATTTATGGAAGCGGAGGCAGGAGCCGGAAGTCAATACTTAGTTGCTGCGATGAGTAACCGCTCCGCCATATACAATTTTCTGTCGAGGATGTACGAGAAGGAAATAACGACCGAGTTGCTGAAGGAAATGATCGATGAAAAGAGCCCGATACTGAGGGTTGAGGGTTTACAAGAAATACCAGACGATGAGTTGAAGAACGGGCTCGAAAAGCTAAGGAAGTATTTAGAGGGGCTCAAGGAACGCGATTTGGAAGAGGCAAGGTTGGAGCTGGCAGTCGAATACGCAAACCTATTCCTTGGGATTAAAGGGAAACCACCACACCCTTCAGAGTCAGCATACAGGAGCGAGGACCACCTCATAATGCAAGAACCGATGGATGAGGTTCTCCACGCTTACTGGGATGCTGGTGTGAACAAGGATAAGAAGTTTACAGAGCCAGCAGACCATATAGCCGTTGAGCTCCAATTCATGGCATACCTTTGTCGAAAGACAGCCGAGGCATTAGGAAGGAACGAAAAGGATAACGCTTTAAAGTATTTGAAAATGCAGAAGGATTTCCTTAGAAACCATCTCTCGTTGTGGATTTCTCCGTTTGTTAAGGACATTCTTGATACCGCTGAAGTAGATTTTTACAAAGGGATAGCGATAATAACTAAAAGGTTTGTCGAGCTGGATAACAGCATGATCGACGACCTGCTCAAGGCAGCGGAGGAATTATAATTTAACATACACGAACGGGAAACACCACGCTTCGGCAGTCGAGAGCGAGCCAACCCCATACAGGTTCATAGCGTAATCCGGAAAAGAGCACTAGGAAAGTTGCTGGGAACATAGGCTGTGCGGCGTACAAAGCTTCTTAGCCCGTTGAACAAGAAGAAGGTTCGGGTTCCAGGATGGGGCATCCCTGGTATGCCTGCCGGGAGGGGACGATGCTGGCTTTCGGCCGGCAGGCTCGTCATCGAGGCAGGAGGCACAGGCTTACAATCGTGGATGGCTCACCGTCTGACTTCCTTTGTCGGATACATAACCGGTAGCACATGGTTCCTTTTGCATGCTGGGCACAGAACCAACGTAGACGGCTCTGGGGTCACGCCTATCTGTCTTTGGATTTCCCTGATCTTCTTCAGCTTATTTATTGTTGTGAAGGGCTTCTTGCAGTTGGAGCACGCTACCAAGCCCTGAACGGCCAGCGTTTTCGGTAAACTCTCTAATAATCGCCCTACGTCAAACACCCGCTTTAAACTAACGGCCTTTTCCGGACAGGTCGATTCGCATAAACCACAACCTATACAATCCCTGTATTTGAAGGACAAAGCTACGGATTTTTCGTCCTTGTGTACCTCTATGGCCTTAGTCGGGCATAAGGAGCCGCACAGCTCGCACGCAGTACACCTCTCTTGGTCGATTAGAACGTCGGCAAAGGGGCACTGACCAGCCCATTCTAAAATCCCGGGCACTTTACCCGTCTCTTCAGCAAGGGCTTTTATTAAGCTGATGAGCTTGGCGCGTCTATTGTTCCCAGAAAACGTTAGGCGAAGGGTGTTCGGGCTCATGTGTTTGACGTCCTCGACGAATTTCGTAAGATTATCCGCAAGTTTGCTGGACTCATCCTTACGTGCTTGGAAAATACCTATCCGAGATGTGTCGATGTTGAAAGATGAGAGGAGCGATTTAACTGTAGAGAGCTTCTGCTTGGCCGACAAAAGACCGTTCAGATGTGGGCAGTCGTTATCAGGACACCCGGCCAAGAGTACACCATCCGCTCCGAGCGCGAATGCTGTTAACAACGTGAGCTCGGAGAGCACGCCTAAGCTCGGCACCCTTATTATAAGAGCCTCGAGCGGTACCTTCGCTCCGACTTCGCTTGCGGCATTTATTGCAGGATAGCCGCTCTCCTCGCAGGCAAAAACGATCACGCGGCGATCTAACTTGGCCCCCATGTCCGACAGCATCCATCTCATCTGCACCTCTAGCTGCTCATCGTTATGCGTCGGAATCTGTATAGCACCGAACGGGCAACTAGCTGCGCATGAGCCGCAAACTTTACATTTTTCTCTCTCAACGACGATGCCGCCTTCCCCTAACGTTAGAGCACCGTATGAGCATGCGTTTATGCAGAGCTTGCATGCCTTAGGGTTGATGCATAAAGACCCCTCGACCAAAGGGGTCGGTTTGTATACCATAAGGAACCTGAGTACCGAGCGGAAAAGCGCCCTGCGGGTAACTTGCTTGTTCGCGGATATCCTTTGCGGAGGTACATGCTTAACGGCTTCCATGCGCTTCATCTTCTCGACAGCAGCCCTGACGATGAGGGCTGCCTTCAGCGTCGCTTTTTCACGGTCTACGTGAGGGCCTGCGAGCTGTTCTTTAAGGTTAAGAACTTCTAGAAGCAATGGGTTTAAACCTCCGTCTTCGGATTCGTCCCTAAAAAGCGTTTCGTGAAAAGAACATGCTCCCACCACGAGCCCCTCGAGCTTTTCAGACCTTACAAGATTACGGATGAGAGATGGTTGCTTGCATAACTCGCGATGTACCTGAACAGTTTGAACACCATAACAACCGGTCAGGTAGCTTAAAACCTTATCAAAATCTACGGATTCGAGTTTATGGGCACATGTGCAAAGCAGGACCCCAATCCTCGATAGCATCTTTTGGTCGCCCTACTGTTTATTACCTCTTTCTTCTCGATTTAAATTTTTAACGTTATGGGCGGAAATCCGATGGTGTAGCCCTGATCCTGCTGGCTTTGTGCAAGCTCCGTCGTTGAAGCAACCAGCCCATGGGTGAAGTCTTAGGTTTAGGTTAACAATAATTTATAAGTACAAGTTATCTACTATAACCATGATCGTTCACAAGGTGGCGTTTGGTTTTGAAGGTGGTTGCAGTTCTTGGGCATAAGAAATCCGGAAAGACTAGGCTTGTGACGATGTTGATAAAGGCCTTGAGAGATATGAATTATAAAGTTGCCAGTGCAAAGCACGTTCACCATGTAGACTTCAGCATAGACCGGCCTGGAAAAGATAGCTGGAAGCATAGGGAGGCGGGCGCGAACCCTACCATAATCATATCTCCAGGAGAGGTAGCGATTATGCTAAGGGGCAAGAAGGTCGAGGCGCTATCGGACTTGGTAAAGATGGCTGAAGGTTCGGATGTTTTGGTCTTAGAGGGGTTCTACGGATTGCTCAAGGAAAGCGATGACGCGATAAAAATAGCTTTAGTAAAGAATGCAGAGGAGTTAAAAACCATGAAGGGTGAGATAATTGCTACGTTCGAGAACCTGAACGAGGGGGGCGTCTATAGACTTCCGGAGGAGTTCCCTCAACTATTCAAACTGCTACTGGACAAAATCTCTAGTTGACACTCCCACGGCTAAAGCCATGGGATTCTCGCGCACAGCCCATTCAACACTCTGGAGCACATCTGCGGTAGCATTCGCTCCATCATCGCTCCAGGGCTATCTGCGAGGGGTGTGCCACCAGCCCGTTATCCCTATCCCGTATGGGACTTGGGATTATGGAGCCCCCCTTCCCTTTCGGCCTAGAGCCTTATTCGGGCCCTTTGGACATCCAGGCCACATGCTCAAAAATTTTATTACCAGACAGCATTTTAACTTTTCGGCGATTCATCCAACGCCTAAAGGATGTGGGCTTTCTCGCCGAGTATGGTAAGTTATCAGGCTATAAGCCCGCGGCTTCCTGCTTCAGCGATAGAATTCGGCCCCACCAGGAGCGTATATCCCCATCGGCGAGGTCTTTTCCATGAAGTATGTCTGGAAGGTGTGTTACAGAGTTTTCTGCAGGCTTAACTTCGGCTGTCCCAGCTCCTAGAAAAAGTAACAGAACAGGATGGGGAGTGTAAATATTTGCTCTAATCCAACCACTAAAGGTCTTGGGATTTCCGCCCATGATTTTGAAGTCCCTTTCAAGATGGTGTAGGGTTCTATGGTTTAACCATCGTTTTAGAAATATAATGTAAAAAAAGGTTTTAAGTTTTTGAAGACATTTAGCCCGTCTTCGGTTTTGCCGTCACTCTTGCGATGACTATACCCGTTAGGGCAAGGTTGATTATGAGCAGTACCACGACGGCCCAAAACAGCATGGATAGCGTGGAAACGCTCGCAGCAGTGCTCTCTAGCTTTTCCGTCGATGCTTTCACCGATTGTTGTAGGTCCGTGACGGATTTCTCTAAAGACTTCATGGAGTTCTGGAGAGATGTCTTGAACTCTTCCAGGCTACTTGCAACGCTTTTATCAACGCCAGACACGCTACCTAATACATTGCTCTCGACGTTCGATAGTTGCATAGATAGACCGGTCAGAGCTTGCTTGAGGTCGTTGATTTCTTCCTTGAGCTTTTGCAACTCCGACGAAATATTATTATCCATCGCTGTTATTTTGCCCATAATGTTATCTTCAATGCTCGACAGCTGAAGCGATAAGCCATTTAATGCATTTAGGATTGCATTTTCGCCTTCAGGAGTTGCCTGGACTATCAATAGCGGAACGGAAAGGGCTGCTATCAACGAACAAGCTATCAAAATACTCTTGGCTTTATTCATGTCATTTCATTTATGAATTCTGTTTCTGGTATATAAATATACCGGTTGGTGAGCTACCACTGTTATAATCTCGTGGGCTTCCTGCCTCGACGACGGAGCTTGCTTATTTTGCATGCTGAGATCAAATCCATTATAGGGACTCTCATGCTTGTCCTCCTGATGCACCCCTTGGTTTTTCCTTCATCGCACGAACAATTACCCTTTCAGCCCTGTATTCCAGTAGCTGAGCGAGCAGGATTTTTCACTCATGGCGATAAAAATAGCTTACTCGGACAACGTCCACACGCACAGAACGTTTATAAAAAGGGTGCCCAGAAAAACCTAGAGCTTTAGCTCTGGGATGAATTGGCAAAATTTAAATATATCGTTTAGAAATGTTCCGATGACCCATGAAGCCATGTTGGCCGAGGTTGGAATGGCAGAATAGCCCATGCCTTAACGAGAGGCATGGGATGGCGGAGGTGTGAGCCCCGCGAACCAGCAGATGTGACCGGAGGCGCAAAGCCCCAGGCGAACGCTGGAAGCTCCCGGCTTTAGCCGTGGAGTAGCTCACATTCCCTTCAACAAGCATACGGTGGAAATAGGTTATGGAGTTAGCGGAGCTTAAGTCTAGGATTCTTAAGCTGTTGAAAGAGGATGAGGAGTTTAGGTATGCCGTCGCAGGCTTAATAGGCTTGGATGAGATACTCAAGAAGCTTGACCGTCATGAGGAGGAGCTCGTGAAGCTTAGGGAGGACATGAACAAACTCAGAGAGGACATGATGAGGGGGTTTGAGCTCCTCAACAGGCACATATCTGCTTTGGGTGCCAGATGGGGGCTCATGGCCGAGGAGGCATTTAGGGAGGGCCTAAGGGGAGTGTTAGAAAAGGAGTTAGGGTTTAAGGTTGAGAGGTGGAGGGCGTATGACGAAAAGGGTAAGGTATTCGGTTATCCAAGCGAGGTGGAGGTGGACATCGCAATCAAAGATGGGAAGCCCATACTAATCGAAGTATCATCGCACGTGAGGGCATCGGACGTATACCAGTTTAAGAGGAAAGCAGAACTATACGTCGAGAAAACAGGGGAAAAGCCGGAAAGACTCATCGTAGTGACACCATACGCAGAGGAGGAGGCGATCGAGGCATCCAAAAAGCTAGGCGTGGAGATGTACACAAAAATTTAGCTTAGCGGTTTGACATAATCTACGGCTTAAGCCAGATATTCTTGCTCCCAAGGCTTTCATCTGTTGCTCGTTCATAGCCCTTCTAGGCCCCATCCCGTCAACCTAGAAGCAAAGGATGTGGCACAATACGTTGACGTCTCCTCGTATAGAGAGGCCTATACTTGCCTGAAAACTTTCCTCTCCTTTTGGACTTTGGTCATCTTGATTCTGATACATCCCACGCTTAAAGGGCGTGAGCTCGCTCACCTAGTTTGGTAAAGTACTCTCGCACCTTATCTTGAAGTAACCTCAACCTTGTATCCTTTTCTTTCTCATCCTTGAGCTCCGCTATTTTGTCAACCTCTTTCATGATTAGCCTGCTTAGGTCAACGTAGCAAAATTTTTCAACGAAGGCCGTTGTCCTGTCGTATATTCCGTACTTTTCTCTAAGGCTTATGGAGTACTCTACCGTGTCGAGGATAAGCTTGGCTATCTCATCCCTCCTGAGGTACTTCGTCTCGTAGTTTATCCACTGGTGCCAAGAGGGCTGCTCCATCTGCTTAATATGACCTTCTAGGGTATTGGATAGCATACGATAACCATAGCTTGATGGGTTATCAAAGGCTAGGGAGCCGGGGTCCAGCAGGATCATGGGCCCGAAGCCATAGTTTACGGTTATAGGGTACTCCTCGCTACGAGCTTCCTGGTCCATCATGCAGATCTTTTCCCAGAGCTTCCATGTCTCCTTTACTGTATCGTAATTGTCCTCCGCCAGGGCGAGCATGAAAAAGACAAGCAAGGGTACACGGTTCTCCTGACATACCTCGATCGTTTTTATCAGCTCCGCGTTAGTATAGTTACGCCCGTGCGCCATCCTTACATGATCAACCCCGGATTCGGGCGATATCGTTAAAGTTACCGATACGCCCAAACCTGCAAGGGCTTTCACGTACTCTGCGTCGGCCGGCCTAAATAGCTCCAGCGTTAGATGGTCTATGGGCAAACCATTCTTCCTCAACGTGCTAAGCAGGCTCTCCCAGTATCTTTTACCGCCCATCCTTGGGTCTTGGAACAGGAAGACAGCCTTAACGCCTTGCTCCGCAAGCCTCTCCAAGTCCTCCATTATCCTCTCGGGTCTCCTGAAAGACGGCCTGCTCCTGCCGAGGAGCCTTGCACACGCATAAGCTGAGCCGCCGCATGTAACGCAGTTCTCCACGCACCCCCTGCATACCGGTATGGACCAATGGGCGCAATAGGGCGGCCTGCTTTTCGAGAAAAGGATAGACTTGGGAACCAGTAGGTCGAGCCTGGTGAAGTCAAACTCGTCGATGCTTTCTGAAGGGGCTGCCGATGGTCCTACGACGGGACGCCCATTCACCCTCAACGTCGCATTTCCTACGGACATGTTTTTCTGCCCTCTATCCAAAGCGTTCATAAGCTCCAAGAACGTTTTTTCTGCCTCGCCCCTAATCACAACGTCTACGAATTCGTACTTCCTGATTATCTCTTCGTGGAACCTTGTTGCTGTCAGCCCTCCGAGAACTATCACAGAATCCGGGTGGAGCCTTTTACACAATTTGGCCAACTCTATGGCTCCTTGGGCATGAACGCACCAGTGGAGGTCGATGGCATAAACGCTCCCCTCGATGCCTTTTATGTGCCCTTCGACGTCGAAATTTTTATCCTGGACCATCCTCTCGCCTATGTTTTCCACTACGACCCTGTACCCATGCCTGTCCAGGTATTCTGCTATGCTCAGCATACCTATAGGGGGTATTATGAACTGCTCTGTGCTCTCGGTGACTGTGTAAGCTATCGGACCAGGGAAAGTCGGCCTCTCTCTAAAATCGTATATGGCAGGAGGGTGGAGAAAGACAGCGTCGTAACGCTTCATGGCTAAAACAAGCGTTAGTATGAAAAGTATATAGGGATGGTGGCTCGAATCGTGTGGATGGATATTTAAAATATTTTAAGCTAGAAAATTTTGATACTACATATAGAGATGTCGGCGGGTGGTATCCCTTTCGAGAAAGGATCGCTAAAGGGAAAGCTGGTTTTGGAGTGTCCAGGAAGGGCCGCCCTATCGGAGGTATTCAAGATAAGACCGGATATAGAGCAACTCCTCCAAGAGGTTGAGGCAAAGGGCTGGATGCACTTCTACGTCGACCATGAGGCCAACATAATCGGCGAGGTAGAGTTCAACGGCACCGAGTACCAAATAGTTCCCTGGAGCGTCCTGAGGGGGCCTTACGGTATGTTCATAGATATTGGCGAAAACTTTCCAGAGCTCAAGGGCCTCGAGCTGAAGAAGCTTGTGTACAACGTTTACGGCAGGAACACGTACCCGAGGGCCGTTACTGTAGACGTCCAGAACAAAGTCATCACGTACGTTAACGATGCTTTTTGGAAGTGGGAGGAAGGATGGGAGAAGGATGAAAAGAAAACAGTAGCGGCCCTCGAAACGTGCGAGATTTTAAAGTGGTTTGCCGGGAAAGGGTTCTCTTTGCACGAAAGCTACGATCCGGAGAGGTACAATGCGCTCGTTGAAAAATTCACAGAGTTAGCAAAATCTAGAACATCGGCTACCCATGTCTGAAGAGCGTGGGCTTAGGAGTTAGGACTACCGCCCGTTTCGCCTAAAGGCTCGCCCTCCAATTTGATTGGAGCTCCCAGAACCATGGGGCACGCCGTGCCTAATGACGGAAGCACCCATCGTGCCCGGAGACAAAGCCGCACGGCTAGCCCATGCGTCTAAAAAGAAAATTGCAATCAATCTTTTATGGTCCGAAAAACCTATCGTCCCTAAAAAGGTGGGCTTCCTTGCGACAAGGAGGCGAACTCTGCGAACCATACAAGACACTACTTATTAAGCTCCTGAACAAGGCTTCTGAGAAGCTTGGAGACGATCTCGTTTCGTTCATTGTTTACGGTTCTGTCGCAAGATCCGAGGCTAGGAAAGATAGTGACATAGATA
>NDWU01000020.1 GCA_003056285.1 Candidatus Terraquivivens tikiterensis
TGAATACGCTTGCTTTATGGCAGAATCAACGTAGTGCTTCGAGTATTCCCAGCCATCCATCAGAAGGCTTCTCAAATGACGATGTTTGAACTCGTTTCCCTTTGGGATGATTGGTATGAGCCTTCTCCTTCCTTTCCTGTTAAACTTCTCAATCCACCTTATGTTAGCCCATATTTCGTCTATGGCTCTCTGAAGAATAAGCCTGTAAGACCTAAGAAACTCGGAGATATCGTAGGAGTGCTTAACGCTGTATGCTCTAACCTGATACGAGCTTCTTGACACCCTCTACCACCTCTTTATACTTGTGGCTCCTCCCTCGCATATCCAAAGACAACTCTCTTCCTTCAGCCCCAAAATACGCTTTATCTCGCTTTCGGGTATCCTCCTGCGGCCGTAAACAGTCCTAACAACCCTGATCTTTCCATCATTATCCCAACGCTGGATAGTCCTCGTCGTGACTCCGAGAAGTTCTTTGGCCTCCTTAAGCATGTAAAGCTTCTCCATTAACCTCATATTCTGAAACTGTTGGCTACGGTGTGGGCATCGCCAGCATAAACGCCAGCACCGTCCAGCTTCACGGGCGCGACGAGCACCGCGCCCTCCCTTACGGAGTCTATGTCAAGGTGGCCGTCCGTTATACAATCCTTGTACTGCTGCTCTGTTATCGCATACCTGTGAGGAGCGCCTATGAGGAATGCGCCAAAGTCCCCAGCGTTGTGTGAGTCGGGTATGTCCATCCAGGCATAGGAATCGGCCGCGAGCCGCCGTAGGAAACAGTTTCAAGATATATAGACATAAATGGGCACAATCTTTGATTTTACTCGTAAGAGAAGCGTGGACAAAACGGATAATGCGGTTAAGCTTGGGATGGGGGACTTTCCCCATACGGATGACACCAAGCTCGAAAGGGCTTGGGAGGAGGCGTACAGGGCGGGTTCGACCCGAAAGGGTTGGAGGGTGTAGTCCAAGTCACTTTACCCGTATCCTTGAAGAGGTTGAAGGAGCTACAGTTATACGAGATACCTAAGAGGATGTACGCGCCATCCTTTGGGTAGGAAGTTCGACGCTAGAAGGGTGCCGTCATCATCCAGTTTAGCGTAGATTATCGAGGCTAGTCGGACAACTTTCGTATGAAGCGATTGCTTTATATTTTACAAAATCTATGTATCGGTAAAAGGGGGTACTTGACTTCCTACTAATAATCGACGATGATACTGTGCTAGAGGTGATGAGGCTTGTCGGCGGTGAAGAGGCGGTAAGCATAGTGAGGTTCCTAATGAAGAACCCATCAAAGAGCGACGAGGAGATAGCCTCTGCCTTGGGAATGAACGTGAAGGACGTTAGAAGGATCCTCCACAAGCTCATCGACCATTCCCTCCTCACGTATGAGGTTGCAAAGGACAAGGAAACGGGGCACAGGATATTCAGGTGGAGGGTTCAGCAGGACCAGGTCCTTGGTTATATAAAGACGCAGATTAGGAGGATGGCTGAGAGGCTGAGGGCTAGGCTGGAGTACGAGCAGAGCCACCAGTTCTACTACTGCGGTACGAAGGGGTGCAGGAAGTACACTTTCGAGGAAGCCGTTGACAAGCTCTTCAGGTGTCCGGCATGCGGCAACATGCTGAACTACTACGAGAACACTAGGACGATAGAGGCGCTTAAGCAGAAGCTTCAGGTCTTGGAGAAAGCGATTTAGTCCCCCTTATGCATCTAGGTTGTATGGAATTGGTAGTCCTTAGGATGGGCCATAGAATACATAGAGACGAAAGGGTTACGACACACGTTTGCCTGACCGCTAGGGCATTCGGCTGCGACGGCGTCATAATCTCCGGACAGCCAGACGAAGGTGTGAAAAAATCCGTGGAGGACGTGGTCCGGAGATTCGGCGGCAAGTTCTTCGTTGAGATAAGGCAAGATTGGATGAACGTCGTGAAAAGTTGGCTAGGATCCGGCGGCGAGGTGGTTCACCTGACCATGTACGGCCTCCCGCTGCCGAGCGTCATCGAGGAGATAAGGTCATCGGAGAAGAACAAGCTCATCGTCGTTGGGTCAGAGAAGGTTCCGAAGAAGGTCTACGAGATGGCGACGTGGAACGTATCCGTGACGAACCAGCCTATATCTGAGGTTGCGGCTCTGGCTGTATTCCTGGACTGGCTTCAGCAGCATCGCGAATTCTACATGGAATTCGAGAACGCAAAAATTAAAGTGATTCCGTCTGCGAGGGAAAAGAAGGTAGTACGCCTTGCTTGATGGGACGAAGCACGCAGGCTTTTCACGAAATTTTTAGATCCTTATCCCGAAGACGTCCAAGATGAACTTTAGAGAAACGTAAAGGAAGACTATGCCGAAGACGAGCTTTATGTAAGATGCTGGGACCTTCGGTACAAGCCTTGAGCCTATCTGCGCTCCGACTGCCGTTCCAGCTCCGAGCGATAATGCGGCGAGCACGTCGACCAATCCTTGGTATATCTTGAACGCGCCTGAAACGACCGCCATGCTTATGAACGACGCTAGAGACGTCCCGACGGCTATCTTTACTGGTGCGCCGAGAAGGTATATCATCGAGGGTACCAAGGCGTATCCGCCGCCTAGGCCGACGATACCTGTCAGTACCCCTATGACGAACCCTATCGAGGATTTAGCCAAAGCTCCTCCTGGAACGGTGTTTCCAGCTTTTGCCTCCAACTTTCTCCTAATGCTCCCCTCGTAGATCATTCTGATGGAAACGTAAAGGAAAGCCACGCCTAATATAACCTTTAGCAGCGGCAACTGCTCCGTTAGATACTGGAAAGCGATCGAGCCCAGTAGCGCACCCACGGCGCCAGATGATGCCACGATCATCGAAGTTTTATAATCCACGTTTCTTATCTTTAAGTGGGCTATCGAGCCTGAGGTCGCTGTGATTATAACGGCGGTAATAGTTGTTCCGATTGCTACGGGCAAGCTATAGTTGAAGAGGAAGTAGAGGGCAGGAAGCATAACGACGCATCCGCCAGTCCCCAGGAACCCTCCAAGAATTCCTGCAATCAGACCAAAAATTACTAAAACTATTATGAGAACTATCTCCATTTTTACTCGAAAATTTTTCACATATAGTTATATTTAAATATATCTTATTAACTTTATGATTATGATCTGTATGAAAAACTTGGATGGATTTAGGGCCAAGATCTTCAGGGCTCTCTCAGACCCTATAAGGCTTAAAATTCTGGAGTGCCTGCGTAGCGGAGAGAAGTGCGTCTGCGACATCGTCTTACGCGTCAGGATAGCCCAGCCCATGGTTTCCAGGCACCTGGCAATCTTGAAGGGCTGCGGTCTTGTCACGTACAGAAGGGAGGGGAACAAGCGTATATATTCTGTGACAAACCCAGCCGTATTCAGGCTGATCGATATGGTTAACAAAAGCCTCGCCGATTCTCTTACGAAACGTATCATAAAACAAATGGTCTAAAACGTAACAAAGCACGTGCTGCGACAATACGGCGTTAAACGCTTGGAAAACTGGACAGGATGGCAAAGGCCTACGCGTCGTTGGCGGTGCTTCTCGTACTCTCGAGCGGCTTAAGGAGCGCGCCTGCTCCACGCTGATTCCGAGGAGCAAAGCCGAAAGTCCTCCAATTTCCTAAGAGTTAGAAGCCGTGCATGTCCGATCACCGCTTGATGAAAGCTGCATAACGCTTAGAGATACTGTCTGCCTCCATAGCAACCTCCACGGCATCTTTTCCCAGCAAGACCGTTAGGGGTTCTTTGCTTATCCCCGGCCTCTCATAAAATAATCTAGGAATCTTTCCGCCGCACTCTCTCAAAAGGCTCTTGACCTTCCACGGCATGCTCTTACCGTCCTCCAACCTTACCTCATCCGGCTCAGCCATCCTGTCGATGCCGGCATACATCCAACCCTTTTCCCTAGCATAATATTTCAGGGATGGCGTCGAACGTAAGGTCCTTTTAACCGTTCTCCAAGCAGGTTATAAGTGGCTTATTGCAAGAAAGTCTATACGATTGTAAAACTCGTAAATCTTTTGACAGCATTCCAACGTTCGTGAACTTTTAAATCGGTACATACCGCTGTCAGGTGTGTAGGGCCTCATGCTAACCATTGTGCCGGTCGAAGGGCCCGTGCCCCTCGCGTGAATTGGCATCTCCCAACATTCGTCAGCTCTGCGGCCTCAGCACCACTGGGTAAGACCATGGACGAATGGAAGCTGTGTGCTCCGATTATGGAGCTGGAATGGTTTCCAGAGGATTTTCACGAGTACACCAGCCCAAACAAATAAAAGATGGGGAACGAACAAAAAAGCTAAAGATACCGCCACCTCCGGATTTCGTTACGACGAGCAACAGAGCAAAGCTTAACGTATTTACGGGCCGTTCTGGCTATCGTGAAGCAGAAGTTCCTGGTATTCTTGGTTTACTTTTCCGTACTTTTCTTTGATGATCCTGTTGATCTTATGCCAATCTTGGGCTACCCTCGGCCATAGACTGCTGCTCATTAGCTGCTTCCTCACGTACTCTTTTAATGGTTTTTCCCGTCTAATCGTTCTTTGGCGCCAGTCGAAGCTTATGAGCCCAGCGCGTTTTAAATGCTGGATTGTGCGGCCGATTTGGTCATAGTCGATTGGGTATTCTACGATCCTTTCCAAGTCCTGTAGGAGGGACTCAACCGTTATTTCTTCTTCTGAGCGTAGACAGATGGTGGCTATGACGTTTTGGATGAGCTTTGTAGTTTTGGTGAGGTATATACCAATCTTTTTTGGCGGGATAAGGGCTTGCTCTAGGCGGTAACCATACCTTCTGTAAAACCAGCTTTTGATGATTTCTGCAAGCGCCACGTAGGATCCTAGAATTGCGGCTAGGGCTATATAGAATGTTGCCGGTGGCCTAACGAATCTGAAAATCGCTCCTAAAGGCGTGTATGGCAATATCAACGCGAATGCTATTATTCCAACGCTTCCTAGGAGCAGGGGTCTGCTTGGCTTGCTCTTCCAGAAGGGTGACTTTTTCGTTCTAATGGCAAAGATTACGATAGTCTGCGACGTTAGGGATTCAACAAACCATGCCGTTTGGAACAATGGTTCAGAAGCGTTAAAGAGGTAAAGCATTACAAAGAACGTTAGGAAATCGAAGATGGAGCTGACAGGACCGAGGCAAAGCATGAAAAGCCTGATGAATTTTATGTCCCACCTTTTAGGCCTCTCGAGGTATTCCTTGTCAACCTCATCCGTCGGTATCATCGATTGCGAAAAGTCATAAAGCAGGTTGTTAAGCAGTATCTGTATAGGTAGCATGGGAAGAAAAGGCAGAAACAACGATGCGCCGGCTACGCTGAACATGTTTCCAAAGTTCGAGCTCACCCCCATCATAATATACTTCATAATGTTACCGAAGGTTTTCCTACCCTCCAATACACCATCATGAAGCACCTTCAAATCGTTCTGCAAAAGAATTATGTCAGCAGCTTCCTTCGCAACGTCAACAGCGTTTTCCACGGATATGCCAACATCCGCCGTCTTCAGCGAGGGCGCATCGTTTATCCCATCCCCCAAGAACCCAACGACGTGCCCGTTATTCTTCAAGGCGTTCAGTATCCTATCCTTCTGGGCTGGTGTAAGCCTGCAGAACACGTTGGCCTCCTCAACAACCCTCGCGAGCGCGTCGTCGTGCATTCGGGCAATTTCGCTCCCTGTGATTATTCCCTTTATCTCGAAGCCCAGGTATTCGCAAACCCTTCTCGTTACCAGCTCGTTATCACCCGTGAGGATTTTCAACTCTATTCCGGAATTTTTCAGAAGCTGAAGTGCTTCTTTCGCGGTTTCCTTTGGGGGGTCGAGGAAAGCTATAAAGCCCAAAAACACCATTTCTTTCTCGTCGTTCGACGTGTATACAGGCTTCTCCTCCCTTAGGCGCTTGTATGCTACGGCTAGAACCCTATAGCCTTCGGCGCTAAGATCCAAATAACTCTGCTCAATTTTTTGGCGCACATCATCCGTTATGTCAGTTATTACCTCCCCAACCTCATAGAAGGAGCAGACCTTGGAAACCTCTTCGGGAGCGCCCTTAGTGATCATAAGCCGCTGGTTCTGATAATCAACAACTACGGAAAGGCGTTTACGTGCAAAATCGAACGGGACCTCGTCAACCTTCTTGTAATCCTTAACATCTAAATGTCTGAACCTAAGTACGGCCTCATCTAATGGGCTCCTAAGCCCAGTCTGGTAATAGCTGTTGAGGTATGAGTAGAGTAGAACCTTTTCGCTTTCTTTGCCGTTGAGGTCAACGTGTAGGACAAGCTTTATCCGGTTTTCCGTCAAAGTTCCAGTTTTATCAGTGCATAGAACATCCATGCTTCCGAAATTCTGTATGGCTGCCAGCCGTTTTACTATTACTTCCTTCTTGGCCATCGACACGGCCCCCTTAGACAGGTTTACTGAGATTATCATCGGCAGAAGCTCCGGCGTTAAGCCTACGGCCAAAGCCACGGCGAAAAGAAGCGAATCGATCACCCCCCTCATGTAGAGGGCGTTGATGAAAAACACAAATACTACTAGAAGAAACGTCACCTGCATCATCATGTAACCAAAGCTTCGAACTCCCCTCTGGAACTCTGTCTCTGGCTCCCTCGCAACAAGCCTGCTCGCTATCTTCCCATACTCCGTCATGCTACCGGTTTTCACAACGACGGCTGTCGCTGTCCCGCTTACGACTGACGTACCCATAAAGAGATAGTTGCTCCACTCCGTTATCGACGGATCGTAAGATCTCAGCGGCGAATTCGTCTTCTCGACGGGAAAAGATTCACCGGTTAACGCAGACTGATCTACGAACAGGTCCTTTGCGCTTATCACCCGAGCGTCTGCAGGCACGATATCTCCCGCTGAAAGAAATACGACGTCCCCCGGGACTATCTCCGGAAGACTAACCTCCCTTTTTGCCCCATCCCTCAAAACCGTGGCCGTCGTCGCAACCTTCCGCTTCAGCATCTCGGCTGCTCTGTCGGCCTTAAACTCCTGATAAAAATCTAAGATCACGCTAAGCAACACTATGGTAAATATTATGGCAGTGTTTACAACATCTCCCAAAAATCCGGAGATCAACCCGGCGAAAAGGAGGATTATCACTAACGGGCTCTTAAAATGGGAGACAAAATCGGCTACAGCCGCTCTCCTCTTCCTAACGAGCTCGTTACGCCCAAAAACCTCAAGACGCCTCTTCGCCTCGTCTGAGGAAAGCCCATCGGACGAAGACCTCAAGCATGAAAGGAGCTCCTCGACAGGCAGCGTTAAAATTTCTTCAATGCTTGGCAGGGCCAAGCCTAAGCCTTCCCCAAAACCTGGCGCCTTTAGTTTCTGTACCGCCACCCTCTCACCTTCCATCTTTGCTGAACGGTCTCTAACGCTGGCCCCTTCATCCATCTTTTAAGGATTCGCTTAAAAATTAGGTGGTAGGAGTTTGCTAAAAAGGTTAGGATAACATGTTTAATTAAAGAGCTTATTGAGGCTGCAAGGGCTAAACTGGATGGTTACGTTGGCGAGGCCTTCATTGAAGAGCGCCTAGCCGACAACAGGCTTGGACAGGTGCTCATGCCCAGAGGCGTTGTCCAATTCATGCTCAAAATAACAATGGTGGACTCCTTCCTCAAGAAGGAGAGTATTTAGGTTAATGCTGAAACCTTACTGTGGGTTGCAGAATACACGCTGATGCATGGTCCGCCACTATGGGCAAGCAAAGCCTTGGAAAGGGCTGCCAAAAACTCCAGGATATTAATAAACCTAAGATGTTTTTTGGATCCTGCTGTGGAAACGGGACGTTTCTCCATAGAAGCCAGCTTAATGTATCCAGACGAACCTTTCATCCTATTCAGCATAGACATCTGGATGTATAGGGCTTGCCTAGTAAACATGGTGCTTTTTCAGCCGACACATACAGCATCATCTGTGCAAACTCCCTATTAATAGACGAAAAATACGCCGGCCCGTCAGCCTGCTTTAGGATTTAGCCAACACCTGGGAGCCGGCTGACGTTTTAAAGTTCTACGTTAAGCCCCATCAGCCATCCCTACAAGCTTCAACTTTGCAGAATGTATCAAACTCGGACACAAATAGTCCTCTTTTTCTGTCGGGGTGAAGCTATAGGAACCATAAGAAGCGAGCACTCTATCGAGTAGTTTGCGAGCGCTACAGAAGTTATGCCGCGGAAATTCTGAAGTTCCAGATACTAATTGCAGTCAGCGATGACATAACGATTAACGTAACCTTCTACTACGGTTTGAAGGGCAACATAGGAAAATTGCCGTGATGTATTATTACAATAGGGACGACTCTTGGAAAACTTCGCCTTTACAATAGAGCCTAAAGATTGCTTTGACAACCACATATAACAGCGATTCACTATAATGGAGCAAACAACAAAGTGTCAACGAGAAAATCTTGGCGTGGTTAAAAACTCTTAGGCAAAGAGAAGACGACAGTATTCTTCAATTGTCTTGCACGTTTGGATTGCTAGATCCTTGCTTATTTTTAGGCATTCTATGCAAACCCTTGAGGCGCCCATCCGGACATATTTTGTCTTAACCCTAAAACGTAGCCGTCGATGTCTACGACGTATTTTCCGTCGACAGAAACGGCGTACTTAGCCTTATACTTCTTTCTAACCCTACCCCGGAAAAGCCAGTCTAAAAAACAGAAAAGTAAACGTGTAAAGGTGTAAACTCGACACAGAACATCTTAAGCTCGCCTTTATTAATGCGGCTCCTAAACTTCTTAAGCTTAACAAACCTTCTATCGAAAACCTGAACCTTAAAATGCCTCTTACTCAAACACCAAAGATTTGGAACATTCAAGCTGACGTTTGATAGAAATTCATAATCACCTAAGCTTTGCGCGTCAACAAGCATATGACAGTCATCTCCCCCGATGAATGGACGGTGGGTCGGCCTCGCTTATGCGTAGACCAGCTGTCGCCCCACATCGTCCACAAGCCGGGCCAAATTGTCAACGAAGCATGTTAACTTCCTTGGGCGCACAAAGTCGTAGAGCCATCAATACTTTCCCCTACGTCTATGCTTAGCTGCACCCAACTTCAAAACCAAAAATAAAAACAAAAACGCTTAGATTAGAATTAGCTGACAACCTCATTGTAAGCGGAACATTTATATATTTCTGTGCAATATCACATAATTGAAAATGTGCGTAAGCACAAAATAGGTAAGAGGCGAAAAACATGGCATGGTATTGGAGAGGTGGCGGTTGGGCTGGACCTTGGCCTGGAAGGGGTCCTTTTAGCTATTTGCCACCATGGCAGAGGCCTGGATGGTTATTTGGCTTCGGCAGAGGACTTAGATGGTGGTGGGCATATCCACTATATGCAGGTTATATTTGGCCTTTCGCAGTTTATGGTTGGGGTTATTGGTATCCGTGGAGCGTCTATGGATATCCCTATATAGCTTATCCTTATTGGTATCTTCCAGTGCTATACATGGGCTACTGGTACCCATGGTACTGGTATCCGCTATACGGATACTGGTGAGTTAGAAATGGCTTGGCCGAGAAGAGGTAGAAGATATCAACGTTGGTGGGGTTACCCACCTCTATATCCGTATGCGTATCCACCGCCTGGAGGAAGAGGTGAAGGCCTCCATGGCAACGTGTACAACCATTTTTATAAATTATCACTTAACGATGGTGCGAAGGTTTGGTGAAACTTAGAATTGCAATACCCACGAAAGGCAAAGGCGGATTGGAGGATGTTGTTTGTGATGTTTTTGGAAGGGCGAACTACTTCATGATCGTAGACATTGAAGATGGTGACGTTCAAAAAATTCAGGTAGTTGATAATCCGGCAGTCTCTTATCAGCATGGAGCCGGTCCTATTGTTGTTAAGATGCTTGTAGATTTGGGCGTGAACATGGTTTTGGCTGCCGAGTTTGGGCCGGGTGTATCAACACTGCTTGACCAGCATAAAATAACAAGAGTCAAAGTTAATGCTGGCATAAAAGTTTCGGATTCTATAAAAAATGCTTTATCTCAAATTCAAAAGCGATCTGTTTAAAAACAGACCATAGAAAATCCTCCATAAATTTCATTGAAAAACTGGACGAAGCCAATAAGATACTTGCTAAAACAGCTGATAGATTAACATATGACAAGTTCTAATTACATGATGTTTGTGTGATTTGCTGGACAGTAAGAGCCAATGGCCTAATTTGCAAAATGCATGTTATACGACTTGAAAGAGAGAAACGTGTACAAAATACAGCCTAAGTTTTGTAGCTTGCGTAAAGTGAGCCCGTTGAGTGTAGAGCCTGCTGAAAGGCGGCAGATGGATGAAGGCACGCTTTACTTATTAAAACAAGAATCAAAAGCAAAGAATAGATGAGTGGAGACGTCAGACGATTGGGTCATATTGCCCACCCGTTTTTGGTGTATAGGTGTATACCATCTTCAAATTTAGAGTTTAGCCTTAGAAGCGATGGGTTAAAGGTTTACATTTTTAGATTAGGAGGTTTTCTCACGACCCTTTTGTAGTGAATGTTTGTGCGGCGATTTTTTAAGCAATCGCTCCATGGGCGCAGAATGTGTACGCTAGATTTCTACCGTAAAACCCACTGAGCATTTCTTGCTTGTTTTGGGGTAAAGGTTTAACAATTCTGTCTTTCGCATTGTGCAATGGCATGGGACAATTAGGCGTATTCTCTTTAAGACCTCGAGTTTGCAAAATCCATGGAAACCACCTATAAGCCCATAAATTTCGCCGAATTTTGAGGCACAAGCTAATATGTTTTCTAAGCCTGGATGTGAACAACCCGTGATAACCGTTAAGCCATTACCAGTCTTCACGATTAAGGACTGCTCCTTAATCGACTGCCCAAGCTCGCCCGTTGTGTAAACTCCTTTGCAAATTTCTTCAGCCTCACAGACCTCATGCAGTATTACGTTGGAATGTAAAGAAAGCCAACTCTTAAACTGGCTTGAAAAAGATCTAGGGATAAATACGTCCACCTTACTGCAATAATTTACAATATTTATTCCACCAATATGGTCTCTATGCTCATGAGATAAAACTATTTTTTCGATATCCTTAGGGTTTACCATAAATTTCCGCATGTTGTAAATTAAAGTGCTTAAATCTCCACCAGTATCAAAAAGAATGTTCTTACCTTCAACCAGGCATGAAAACCCGAATCCACTTTTGAAACCTTCTGAAGCCTCATTATCGTATAATATTTTCACTTTTATATTGTTTTTGTGATCCTTTTCCAAATTTTACCCCAAATTTTGCTACAGTTTTGCAAAATATAAATTTTTGCAAAACAACCAACATCCTTTAAGCTGCAAACAAAAATGACAACTTTTCTTTATTTTGAGTTTCTATTTAATTTTATGCACCGACAAAACGGGTTAATACGTATTGAAAAAAGCAAAGATAAATTACAAAAATCAAATTTTGGGACGATCGGACATGAGCATTTCAGTTAAATGTTTGATCATGTAAGTCAAAAATAAAAAAAGTCGACGGTAAAATTGTTTACATTGATCCTTATAATGGGACGCGCAGACAAAGTTGAAATATATATTTAACCTTCTTCTCAACCAAAGGGCCATACCATAGACAATCAAGGTGCGGGCAAGTCATCTTAACTGTATATGTTGTTCCAATAACCGTTAAAACACAAACTATGAAAAATTCAAAAAAAAGGTCATATTAAAAATTCTGCTACTCAAACCCGGAGGGTTATTTCGAGTATAGGGCATAAGACGCAAAACATTTTAAAGGGATATTGTGGTTAAAAAATTGGGGAACTTTATGCAAACATTTGCGTTTCCATGCCATTTTTTTGAATTGGTGGTTGGGGATGCATTTCTCTGTTAAGCCTATAGGGTTAGTGCATGTAAACTTAAGCGATGAGGAAGTTAAAGCCAAATGGCTTGAAGGGGTTGAAGGGGTGATAGAGATCTACGAGGACTATGCGCACGGTTTGGAAGGCATAGACGGTTTCTCCCACCTTATAATTATAGCATATTTGCATAAATCTTTAGAGGAGCAGCGTAGGGTCCTCAAGGTTAAGCCGAAGTGTTTGAAGCTTCTGGGAGTAGACATTACCAGATTGCCCGAAGTGGGGGTTTTCTCCACGGATTCCCCACATAGGCCAAATCCATTGGCGTTAACCATCGTAGAGCTGGTCGAAAGGGAAGGGAGATACCTCAAAGTTAAGCATCTGGACTTGTTTAATGGGACGCCCATACTCGACATAAAACCTTACACACCATCAAGGAGGATAGACCGTATTAAACTTCCATTATGGTATCAAAAGATCTTAGAGGAGGTAAAAGCAAAACACCCGCTACTCAAAGATTTTTAAATAAATATATTTAGGCCAGTCGACGTAGGCTCGTTTTCTTCTTTTGACACATAAAGCTTTTATATTATTTTGTGCATAATCACACAAAGGTAACTTGGATGGGACGTTTTACAAATTTCAGACTTTATACGCATAAAGAATGCGCTAACTTTAGCAATGGCCTCTGCGCATTAAGCGGCGCTGTAGTAGACCCAGATGGGGTTGCTTGTCCAAATTTTATACCAAAACGCATGATGGTAACACCTCAACTTGGGAGACGAAAGCCTCAAACCCAACAACTCCGTTGCTTACCGCCCATACGCCGATTGCTGCGGTATTCGTATCCCATTCAGCAACTCCATTATTCACCTAGGTACCTTCCAAACTTCTGGAAAAAGTACAATTACCGAATGGTTACATATTTTATGTATCCATGGAGCCTGTACAACTATTTTGCTTACTTTATGATAGCTTGGTTAAATTTTCATCGTCATATGTGAGGTATAACTATCCAGCACATGTTATAGATATCGTTTTCGTTCACAATTACCGATGAAGAGTTAATGATGTTAAAGGCCTACAGAAGAAAACTTCAAGCTAAAATTAAGAATCTTAATGAAAGTATCAGAAAGCTCAAAGGATGGATTGAAAGGATAACTTGCTAATAATAGCGCATGAAGGCATGCTCAAAAAAAGCGGGCGTAGCCAGCCCAAACGGAACAAGAAAATACTCTACCTTTCCAGAAAAAGGGTGAAGCTAACCAAGTACACCAAAAACCAAGCAGCCACACCTAATAACAGACAACCTCATACTTGTCACAAGCGAAATCCCTAGAAGAACAAACTTTGAAAAAGGATACCTTTAACACAGACACTTTATAAACGGCAAATGGCAACCTGACCCATGGATTTGGGACGACCGCGCTCTCACATTGCATGGGTTGACGTGGAAAATACGCCCTTGCTAGGGCAACACCAGAAACTTTTATCGGGGATAACGTTGGCAATTTATACAAGTTCTAGCAAACGATGATTTTGAGAAATTTATTTTGAGAAGTTCTATGCTACCCTTTCGATTTTTCAGCCACCATAGCAGGCTTTGTTATAGCCACTTTCTTTATGGTAGCGCCAACTTTAGCAAAGTGGAGCGGGGTTCTTGGTCGGGTTGGGCTTCATGCTGTTGGCGAAATCATTGGCACAATTCTGATTACAGCCCTTACCGTAAGAGGCCTGTGAAGGGTGGGGACAAAGGAGTAGATGGTGATGTTTGCGCACAAAGTTTTTCGCGATTTTGATTTTGCTTCATTTGCTTACAGTTAACCCATAAATCTAATACCAAAACTATTGAGTCCACCTCATGTTCTCTTTTTGCATTTTATATGTTATAAACAATAATCTTTAATCTTTCTCTAAATTCACTTTTTAAGTTCAGGCGAGAACTTTTAAGGCGAGAAAGAATCGATGTTTTTATTATCTTTTAATATGCATTGGGATCGCGCGACGGTAGCAAAGTGAAGCTATTCGAGAAATTTTAATCGCCTAAAGAGCTTTGATGAAAATAAATCTTATATGTTCACAGCTTGGCTTGGTAGAGCGGTTAAGCTTTCCGAAAGGTTTATTTTTAAATAAATATTTATAAGTTTAGGGTACCCTAAAATGTTAGGGGTCTTTTATGAATAAATATGTGTCTAGAAAAGTTGAAGATTATCTGAAAGCAGTATACGAGGTTGTGGGGAACAAAGGTTACGCGCGTATAAAAGATATTTCTAAAGTGTTGGGGGTTAAGCCATCAACTGTTGTAGAAATGATGAGGAAACTTTCTGAGCAAGGTCTTGTTATTTATGAGAAGTATAGTGGTGTTACTCTTACATCTAGCGGAAGGGAGATTGCTGAGGCTGTTAAGAAGAGACACGACACTTTCAGGAGGTTTCTTGAGATAATTTTGGTTCCAGAAAACATAGCTGTAAAAGATGCGCATGTGTTAGAGCATCAGTTAGATCCAAAAACGATATTGCAGTTCACAAGATTCGTCGAGTTCATCACTCAGGCCAGTGCAACAGAACGCCCTAAATTTATAAAAAGATGGATTGAGGAATTTAGGAATTATTGTAGAAGAAAAGATATAACGTTATAAAAAATTTGGTTTTGTTTTAATTTTAACTTTTTTAGGGAAAAGTCTAAATTAACCTAAAATTAGGTTAACCTAAATTAGGGAGACCTATGGAAAAAAGATTAAGTGAGTTGAAAGTAGGGGAAAAAGGCATAATCGTAAGGATTGAGGGGTCTGGATTTACCAAAAAGAGATTACTGGACATGGGTCTTGTGAAGGGCGCAGAAATAACGGTGATAAGAAAAGCACCGCTTGGAGATCCCATAGAATTTCTGTTAAAGGGGTATAACTTGAGCTTAAGGAAGAAGGATAGCGATAGTGTTTATGTAATCACAGAGGAGGGCGCAGAAAATGGTGTATAAAATCCCGCTTGCGATGCTTCCAGAAAATAAGGAGGCCGTTGTTGTTGAAGTCAACGGTGGCATGGGGTTAACTAGAAGGTTATCGGAAATGGGTTTCACGTATGGAGCGAAAGTGAGGGTGTTACATTCAACACCTCCCGGTCCGATTCTGGTTATCGTGAGGGGATCCAGAATAGCGCTTGGAAGAGGTGCAGCCATGAAAATAATTGTGAGCTTGGAGGGTAATGTGTGACAATAAGGGTTGCTTTGATAGGGAACCCAAATGTCGGCAAAACCCTAATTTTTAACAATCTAACTGGTGGCAGAGCTCATGTTGGGAACTGGCCCGGCAAAACTGTTGAGAAGAAAGAGGGGAAATGCCTACATAAAGGTGTAGAGATGCAGATAATTGATCTGCCTGGAACCTATAGTCTAACAGCCAATTCTATAGAGGAGCTAATAGCGAGAAATTTTATTGTAGAAGAGAAACCGGATGTTGTCATCGATATTGTTGACGCATCAAACCTTGAAAGAAACCTTTACTTAACGTTGCAGTTGTTAGAGCTTGAAGCTAACGTAGTGATTGCGCTGAACAAGTATGACGTAGCCAAGGATCTGGGCTATGAAATAGATGTGAAGGAACTTTCCAAACTCCTCGGGGTGCCCGTTGTTCCCACGGTTGCAACAACGAGGGAGGGAATGGATGAGCTTAAGGATGCAGTCGTTGAAGCCGCAAAAATGAAGGAAGAGAAAGAGTTTGGGATTAGTTATGGGAAGAAGTTTGATGAGCTAATCTCAAGGTTAGCCCGTATATTGCAGAAAGACATGGAGCTTTCAAGCAAATATCCCGTAAAATGGCTCGCGATAAAAATTCTTGAAGTTGATGAAGAGGTGCTAAAACTCGTCGACAAGAGCCCATGCAAAAATGAAATTATAGAGCTTTTTGGGGGCAGAAGTTTGAGCGAGAAAATAAAGGAAATTCTAGGGGAAGATGCAGAAGTAGCTTTTGCAGAAAGGCGATACGCATTCATAGGTGAAATTCTATCCAAATCTTTGAAAGGTGCTAGACAATTAACGCTTTCAGACTTGTTGGATAAAGCCTTATTAAACAAGTATTTGAGCATCCCAATATTTTTGGCACTCTGGTGGGCTCTTTTCCGTTTCACCTTTGATGTTTCAGCCCCGTTCTCAGATTTAATAGAGATTTTATTTTCAAAACTTGGAGAATTATTGAAGGCGTATGTTGATAACCCGCAGTTGGCTTCATTTTTGGCTGATGGTGTCTTCGGCGGTTTAGGTGGAGTATTAGTTTTCGTCCCGCCGATATTCTTCCTTTTCTTAGGATTGGCCATACTTGAGGACAGCGGCTACCTCGCTAGAGCAGCGTTCGTGGTAGATCGAATAATGTACAAACTCGGGTTACATGGTAGATCCTTCATCCCAATGCTCATAGGTTTTGGGTGTAACGTTCCAGCCGTTATGGCAACCAGAACTATAGACAAGGAAGAAGACCGCATATTGACTATTCTTGTAAATCCATTAATGTCCTGCAGTGCTAGGCTACCAGTCTACGTTCTCATAGGTTCTGCAGTGCTTGGAAGTTATGCAGCTGCAGGCGTTTACTCCATGTACATGCTTGGAATACTCTTAGCCGTATTGATGGCACTGTTATTTAGAAGAGTTATTCCTTACTTTAAGGGCAAGCCTTCCCCGTTCATTCTTGAGTTGCCCATGTATGCTAAGCCAACGCTGAGAAATACGATTATTCATATGTGGGAAAGAGGCGTATACTTCATAAGGAAGGCTGGTACCATAATCTTTTTCGGCATAATTGTAGTGTGGTTCCTTTCCAACTATCCGTGGGAGGCAACACATTGTGGAAATGAGTTCCTTCTGGAAAACTCTTACCTTGCAATGCTTGGAAAGGGACTTGAACCAATTTTCCACCCGTTAGGTTTTAACTGGATGGCAGCAACTGCCTTGCTCTTTGGTTTTATAGCTAAAGAAATTGTTGTTGGGACGTTTACAACAATTTTTGGTTTAGAAGCTGGGGAGCCTGGGCAGGTTGCTTCTACCCTTCGAGAAAGCGGCATCTTCACCCCATTAACAGGATTAGCTTTCATGGCATTCACGCTTATTTACATACCATGCATCGCTACTATAGCTGCAATCCACAAAGAAACTGCTTCTTGGAAGTGGACGATTTTTACAGTGGTTTATGGGATTATATTAGCCTACACTGTTGCTTTTGCCATCATTAGAGTAGGAGGGTTGCTTGGATACGCATGAGGGGATGGCAGAATTGTATAAAAAATATAGGCGAATAGCTGTTTACGCCATAATGCTGGGAATAGCCTACGTTATAGTTGGGGCATCTGAGTTTGCACTAGGCTTATGGGATCTATTCTCCCTAGGAACGGTTAACTTTTTCGGAGTCCCCATCGACCTATTTGGAGGGTTTGCAGCGGTAGTTATCGGGGCAACATATCTTGGTGCGGTGCTTGTGCTGAAAGGAAGGTACGAATCCCTAGGTTTTATTCTAATAGGCACTTTTCTATCCGCCGTATTCGGAGTCTTATACTTGTTAATTGTCGGTGCAGATGGGTTTAAATCGTTGTTGGCTTTCTGGGAAGGACAAGAATGGACATGGGAATGGTTAACGAAGGGCAGCGCAGACTCTGGCCTTTTTAGGCCGGAAATATGGCTTTTCTTTGCATCTCTGCCACTAGCGTATTTTACACTAAAAATAACCAAAAAGGGTGGATCTAATAAATCAACCCGGTTGTAAACATTACGGTTAGAAAAATTACAACCTCGACCGAGAAATACCTTTCTGGCATATACAGGCTCCAAAGTAAAGAGGGGGATTCTCCGATATTGAGAGTTGCAGAAAACCTCTCCAAGAATCCTATCGACCGGATTCCAGCATACACCGACCCAAGCCTACCCTTTGGATGCTGAGCCGGAGCATAAACGCCAGAAGAATTCTATCGGAGAAAGAAGAAAGTTTGCGGAAGAGATAATAGCTAGGGGAGTTTTCTGGTAGGGGATGAAGGCCAGGAACGTATACTATCCGCAAGAAAATGGATGTTAAAGATAGAGTTTATCGTTATTGTCGAAGGCCCAACACGCTTCCTCATTACTTTTGCATAGGATGGGCAGACTAAGGACGTCGTTAGGAGGCGCGATAGCGGCTTAGAACCGTTACGGGCTGTTTATAAGTATTTATGAATAGTGCATGGAAAGCAGATGCCCCGGGTGGGATTTTCATCCCCTTTAAGGAGACCTTGAACCCACGACACCCCGGTCACCGACTGCACGTCTTCAGCCGGGCGCGCTCCCGATCTGCGCTACCGGGGCATCTGGAATTTGACGGTCCTATGATTATTTATATTGTTTTCGTGGACTGGCTTCCTGTTATTCCCGGAGGCGAGTAATACCGCATGCTCGCAGCACTCATCCCCCTTCGCTATGCTCTTTGTTTTTTTCCACGTAAAACACCTGTTGTGCACGTCCGTGTACAAACCGTCGTAAAAGCCGTTGTCAAAACCGTCGCAAAGTAGGGTGGCGTAATTCCGTGCCAACTCCTCGAAGGGGCAGTTGTAGAACTTTATGACGAGTTCCCTCTCGTTGACCTTTACCGGCTCGGCTATTATTCCAATCTTCTTGAAACACATGCTGATCAGATGGTTTGCGAATTTTTCTAAGGTACACTCGCTATCGTTCACGAGGGCCCTCTCGATACCCATCCTGAAGTCCTGACCTATCTTCCTACCCAAACGGTACAGAGCGGCTCTTGCTTGCACTTCTCCCAGAGAATCTTTGAGGGCCGAAAGAAGCACGTACGATAGGAGCATGTACTGCCTAGGAGGGAAAGACATCATCGTCAACGACTTGGACAGCTCGTATAACGTGCCCGGCCTCCCAGCCCCTCCAGTCCTACACGTGCTGCATCTCCTCACTAAGCCTGCCTCCATCAGCGTCTTAAGGTGGAACCTGACGGTCATCTGGCTCAGGCCAGTTTCCTTTGCAATTTGCAGTATCGTCATCTTCCCTTTTGAAAGGGCTGTCAGTATGTCGTACCTTGACTTGCTGGACAGCGCCCTACCTGCATCCGTCATAACCTCGTCGAGCATCAGAAAGAAGGAATCCATACCAGAGAACCTCCTACGGGGTTCCGATGAGGGTAAGACGGCGTATAAGCTTTCGCAATCATTGCCCCGTGCATATTTTAGGATTTTTGCGCCATAATATAAAGTATTACATGGATCGCTCGCAAAAGTGAGCGAACCCTGCTCTTCTATTTTTTATACAACATACAAAAAATTTAAGTTATGTTTATCAATAGGCTTTCCGGTACCATACGTGACCCTCCATGACGCGCTACATAACCGTAAAGATTCCGGAAGAGATAGGCATTCAAATAGACAGGATACTGTACAAGGCGGGTTACAGTAGCAGGGCGGAGTTCGTTAAGGACGCCATCAGGAGGCTGCTGGAGAAGTTCAGCGAGCAGGAGGCCCAGCAGTACGGAGCGCAGCAGCCAAGCGAGAACCGCATGTAGCCTCATGTTACGTTCGTAAACCCTGAAACATCGAACACCGAAAGACGTCGTTTTAAAGTATACAAATATATATCAACAGCCTATGGTTTTAATATTCTTAGGGCCGGTGGTCTAGCCTGGTATGACGCCACCCTGACTTAGCCTAAGGTTACAGGAAGCGGTGGAAATCCCCGGTTCGAGTCCGGGCCGGCCCACCTATTTTTAAGCGTATCTGACTGATTATGGGGTCTAAGTACGTACATCGGCCTAGAGATGGGGATGTTTAGTGTTGATTTGATAATTTGGCGCTAAATCCATTATGGCTGCTACGGTCTATCTTAGAACGCTCGGGTTTACTGTGAGCTTAACTTGGCCAACCATACGGCGATTCTTAAGGTTGTTAAGATGAAGGCCTTTAGGGACAACTTCACAGATTTTATTGGAAGAACCTAGGGGCAATGTTAGTTCTTACCTTTCAAAGTTTAAGAAGACGTTCAACAGCTGGCTTGCCTACAACGGTGTCAATGTCAAGCTAAAGCAAAACAGAGAACCCAAAACAGCATTATGATGTCGAAAAGAAAAGCGTAAAAACTGCTATTAAAAGATGCATTAAAACAGCCAACCAATGACCATCTACGTGGCCAAAAGATACGCTGTAGTCCTAATCGTGCTAGTTGCTTTGAACATGCCAGGACTGTTTTGACACGATAAGAAATGTTTTGGCTAACTTCAACTTGCCACTAAGCCTGCCAGCACCCACAATATTTGCAACATATTATAAACGCTGTATCAGCCAGACATTCCATAAAAACATATCTATAGCCTAAAAAGCTTCCAGTTTTAAGTCTAAAGTGTGAGTGTCTGAAAATGCGGAGCACATGCACAAAAATTGAAAACACATAAAAGGTGTCAAAATCAAGCTAGGGAAAGTGGTGAGTGCTCACGTTGGGGCATGTCAACAATTTTCCCCTTCATAGTAAGCGCATAACATTTGATGATGTTTTCTTTTATGTGGCAACCGGTTTTGCAGAACAAAAAGTGCATGTGGATTCTTCGTTTATAGGTACAACGACTTTCGAATATTTTTTTTCTTTATGCTTCATACCTTTTTTATAATATTGTCTGGAATGTAATATCCTATATTAGCTGCTACCTCGCGATCTAGAGAAACATCCACCTCCAAGATGGGGTTAATAGCCGTTCTAAAACTTCATGTTTTCTTACTATGCTAAGGGCTATTTTACGTCCTTCTTCAGCCAATGTGATGCCTTTATAGGGGCTGGTGGGTTACTAAGCCTTCCCTTTCTAATCGTTTGCCCGTGTTAGTTACAGTTCCGGGAGCAAGGTTAGGACGAGTAGAGTAGCCCATGCCTTAACGGGAGGCATGGGATGGGATAGCCGTGACGCCCCCGAACCAGCATATATGGCCGGAGCGAAAAGCCCCGGCCGAAAGCATGCTTCCAGCAAAACGGGCCAGATGGTGACGGATGAAGCCTAACACGAAGGAAAAGCTGGAAGCTCCTGGCTTAAGTCAGGAGAGGACGTCACATGTTCATAGTCAAGCTGAACATCTTTACCGTTTGTAGCCAATTTACCGTTTGTAGCCAAAAAGCCCACACCATCCATGCGTTGGATGAGAGCGAACAAATGTATATTGCGTGAGCGAGACAACGACAATCGTGCAAAATAGACGATGGAGCTTTTGAAAATGCTGATCGGGAGATGCAGAAATTCTTCTGAGCCACAAGTTGCGCTATATCAGAAAAATAACATGAGGAAAGGTTACTCGAAACCTTTAGCTTTGCATGCATGATAAGAAGGATGGAAAGGCCTGATCTGCCTGCTTATGTGGAGTCCTACTGGTACTAGCAGGCTCCATCTTTGGACAGGCCCGCTGGTTTAAGCCATGGGTAGCTTACAGACGCGACGCTCTAGACTCTCCGCCCGATGCTTCCTGGGGATATTTTCTTGTTCACGATAAGCGATGCGCCCAGACCGAACGCCAGCACGGTACCTCCTGCTATTATAAACAGGTTCTTTACCCAGAATACGTACTCAGGCCTGATGACCTTCCCGAAGATCGCATCGCCGAAAGGCGTCATTGCCACGCCTACGTAGATCGCCAAGAACATTAAGAACAGCATGAGCGAGTTGTACAGCAGATCCCTAGGCCTGTCTTTTCCGAAGACATCGGACCTTACGGCTGCTGCGAACCTTTCCGATACGATCGGTCCTATACCTCTGTAAAGAGGGGGCACCACGGCGATGACGAACGGTACCATCGTTACCATCCAGAATAGCGTTAGGCCGAGTATCGTCAGCAGCTTCTCACCGATCGTCCATGCCGCCCATGTTGGTACTACGAAGGAAAAGTACAACATCACGCCGGTCGCGGCTATGAGGTTCCCGACGAACAGGGATACGATGCTGCTGGATACGAAGGAACGCCACGTCCTACCCCTGGATAGCAACCAGCCAAGTAAGTAGAAGCCGGCGAAGTTACCAGGAACCCCGGACATTAAGCTCAGGGGTGGGTTGCTCAGGCCAAACGTTGCGAGGATGAAGCTGGCCATGAAAGTGCCTATCGCAGCGCCAGTTCCTGCTACGAAGGGTGTTGAGATCAGCGCGAACAAGGCTGGCACTATGACTCCTGGCCTGAAATGTCCGACGCCCCATGGCGTCGGTATCGGCGATGTGGCTGCGGCTGCCGCTGCGTATAGCGCTGCGCACATCGCGATAAGCGCAACGGTCTTGCTTATGCTCTTGCGGCCGTCGCTCGTACCGGACATGCTAAACTACCTAAGCTTATTTGTACAGGCCTGTAAAAAGGCTAACCGAATTAAACTACGTAATCTACATAGCTTCGGCTGGAGGTTAGCGTCGTACAAAAGGTCCGGGCCTGGGTTATAATGCGTACCGGTTAGCATGGTGGGCTGGAAATGCCGTATGCCTCGGCGCCAGGGCGAGCGCTTATGTTTCTCCCGCCTTTTACGTCAGCCCGAGGGCGTGCCTGGACGTGTGGGCTTAAGCCCGCACCGTAAAGCCTTAAGGCAATAAAAGCGGATACTACAGGGTTCGGTAGCTTTTCTGAACAGATTTAATATAGGGTTCTGGATTAGGTAGATACATGTAAGCTTTTGTTTCTCTTATATCTACCCAACCTCCTCACCTTTCAGGATCCTTTCGATGTCGCTCCTGTAGTAGCGGAGCTTCCCGCTCGGAAGCCTAACAGCCCTTATCAAGCCCTTCTTGTACCATGACCACAAAGTCTTGTTGCTCACCCTAAGTAGAGCCCTAGCCTCCTTAGGAGTAATGAGCTCCTCGTAAGCCATCTAGGTAATATAGGAAATAAGTTTTATTTAAGCTTATCTATTCTGAAAATGCTGAGAACGGCGGTATAGGGAAGGCAAAGAGCTTGGGCTATATGCCCAGGCCCTAGCCCTCCGGGCGCCTGCAAACCACAAACCCAACGATAACAAAGATCGACGGAGAAATGGGACGGTGAGTAGGTTTGAAAGATGGTAGAAAAATACCAGGTATGCTCTACATACTCGTTTCATTCATTCCATGGGTTGTTTACTGGGTTATGTGCGGCACGGGGAATAGGCTTGGTGTAATAATCCCCCTCGCGATCTCTTTAATTCTCTTAGCCCCCCAAATCCGCAAAAGGGATTTCAACATGATGGACGTTACATCTGTTCTCTATTTCAGCATGGCTACCGTCGCCACGTTTATCTTAAACTTGAGCATGTTTGTTGAGAAGAGCGGTTTTCTCGGCTACCTTGCTTTGTCCCTGATGGCATTGCTCTCTTTGGCAATCAAACGACCCTACACACTTCAGGTTGCAAAGAGGGACTATCCCGAGATCTACTGGAGGGAAAAATCTTTTCTGACAATAAACAGCATAATCACTGCTGTTTGGACGACAATCTTCGTGGCAAGCGCGATAATGTTTCTTACCGATATGCCCTTTACCATGATCCTCTCAAACACTTTAATCGCATTTGGTATAGCGCTTTCAGCCGTTTTCCCCTTGAAAGCACCCGCTTACTTTGCCTCAAAGGACTTCAAGAAATACGACTGGAGAATTAAGGTAGATAAAAAGCTAAAAGGGGAGGACGAGTACGACGTCATAATCGTTGGCTCTGGAATTGCCGGGTTAACCTGCGGTGCTTTGCTCTCAAAGAGAGGTTACAAAGTCTTGGTCTTGGAGCAACATTACCAGGTAGGAGGTTACTGCTCCTCTTTTAGGAGGGATGGTTTTGTTTTTAACACGGGTGTGGAAAACGTAAGCGGCTTGTGGGAAAAAGGCCCCATAACCTACCTTCTTAAAGAGCTCGGACTTGAAAGGAATGAATTTTTTGTAAAGAACAGAATGAGATACATCTTTAGGGGCAGGGAGATAAACGCCAACGATTTGGAAGAGTTCATAAAAGCTCTATCGGACATGTTCCCAGAGGAGAAGGAGGGCATACGCGCATTCTTCGACGAGGCTAAAAAAGCATACGAGGAGTGTTACAAAGACTTGGTTTATGGGGTTCCTCTGCCAGCTGAGCTGATCGTTAAGGTTTTTGGGGCCAAAAAGCTCCTTGATTATCCAAGGGAGCATCCGCACTTCTATGACTGGATGAACAAAACTTACAAGCAAAAGCTCGATGAGTTCTTCTCAGACGAGGGTCTGAAGACCTTACTCTGTGCTCTGCTGGGCTATCTAGGAACGGAGCCAGAGAAAACGTCAGCAAGCAGTGCGCTTACCGCTGTTGTCTCATACTATCTCTACGGTGGATACTTCCCGAGGGAAGCCCAGAAGTTTTCCAACGCCTTGAAGGATTTTATCGAAGACAAAGGTGGCAAAGTCCTGACGAATCACAAGGTGGATAAGATATTGGTAGAAAACGGTGAAGTTAAAGGTGTAAAGGTTGGAAATAAGGTTTTTAGAAGCTCGATCGTTGTTGCCAACGCGAACGCAAAAACCACTTTCCTAGAGCTCGTCGGGGAGGAGCACTTAGACAAAATTTTCGTTGAGTACATAAAAAGCTTGAAGATGTCCCCCTCCTGTTTCATGGTGTTCTTGGGAGTCGATATGGACCTGTCCGGCTATCCGACGATCGTTGAGAACTTGGATGAGGGGTACAGCATCGCTATAAACTCTAATGCCGATCCAAGCCTAGCTCCCAGAGGCATGGCAAGCGTCACAATACTAACGCCTGCCAACTATCATGATTTTCCGGAAAGATGGACAAAAGAGTATTCGGAGAAGAAGAAAGAGTTTGCGGAGACGCTAATTAAAAAAGCTGAGAGGGTCATTCCAAATTTAAGCGAACGTATAATCGTTCAAGATGCGGCAACGCCAAAAACCTTTGAAAGGTACACGTCCATGCCGGAAGGTGCGATTTACGCCTTTGACCAATCGATTGGCACCAAAAGACCTTACTTTAAAACACCAGTAAAGGGCTTGTATTTGGCGAGCGCCTCAACCTTCCCGGGTGGTGGGATAGAGGCCGTGGTGATATCGGGAATAATTTGTTCAAACGATATATGCGACTGGAAAATCAAACAATAAATTAACCTATCGGCATGGAGAGTTAACTAAAGCCGATCAAAAAAGCATTCCTGGGGCATAGTGGGCTATCGATCGGGATGTATGTTGTGGGGTACCTTCGACCTCGAGCAGCTTTCACCTCAGCACCTAGTATTTGTAAGCGGACGAGATGCGACCAAAGCTTGAAACGGCCCTCACGAACCTCAGCAAACCCAACTCCTGAAATCCTTGCTACTTGGGTGTAGATAGTTATCACCATTTTTAGCCATTACCAAGCCTCTCCGACCTTTTAACTCCCTGAGATAACGAGACACCATTGTTTTTAGGTAACTTAACAGGCTGGGATTCCCTTACCTAAACGGAGGAAGGCGAGCGTCTGGCCTTGTAGTATTTGCGGATGTACTCCTCCCTTATCTTCGTCAGCTCCTGCTCAGGTAGGCTCGATAGTATATCCCAAGCTATCTCCAGGGTCTCGTCCAAAGACCTGTTCTCGTCGTAGCCCTGCTTCAGGAACCTTTGCTCGAACAGGTCGCCGAACTCAAGGTACTTTATGTCGGTCGGGGATAGGCCTGACCTTCCAACTATCTCAGCCAATGCCCTTAGCTGGACTGCCCTAGAGTACGCTGCGTAAAGCTGGTTGCTCACGTCGCCGTGGTCAGCCCTCGTCCTCTTCTCGGCGAGTATTCCGGGCCCCATCAGCCTGCTCAAGGACATCAGCACGTTTATTGGCGGGTATATTCCTTTTCTGTAGAGATCCCTGCTAAGGACTATCTGGCCTTCCGTGATGTATCCCGTAAGGTCTGGTATGGGGTGCGTGATGTCATCGCTCGGCATGCTCAGTATCGGCATCTGCGTCACGCTTCCCTTCTTGCCCTTTATCCTCCCTGCCCTCTCGTAGTTCGATGCCAAATCCGTGTACATGTATCCAGGGTATCCCTTTCTTCCCGGAACCTCTTCCCTGGCTGCGCTTATCTCGCGTAGGCTTTCGCAGTAGTTCGTCATGTCCGTCATGATTACGAGGACGTGGTAGTCGTGCCAGAAGGCAAGGTACTCGGCGAGCGTAAGCGCTACCCTCGGCGTTATTATCCTCTCTATAGCCGGGTCGTCCGCCAGGTTCAGGAAGAGGGCGCTCCTGGATATCGCCCCGCTCTTCTCCAGGCTCTCCTTGAAGAACCTGGCCTCGTCGTTCTGGACGCCTATGGCCGCGAACACGACGGCGAACTCCTCCTCCCTGCCTGGGACCGTAGCCTGCCTGGCTATCTGCGCTGCCAGCATGTTGTGGGGCAATCCGGCGCCAGAGAATATCGGCAGCTTCTGGCCCCTTACGAGGGAGTTCATGCCGTCTATCGCCGAGATGCCTGTCTGTATGAAGTCGCACGGGTACTCGCGCCTCTCCGGGTTTATCGGCTCGCCGTTCACGTCCCTGAACTCCCTCGGTATAGGCTCCGGCAAGCCGTCGAGGGGCCTTCCGAGGCCGTCGAAGACCCTGCCGAGCATGTCCTCTGATACGCCGAGCTCCATGACCCTTCCCAAGAACCTTGCAACCGTACCTTCTATCGAGAGGCCCTGCGTCCCCTCGAAGACCTGGACGACGGCCTTGCCCATCCCGACCTCTAGAACCCTAGCCAGGCGCCTCTCGCCATCCCTCGTCTCTATCTCCACGAGCTCATCATAGGATGCCTCCGTCACGCCCTCTATTACCATGAGCGGGCCTTTTATCTCGCTGACCGTCCCGTACGCCAGGCCGGCCTGTGCCGACCTTCTCCCGCGAGCAGCGCTCATCTTGCTGTAACGACCTCCTCAGCCATGAGCCTCTCGAAGTCGGACCTCATACTCTCTAGCATCAGGTCCAGCTTCTCGGCCTCTTCGTTCCTGACCTCGGACTTTGCCCTGATTAGCCTGAATATGATCGGCATGCCCCTTATGCTCTTCAACGGCACGCCCCGCTTGAGCGCATCCATCGCCAGCCTGTGAAACTCGGCGAAGAGCTTCAGCAGCTTGACCTGCTTCCTAACGTCGCAGTATGCGTCCACCTCGTCGTATGCGCTCTGCTGTAAGAAGCCCTCCCTAACCATCCTGGCCACGTCCAGCAAAAGCTTCTCCTCGTCGGGCAGGGCCTCCGGCCCGAGGAGCCTCACTATCTCCAAAAGCTCATCCTCCCTTTGGAGGATCGAGTAGACGTACGACCTGAGCTCCGACCACTCCTTGCTCACCTGGGATTCCCAGTATACCCTGACTGTTTCGACGTAGCCCGAGTAGCTCGTTATCCAGTTGATTGCGGGGTAGTGCCTGCTGTAGGCCAGGTTCGGGTCGAGGGCCCAGAAGGTCCTTATGAAGCGCATCGTGTGCGTCGTCACGGGTTCCGTGAAGTCTCCGCCAGGAGGGCTGACGGCGCCTATCAGCGTGACGCTACCGACCCTTTCGGGCCTCCCGAACGTCTCGACCCTTCCTGCCCTCTCGTAGAACTCTGCGAGCCTGCTGGCAAGGTAGCTCGGATAGCCCTCCTCCGCCGGCATCTCCTCCAGCCTCCCGCTTATCTCCCTCAAGGCCTCTGCCCACCTGCTCGTAGAGTCCGCGACCAAGAGTACGTCGTACCCCATGTCCCTGTAGAACTCGGCCATCGTGACGCCGGTGTATATGCTGGCTTCCCTGGCGGCTACTGGCATGTTGCTCGTGTTGGCTATCAGGGTAGTCCTCTCCATCAGCGGCCTTCCGCTGTATGGGTCCGTGAGCTCCGGGAACTTCGTCAAGACCTCTGCTTCCTCGTTCCCCCTCTCGCCGCAGCCCACGTGGAATATCACCTTGGCATCGCTCCACTTGGCCAGGTTGTGTAGCATTACCGTCTTGCCGGTCCCGAAGGCTCCCGGTATACACCCGGTCCCTCCCTTAGCGATCGGGAAGAAGGTGTCTATGACCCTCTGGCCCGTGATGAGCGGTACCTCCGGGTTGAGCCTCCTCTTGAAGGGCCTCGGCGTCCTTACGGGCCAGCGGTGGTAGAGCTTCACCTCCTCGCTCGCACCGCCCTTAGAAAGGACAGCGACGGTGTCCTCTACGGTGTACTCCCCTTCTTCCGCTACGTAGACGAGCTCTCCGCCCTTGCTGTCCGGCGGAACCATTATCTTGCACTCGACCAGGGGAGTCTCCTGCACTGCGCCTATGACGTCGCCTGGGCCGACAGACTCGCCCTTCCTCGCCAGCGGCCTAAACCTCCACCTCTTCTCGAGGGGTAGCGGAGGTACCTGGACTCCCCTCTTCACGAATGGTCCGATCGTGGACGCTATCCTGTCCAAGGGCCTCTGGACCCCGTCGTAGACGCTCCCTATTATACCAGGCCCGAGCATGACCGAGAGCGGCTGCCCAGTACCGTAAACAGGCTCACCTACGGAGAGGCCGCTCGTGTTCTCGTATACCTGTATGAAGGCCGTATCTCCCGTCAGCCTTATTATCTCGCCTATGAGCCTCTCCTCGCCCACGTATACCGTCTCGTACATCTTCGCGCCTAGCATGCCGTCTGCCTTTACCGCAGGCCCTGCCACCCAGATTATCTTGCCCTTGACTGCCATGAGGCGCCACCCACTTAGCCGAAATCCATGTATATTAATATCTTATTCGGCGGTCAGGATCTTGGCAACCTCTCTCCTGAGAACAGGCCTAAGCCGCCTAAGCCTTCCCTCGACCGTGTTGTCGAATACCCTCTTTCCGTCTAGGCTGCTGAGCTTAAGGCCGGCTATGCAGTCTATCGGCTCTTCGACCACGTGGACCATAAAGCCCGTGCTCCTAGAGACCTCCTCCGCCAGCTCCTTTAGCAGGCCAATGCCGTCGGCGTTCGTCCAGGCCTTCGCGTCGCCTCCTATGGCTTCCAAGCCCTCTAGGAGGAGCCTCCTCATCGTATCCCTGTATTCCGGCATGCTCGTTGCACGCCTGAGCTTTTCAACTGCGCGGTCTATGGCCATGCTGACGTAATCCTCGATGAGCTTGAGCGCCTCGTTCCTGGAGCTTACCTCGGCCATGCTAAGGATCCTAGACCTCTCCAGCCCGGCCTGCCTCCTTGCCGACTCGATGATCTCCTCGGCCTCTCCGCTTGCTTCGCGCATCTCGCCCTCCAGGATGCTCATCGCATCCCTCTCAGCAGATTCCAGGATGGAAAGGCACTCCCTCATGGCATCCTCGGCCACTTTCCTGATGACGGTATCCAGGGCTTCTGGCATACGCTTCTCGGACGGTAGTCGTACCCTCCGTGTATATAAACTGCTACGTCAAGCGCAACGTTTTTTGAACAAATTCAAGAAGAATAAGGTTATAACTGTACTCATAAATATAGCTTGCTCAAACCCCCAAAACCTGCCTGAGCAAGGCCCTATAGTCCGTCTCCCTTGCACCAGCCTTAGATGATGGCAGCTCGTATATGAGGGGCATGGGTTTTTTGGACCTTACCTCGTTTACCTCGTTCCTTATCTCGGACGTCAACTCCTCTGAGAGTATTATCAGGCCTATCTCTGGGTCGTTCATCAGCCTGTTGAGTACCGAGAGGGCGTCCTTTGCGTCTGCGACCTCTACCCCTCCGACGCCAGCGAGCCTGAAGCCCAGCACGAAGCTCCTGCTTCCTACGGCCACCACCCGCATCCTCTCTCCCCCTACTACCGGGTTTTATGTGGGTTACCAAACGTTTCAGGGTTTAGCTTTTCGCCATCCCATGCCTCCCCGTTAAGGCATGGGTTATCAGCCGGTCGGAGCGCGATGCTCCGGCTCATGTAACGTCCCAGCTAAATTAATATTTTAAGCTTTACCGTACGTCCCATCCTAAAAAGCGCGGTTTCTGTGAGGTCGTGATAAAGGCCCTCCAAAAACCGAAGCTTCTTCGTACAACTTCGTTCATCGACCTAATTTCATGGACTTCTGCCGCAAGCGTCAAAACGGGACAAAAAGCCAGCTTTAAGCCGGTCCACAGATACGCCCTTATACTGCGAGTATATACTTTTTTACGGTGCCGAAAGACCATGGGCGTTAGGCTGGGCGACATAGTCCCGCCAGAGGCAGTCCAGACCATAGCGCTGGAATCCCTCAGGGGAAAGGCCATAGCGCTTGACGCCTTCAACATGCTCTACCAGTTCCTTGCAACGATCAGGGGGCCTGACGGAAGGCCGCTCATGGACAGCAGGGGCAGGATTACCAGCCACCTCAGCGGCCTTTTCTTCAGGACCGTCAACCTCTTGGAGAAAGGCATAAGGCCTGTCTACGTGTTCGACGGAAGGCCTCCGGAGCTCAAGCGGGCTACCGTCGAGAAGAGGGTGGAGATGAGGAAGGAGGCAGGAGAGCTCTACGAGAAGGCGCTGCTGGCTGGAGACATAGAGGCTGCGAAGAAGTACGCGCAGAGGTCGGCCATGCTCGAGGAGTATATGCTGGAGAGCTCAAAGAGGCTGCTCGAGGCCATGGGCATACCGACAGTCCAGGCGCCCTCGGAGGGCGAGGCCCAGGCTGCATACATGGCCGCCAGGGGCGACGTTTACGCATCCGCATCCCAGGACATGGACTCGCTCCTCTTCGGCTCGCCTAGGCTCGTCAGGAACCTATCCATAGTCGGAAAGCGGAAGCTTCCAGGCAAGAAGGCTTACGTGGAGGTCGAGCCAGAGCTGATAAGCCTAGACGCCCTCCTCTCGTCCCTGGGAATAACGAGGGAACTCCTGATAGACGTCGGCATACTGGTTGGGACGGACTACTGCGAGGGCGTGAAGGGCATAGGCCCTAAGAAAGCCCTCAAGCTCGTAAAGGAGCATGGGAGCGCTGAGAAGGTCCTGGAGGCGCTCAACGCGACTTTGGACGTACCGCCGGACGTGATAAGGAAGGCCTTCCTCAACCCCAACGTCACGGACAGCTACACGCTCAAGTGGGAGGACGTCGACTACGCCGAAACCAAGTCGATCCTCTGCGGTGAGTACGACTTTTCACCCGACAGGGTAGAGAAAGCGCTCGCCGAGCTGAGGACCGCCTTAGAAAAGGGCAAAGGGGAGACGAGCCTGGATGCTTGGTTGAGCTAGACCGCTCCGGCGCCTAAGCTCGTACCATCTCAAGTTTTATGGGGTTCGTGAAGGACGCGTCATCTTGCCACGAAGCTAGGTTCTACGCACGCTAACTACGAATTTGCATTTCTCGTCGCCTTTGGCTATGCACTCAACCTCCTTTACCTCGAACTCCTTGTTGAAGAGCCTCTTGAATGCCCCCTCTAGGTAGCCTTTGAAGAACAGGCTTTGCGGCCCTATCTTCCTGCCCATATAAGGCAGGCACTCGAAGAGGTCTTCAACTTCGATTAGGGCCTCAAGCTTTTCTTGGTTAAACTCAGCGAGTCTGGGAATGCCCCAACCCTTAGCCATCCTTTCCGCCAGCACAGCCTGGAGGGCTTTCACGCCGCCTATCCCATACCTCTTGGTTACAGAATCGATTTTTGCCTCTCCAGCGCCAACCCCCATTATGTATAGTATAAAGGCGGCTCCCGAGCCAAACTTTTCCATAAGGCTTCCGAACATCTTTCCAATAGTTTCAACACGAAAGACAGCGCACCTCTCGCCCATTACCGTCATGGGGAAGTGCATATCGTCTATAAAAATGCCGTTAAAATCCCCCTTAGAGAAGTTGACGTCCAAAACCTCTTTTAGCTCCTTTAGCTTTTCAGCAAGCTCTTCCGGCTCTATTCCAGACTCGGAGAGGTCTGCGAAGAAGCTCCATGAGCCTGTCTCCTCCTCCGGAGGGGCGGTATGGAAGCCGGAGAGTATGTTAACGTTCAGGTCGGCCAAAGCCTTAGAAACTTTAGCTATGGCACCAGGCACGTTTCTCAGCCTGACGACGAATTCGACAACCCTCCTTCCCGGCGATCTAACGCTACAGAAAATTTCTTTAACGTGTCTGCTCTTTATACACTTCAATTCATTCCAGGAGTTCATTTTATTCATGTTAATTAAGAAAATGACG
>NDWU01000003.1 GCA_003056285.1 Candidatus Terraquivivens tikiterensis
GTGCTCTCCTCGAAGGGCTCTATCAATAGCCTTTTACTCCTAATGTAGTTCAGTAGGTCCAGGTCACTCAGTATCGCCATACAACCTCCTCCGACCGGAGTTTTTCATGAAAATTTCTTTGCGAGCCGTCCATGGCTATAAGCCAGTGATCTCCCTGCTCGGCTGCTGTTGCCGGTGTATAAGCCATCAGGGGCTCCGCCTCGGCAGGCATGTCCCTCATCATTATATCCAATACCTATAAGGGTTTTCGTGGCCTAGCCCCTCGGATGCGCTTATTGGTTTACCTTGAGCGCATGGGCAGGGATCCTTCTGCCTTTTTATCCTAGCGTATGAGGGCTTCTTGGTTGGATTCATGCCAACGGCGTCGAAATCAGCTCATGCTATCGGGCAGCTACTCCATCCGCAATCGATACACTTCACGCAAGTCTCCTGGTAAAGTATGTTAAGGCTGTTGCACGCAGGACACTTTTCCACCCTCTCTTTCATACCCGCAGTCTTTTCAGGAGCGACGACTACGTGGACTGGTTTGGGCTTTGCCTCGACTTTCCCAAAAGCTGCATTCGCTTTAACGTGCCTTGCGAGTATTTGCTCTACTTTAAACCCTAGATCTTCCATCATCTTCAAAGTGTTGTTAGGCGTCAGGACCGAGTACTTCTCCATCCTTTGCGTTGGCGTAACCAAAACCTGTGCCGTTTTTGAAGAGTCCCTATAAACCGTTATACCCTTCAGACCAAGTTTGTACGCAAACAAGTAAGCCATCATAACGTCCTCGGGTGAGACCCAGCTCGGCATGTTGATCGTTTTGCTCACGGAAGCATCAACCCACTTCCCGACCTCAAACTGCGCTCTTACATGATCCCACCATGGTATGTCGTATGCGACGAGAAAGACTTTTCTCATCTCTTCTGGAATTTCCTCCAAACCTTGAACCGACCCCCCGTTCTCGGCAACCTTCTTCAGTATCGCATCGTTGTAAAGTCCTGCGTCCTTTAGCTGCCTCTCAAACTCTATGTCGCAATAATAGAAAGTACCCACCGTGACCCTCTTCTCGAAGACGAGGGCAAACTGTGGCTCGAGACCCGAGGATACATCAACGAGCATGGATATGCTGCCCGTTGGGGCTACTGTGGTAACGTGCGAGTTCCTTATTCCATGGTTCTTTATCGCGCTCACCACCTCTTCCCAGTTCAGCGTCCACCATTCCCTATGGTAGTATCCCTCGATTGGTAGCTCACCGTTCACGTAGCCTGAGTTTTGAAACTCTGGGAAAGCGCCCCTTTCCTTTGCCAGCTCGACCGATTCTAGCATCGCGTGGAATGCTATGAACTCCATTATCTTACTCATCATCGCAAAACCTTCCTCGCTGTTGTATGGGATCCTTAATGCGTATAGCGTATCCGCCAGGCCCATTATGCCTAGACCTATTCTCCTCGTTCTTTTGGTCATCTCCTCTATGCTACGTAAAGGATACTTGTTCACGTCTATCACGTTGTCCAGAAACCTAACGGCGAGCTTTACGGTCTTAGAAAGCTCTTCCCAATCGAACGTAGGTCCGTTGGCACCGTGGTGTACGAAAGCGTACAGGTTTATGGAGCCAAGGTTGCAGGATTCGTACGGATACAACGGTTGCTCGCCGCATGGGTTCGTGGCTCTGATGTATCCCATGCTTTTCTTTAGAAGATTTCTACGGTTTAAGTTGTCCAAGAAAATTACGCCGGGGTCAGCCGTTTTCCATGCGGTTTCGGCTATCAACCTGAAAAGCCTGACCGGGTCGACCGTTTTCCAGACAGTTCTTGACCTCGGATTAATCAGCGGATACGGCTTCTTAGACTCATAGTATTCCCAGAAATCTGGCGTTATCAGTACTGATATGTTGAAGTTCTCAAGATAACCTTCTGTTAGCTTCGAGCTTATGAACTTCTCTATGTCGGGGTGCCATATCTCGAGTATCCCCATGTTCGCACCCCTCCTCTTGCCCCCTTGTTTAACGACTTCCGTAACCGTGTCGATTATCTTCATAAACGACACCGGACCCGAGGCGACGCCCGATGTCGAAAAAACAATATCGCCCTCGGGTCTTAGCTTAGAGTAGTTTATGCCGACACCACCCCCGGACTTGAATATTAGGGCTGCGTCCTTGGCAGCATTCATTATAGACTCTATGTCGTCCTCTATATCTAGGACAAAGCATGCAGAGAGCTGACCCAGCCTTGTACCGGCATTGAAGAGCGTAGGGCTGTTCGGCATGAATTTTTTACTAACCATAATTTTATAGTAATCTTCAAAATTGTGCTTAAGCACACCATCCTGGAGTAATTTTAAAAACTCGCTCCATCCAACCTTCATCTTTCCTTGCGAGTTGAGCTCATCGTAAAGGTACTTCATGCGTTCAAGGTGCCACTCATTCCAAACGAAATCGTGCCCATCATCCATTTTCAGCCTTAGCTTACCAACCCATTCGGACGGGTTGAACTCCTCTTTCTCGTGGACCTTTTGGCCTCCGGTCTTTGAGAAAACCAGCTCATTGTACAAGAGGTCTGGAATAGCGACGAGGGCAGCAACCCTTTGGAACATCTGTTTCGGCCACTCGATTAGCTTACCGTTCTCATCCCTCAGCAAATACCTAGACGCCATTAGCCTGAGGGCGTTTAGCGAAAAAGCCTTGTCTACCTCATCTACGTAATCCTTCTCTAGTATCTTTTTCTTTTCCTCCCTTATTCTCTCCCTTTCCTTCCTGTAAAGGATGTATGCCTTTGCAACCTCGTAAAGGTCGAACTTGACAAGGGAAAGCTCTACTATGTCTTGTATCTCCTCAACGTGCGGTATGCGCCCATCAGAGAATTTCTCGCTAAGGACTTTCAAAACGTATCCCAAGACCTCTGCATGGGTCTTTGGGTTATACTGGTTCGTCGAAACCATAGCCTTCCTTATGGCTTCTGATATCCTGTTGGCATCGAAGTCGACGACCCTACCGTCTCTCTTTATTACCTTTTCGATAGGAATTTTTTGATACACTTTTCTTGACCTCCAGCTACACTTTGTTAGACCTTGTGTTGGTTGCTGAATTTAAATAAAAACCTTCCTCCGGCTATATAGCATCCGTCTTACTAAGCGAAGTCGAAGTTCTATATCGAAATACCTCATGCATGCTCACACCTTCTGAAAACATTTTAGCACCCTTTCCTCCCTTGTCCTGATGTCAACCTCCGTAACCTTTACCGTACCGTCCGCCGAGATGTCTATCAGGTTAAACGATTGAAGGAAGCGCCCCCTCGTCCTTATACAGGAAAACGTTCCAGCGTTCACGAGAACAGTCTCGTCTATCCTGATAGCGTGCCTCACGTGTCTATGTCCCATTAGCACCAAGTCGACACGGTTTTGGAGGACGATCTCAAGAACGTCCCCTGCATCTTCCAAAACGTTTACTTCCCTCCCCGAGTATGGGACGGGCACTAGGTGGTGATGAAAGACGACGACTTTTAGCTTCCCTGGTGGTGTCGACCCAAGGACCTCCTCCAAGTAAATCTGCCTACGCCTTCCCAACCTCCCCTCGTCCCTATCGGGCTCGGGCGAGTTTAAAACCACGAACTTTGCCCACTCCTCGTCCTTTTCGAAGTCCAGCGGCCCAAGCATCTCCTTGAATATAGAGTGGCCATAGTTTCTCTCGTCGTGGTTGCCTGGAGCCACGATGTATCTGTACCGTATGGACTTGAGCTTGTCCATCGCCAGCTCGTAGTCTGGAAGGATTCCGTTGTCCGTCAGGTCTCCCGTGTGGACCACGATGTCGGGCTTTGGGCTGAGCGAGTCTAGTGCCTCAAGACCCATGTTGAATATGCTTTCATCGAACTGACCGTGCTTAGTTATATGCGTGTCGGATATGTGCGCTATTCTATAATTTTTGCGGAGCATGCCTTTCACGGTTCCGGGTTTTCGTCCATTAATATATTATTCGTTGGCGTAACGGTTAACCATATATAATGAAGACATACGATGGGGTTAGCCCGCTTTGTAATTTTATGCCTACTGGTTGGGATAGGTTTGTAGAATATGCTATTCGCACGGTGAAGGGTTAAAACTCGTTGGTAGAGAGATGCAGCCTAGGTATTTAGTATTGGAAAGGATGGTATGCCTAGCCTTATCGCCTCATCTTTCCCTCTTCTGAGAAGGTGAGATGCCCTCTTTTTGGCCAAGCCTGGGAATGTCGCCTTTTACGTCGTTAGGTCAGAGCTCAAGAATCTTCGCGAGGCGCTTTGGAAGGATGTAGCCTTTACATAACACCTTTAGCATCAGCGAGAGGGAATACCACATCCTTTAGTGTTGGATAGGGCGAGCCGAACGTTCGCGTTTCCCTCCCTTCCGCTACTTTTCCATCCTTTAACCGGCTTCCTTTCCAGAGAACGTTTATATAATTTTGTGCATTGTTACATAAATGGTGCGCATGGGTGCTAAGGAACTGTATTTTGGTTGGAAAGTTGTTAAAGCCGGCATCGCTTGGAAGAGGCTCGAGAAGGAGGTTATTGAATGAAAATATGCGTATCCGCGACGGCAGATAGCTTAGATGCACAAGTAGACCCTAGGTTTGGCAGATGTCCATACTTTATCATAATAGATTTAGAGACTATGCAATTTGAGGTTATCCCAAATTTGGCTTCTGGTGCCATGGGCGGAGCTGGAATACAAGCTGTCCAAACAATAGCAAACAAAGGAGCCAAAGTTGTTATAACAGGGAATGTTGGGCCTAATGCCTTTCAGGCTTTGTCGGCTGCAGGTATAAAAATTGTCACGGGTGCCCATGGGACCGTGAGGGAAGTCGTTGAAAAATACAAGAGAGGAGAACTGAAAGGGACAAGCGCTCCCACTGTCGGAGGACATTTTGGAATGGGTGGAGGACGTGGTTGGAGGCAAAGACCGTGGTAGCCATAAATTTAGATTTAGATGAAGAAGAGCTTGAAAGGTTGAGGCGGAAAAAGCTTGAAAGATTGTTAAGGGAATCTGGAAGGGAAAGAGGTGAAAAATTGAAGGAAAGAATCGTTATTCCAGCCGAAGATGGAAATGGGCTTAACGCAAGGCTTTCAGAGCACTTTGGAAGAGCGCCATACTTTATTCTCGTCGAATTGGATGAAAACGGCAAGGTTTCAGACGTGCAAGCCATTCCAAACGTAAGCGAGCATTTCGGAGGTCCCGGAAGACCGCCTGAAATCATTCTACAACTTCGCCCAAATGCCGTAATCGTTCATGGGATGGGCCCACGAGCACTAAACATTTTCCAAGAAGCGGGTGTGGCTGTGCTAAAGGCTAACGCGGATACCGTTAAAGAAGTTGTTGAGGCGTACGTGCAAGATAGGCTCGAGGAGCTTACAGAAGGTTGTCACCGCGCTCATCACCGATAGTAAGAAACATGATAGTTTCAATCGCCAGCGGTAAAGGCGGAACGGGAAAAACATCCGTGGCCGTAAACTTGGCAATTTCCTTGGAGGGTGTTCAGCTTTTAGACTGCGACGTAGAAGAGCCGAACGCCCATTTACTCCTACATCCCAAAATAATTCACGAGAAACCAGTTTACACACCAATACCCACTTTAAACGAGGAAATGTGCGACCATTGCGGAAAATGTGCAAGTTTTTGTCAGTACAACGCCATTTTCGTCGGCTACAAAAAAGTTCTAATTTTTCCAGAGCTTTGCCATGGATGCGGTGGATGCTTTCTCGTCTGCCCCAAAAAGGCTATCGTCGAGGGGAAACATAGGATTGGAACATTAAAGCAAGGTTTCGTCGGAAATTTGGAGCTTGTTTATGGTGAGCTTGAAGTCGGCGAGCCCATGGCTGTCCCATTGATCAGGGAGGTTAAAAGGCACATCGACAAGGGTAGAAACGTCATAATCGACGCACCACCCGGGGCTTCATGTCCGGTTATAGAGACCGCAAAGGGAAGCGACTTCTGCATCCTTGTGAGCGAGCCCACACTGTTTGGTTTATACGATTTAAAAACAACAGTTCAAGTTTTAAGGGACATGAAAATTCCATTGGGTGTTGTCGTAAACAAGGCTGGTATAGGCGACAGGAAAGTTTACGAGTACTGTAAAGAGGAAGGCATACCAATCCTTCTTGAAATTCCTTTTCAGAGAAAAATTGCTGAGCTTTATTCGAGGGGAATACCGTTCATCCAAGAGATGCAAGAGTGGAAGGAGGAATTCAGAAGGTTATTCGAAGACGTAAAAAGGCTCGCAGGGAAATGAGGCAAATAGTTGTTTTGAGCGGTAAGGGTGGAACTGGTAAGACGACAGTATCGGCATCATTTGCCCTTCTAGCAAAGAAAGCCGTTGTAGCCGACTGTGATGTGGACGTGCCGGACATGCATCTGCTTTCGCACCCAGAAATCGTAAAAAAGCAGGAATTTAGGGGCTCAAAGTTGGCGATAATCGATGGTTCAAAGTGCATAAAATGCGGTTTGTGTCAAAGGGAGTGCAGGTTTGAAGCTATAACGCAAAACTTTACCGTGGACCCGTTCTCGTGCGAGGGGTGTGGTGTTTGCACAGTTGTCTGCCCAGTTAATGCTATTACGTTAATGGAGCGCATTTCCGGATATGTCTACATTTCAAAGACGAAATATGGGTTTTTGGTTCATGCTAGGCTCAACCCAGGCGAGGCAAACTCTGGAAAACTTGTAACAATGGTTAGGCTAAATGCCAAATTGTTAGCTGAGGAAGAGAACATCGAGATCATAATAATAGACGGTCCTCCTGGAATCGGTTGCCCTGTGATAGCTTCAGTTACAGGTGTTGATGCTGGTTTGGTAGTTACTGAACCTACGATGTCAGGCATTCACGATTTGAAGAGGGTGCTAAGACTTTTGGCGCACTTTAATGTTAGGCCGTTTGTGTGCGTGAACATGTACGATTTAAACGTGAACAATGCAGAGAAGATCTTGGATTTCTGCAAAGAAAATGGCATAAAAGTCGTTGGCAAAATACCTTTTGATGCAAAAGTTACGGAGGCCATGGTTGCTGAAAAAACGATAATAGAGTATTCTCCAGAAAGCGATGCTGCAAAAGAGATAGTGGCCATATGGAATCGGATTTGCGAAGAGCTAGGGTTGGGTGAGGCGTCTGCAAAGCATTAGGGAGCTTGTCTTTGGGCCTGTCCCCTCGAGACGTCTAGGAAGAAGTTTGGGGATAAACAACATACCACCAAAAACATGCTCATATTCATGCGTCTACTGTCAGTTGGGAAGGACAACGAACATGCTTGTTGACAGGCAAGCCTTTTATAACCCTCGAGACATCTTGATGGAGGTTAGAAGAAAAGTCGGTGAGGCTGCTCTAAGAAAGGAAAGGATAGATTATCTTGCTTTCGTGCCTGATGGGGAACCCACGTTGGATATCAACATAGGCGAAGAAATATCCCTTCTAAGGAAGATCGGCATTCCGGTAGCCGTTATAACAAACTCTTCCCTTCTTTGGCAAGAGAGCGTTAGGGAGGGCTTGCTGGATGCCGATTTCGTTTCGTTGAAGGTGGATGCTGTCAGCCAAGACCTATGGAAGCACGTGAACAGACCTCATAAAAGTTTGAGCTTGGATATTGTTTTAGATGGCATAAAGGAATTTGCGAAGGAATTTAGAGGAACCATCGTAAGCGAAACGATGCTAATCGACGGTTTAAAGTACGATGGATGGCTTGAGGAGGTCGCAGAGTTTTTGAAGGGGCTGAAAAGGCTGGACAAAGCTTACGTTTCTATACCAACGAGGCCACCAGCAGAGAAATGGGTTAAACCGGCTAAAGAGGAGGTCTTAAACTTCGCCTTTCAAATTTTCTCTGAAAAGCTGGGAAGCGACCGGGTGGAGTTCTTGATAAGCTATGAAGGGAACGCATTTGCCTTTACCGGAAATCTTGAAGAGGATTTGCTGGGCATAACGGCTGTGCATCCTATGCGGAAAGAAGCATTGGAAGAATTCCTAAAGAAGGCAAACACAAATTGGCACATCGTTGAGAAACTTTTAGAAGAGAACAAGCTCATAGAGCTTGAGTATGAAGGAAATAAATATTACATGAGAAAGTTGCCGGGTAAGTATTGAACGGATCTATCAGGTTTTGGGATCGTAGGCGGAAACCTCACACCCTTAAAGGATGTGAGCAAACAGGAAGTGTGATTGCCATGAGCGGGTGGACGACGGTAACTGTGCAAAAAGAGGCGGAGGAATTGTTGAAAAGGTTCAGAATCGCTAAAAGAGAGTCTTATTAGACTGAGTCGGGATGAAGAAATTCAGCTAACATAAAAAAGCCCAAGCTCTACCAAAAGCATAAAGAAAGGCTGCTTGAGACCTTAGGGCTGTCTGGGCAGACCCGATACGCCTGCTGAGAAGACACGCTTGTAGAGCCCGCAAGCTCCCTCGTTGAAGCAGGAAGACAGCCGGCTTCAGCCGCGGTAGCTCACGAGGTGAAGATCATTAAGGCCGGGCTCAGGCTGGCATGAAAACTGGATTGGAGTCCGTTACAGGCCTAGCAAGCTCGAACGCTCGGGCTAGGTATGGCGGTATGGCGAAGATTCTATGGTGAATTTCGGGCGAGTAAAAATCTAGACCACCGATCCCCCTTTCTTCCAAACGATGCCTGACCTCCTCAGGAGCGAGGCTCATGGGGTCAGCTGCCTTAGAGCCTAAGACGAAGCCCCACTCTGACATGTAAGACGGGACGAAGACATGGTAGGGTCTAGCTACCGGAAAAACGCTCGCTACGGTCTTGTAAATAGCCGCGAAGCAATTCCTGCTGTAGTAGGTCGATGTGGCCTGCGTCACGAACAAACCGTCATCGCTAAGCTTCCTAGCCAACAGCCGGTAGAATTCCATCGTGTAAAGAAGGTAGGAAGGTCCCCCCTCTAATGGGTCCGTCACGTCGATTATCGTCACGTCGATGGAGCCGTCTGGAAGCCTCTCGACGTACTTCCTTCCGTCCTCGATGATTATCTTCACCCTTGGGTCTTCAAAGGAATCCATGTGAAACTCTGGAAGGTGTTTCTTGCATACTTGGACTACTTCCTCGTCCAGATCGACCATGACAGCACTCTCGACAGTTCTATGCTTTAGGACCTCCCTGAGCGTCGCGCCCTCACCGCCGCCTACGATTAGGACACGCGATGGTTTTGGGTGCGTAAGCATAGCTGGATGGACCAAAGCCTCGTGGTAGATTTTCTCATCCGCGCTGGAGGATTGTATCTTACCGTCGAGTACCAAACATAGGCCAAAGTCGTAGGTCTCGACTATGTCGACCTCTTGGTATTTTGTCTTGCCGCTGTAGATGACGCGCTTAACCTTGTGGAGGACTGCAGAGTTTGGCGTCTGCCACTCCATTATAACCCTCCAGTTTACTTTGCTTCCTTCTGCCAAAGGACCTCACCCTCTATGATCCCCCGCTTAAGCTCCTTCACGTACATACGGGTAGGCCTCATCTTCTTCCTAACTACTTCGTATGCCTTCCAAGGGTCCACTTGGCTTCCGCACGTGAACAGGTCTACTGCTGCATAGCCGTACTCTGGCCATGTATGTATCGAAAAGTGAGACTCGGCGATGGCCAAGATACCCGTCACACCACCCCCTCCAGAAAACTTCTTGAAAAACTCTCCGAGAACTTTAGCCCCCGAGGCTTGGGCCGCCTCGAGTAAGGTCGTCCTCAGAGCCTCCAAATCCCCGAGGATCGAGGCATCGCATCCGTACAGCTCCGCTATTAGATGCCGTCCCAACTCCTTCACCTCAATCACCTCTCAAAGCGAAGGAGTGGTCTGTCCCACCCCCTCTGCGAAGAGTTGTCCTTATTTTGAAGAGCAAAATCGGCTACTTTTAAACCCTTCGACGTTTTTACGTCTTTATTCAAAGAATTAATTAACATTATAGCGTAGCTAGCAAATCTCCTTATTCAACGTTTTGGCATCAAAATGCAATAAGGTTCTGTTTAGGTGTTGGTTGCTAAAGCTATCTTCTTGCTCGCCGATCGCTGTCCATGATAAGCGTGGCACCCATCCATATACTTTCTAGCACAGCACGACACCCATTCCTCATCCCATCATGCGACGATCGTGGCGGTTCTAAAGCCTCATACGTATCCGACCGGTATGGCACGGACTCCAAACTGCGATGGCTCTTGCCAGGTCCATTTTGGAGACGTCCATCGTTCGCCTTAAGTACTTTGGAATTCACCTAGTAACCTCATAGCTTGAGACGAGCTCAAAAAGCTCCCTTGCTTTCTCGTTGCTCTCAAAATACCTCCTAATCGGCTCCAGTATCCTGTCTAGGGCATCCACGACCGCTCTTTTTAAGTCTAGCGGATGGATTCTGCCGAGCTCATAATCTTTCTTTAAGTGTTCGAAGTCCTCGTATAGCACGTCCCCTCCGTACTTTTGCGGCCTCTCTACGTAAACCCTACCCAGCTTTGGGAAGATTATGTACTTGCAGTATTCTATTATTGGGTTTGACTTTGTGTCTTTTGGCGGACAGTAAGCTTTCATCACTTTTTCCTCGAGCACTTCTCTAGTGTCGTGTACGTATATGCTTGTCTCCGGCACACTCTTGCTCATCTTGGAGCTTATCTGCATGTCTATCTCCGCATCATCGTCAAAACCCTTTGCCCCAGCGGGCCCTTTAAGGCCCATGAGCATGTGGTGGTGGACCGCTACTGGCTTAGATAGCCCGAGCTTCGGACCGATCTCCCTTGCAAGCATGTTCGCCCTTCTCTGGTCAAGGCCAAGCTGGCATATGTCAACCCCAAGATAGAATATGTCGGCGACCTGCATGGCCGGATAGAATAGCTGGGCAGCCTCCTGGAGCTCGCCCTCCTGCCTACCCATTATCGGGAGGCACCTGAGGAACCTCTTGAGCGTTGCCTCCTTCGCGACGCTTATGACCAACTTCCAGTAATCTCTATCGGCTGCAATGTCGCTGGCCCAAACGAGCTCCACTTTGTTGACGTCTATACCAGAGGCTTTCCAAACCTCGATTAAGTATTCGCCAACCTTCCTTATCTTCTCTAGGTCGCCGCCCATCTTCTTGTTTACCATCGCATGCCAGTCGGCGAGCAGCAGTTTGAATCTGCAACCGGCTTCCAGCATGTCCTTCAGCTTTATGGCCCTCAGTATCGCGAAAGGTATGTGCGCAAGGCCGCTTGGCTCGAACCCATCATAGGCCACGGGCCTATCGTTCGTCTCCAAGAGTTGCCTCAGTTCCTGAAGCGTTATCACCTCTTCTGTAGGCGACCTAGTAATAAGCTCCATCCTCGTCTCTACGTCCAAATCAGCACCTTCCCTTTCGGTTTCATGCTCTACATGCTGCGTGTGTATTTAAAAATGATGTGGTCGTTTTGCCCCACCACGAACACCACACCCCATAGAGCAGGGCTGCAACCCTTTCTCGGTGCGGCTTAAGGCATGGTGGGGCAATAGAAAAGTCGCCGACCCCGCTTAAAACCCTTACTGCACCCTCTTAAGCAAGCTGCGGACTGCTTGGAGCCCTATCTCGACTGCGCTTACGGGCATCTTTATGTCAAAGGCTTCCAAGACCTCAGGGCTTACCTCGCCAATTATCCCTATACCGACACCGTCGAGCTTTATCTCTGCAACCCTTCCCTTGATGAAGCTGGCATGCTCGACCTCCCTTAGACTCCATCCCTTTAAGCCGAGGCTCCTCAGCAACTCCTCCAATACTGACTTAACCTCTGAGAAGGATGCGTCCGCATGGGAGCTCACGAGTGCCAACCTAGCCTCTCTCCTAACCCGCTCCCCAATGGATTCGTCGACCACCAAGACATCGCCTATTTCAAAAAGCCTGTGCGGGTAAGGGTTGTGCTTGTTCGTCGCCAGGTTGTATAGCAGACCTGGAAGGAGCCACGTTCTTAGTATGTCGTACTCCGTCGATACTGGGTTAAGAACCCTTACTGGGTTCTGAGGCTCAACCCTCATCCAAAGATAGTCCCTCGTGCTGTTGGAGAGCGTGAAGTTTATTACCTCCGTAAAGCCGAGCCCGAACATGATTTCCCTACAAACGTCCTCGAAATTTGTATCTGGGTGAAGTTTACCGAAGCCAGGAGTTTTAGGAACGACGGGCTGGAGGTTGTTGTACCCGAGGCCTATCGCTACCTCCTCCACAAGATCCACGGGGTGCATGACGTCAAGCCTGTACGGAGGGACCTCGGCGTAGATCACGTCACCCTTGACCTTCCTGACACCAACCCTTGACCTTTTTAACGCCCTGATAGCCTCCTTCACGGATATGTTAAGGCCGAGCAATTCGTTGGCATACTTTAGCTTGAGCTTCCAGACCCTCGCCCTTAGGTCTGGCGTAACCATCCTCATGTCATCATAAACTACCCTAACCTGTCTGATCCTTCCGCCGATATCCGCCAGCGCCGTCGTCAGTATGTTCAAAGCTCCGCTTACGGCTTCTAGGTCTGTACCGGTCACGTCTATGAAGAGCGTATCCGTCCCTTCCGTCAGCTCCGTCAGGGCTGAGTTTATTATGGGCGGGAGCGAGAGCACCTCGCCGCGCGAGTCCATGATGACCGGAAACAGCCCGGTTCCGGCCACTATATGGCCATACTTACGGCCGACCTCATGCTCCTCGACTATCTCCTGCGGCGTCATCCTCCTGAAGCCCTTGAGGGGTACAAAGCTTACCCCGTCCCCCTTTACCGCCCTGTAGAATATCGGCGGCTTGATGACCTTGGCGTTGTGCAGGCCTATCGCTACCTTCTTCCTATTCCTTCCTACGACCCAGTGCAGGTCTTCCTGCATGGCTATCAGTTCCTCGATCTCTTCAGCGGACAGGTTAAGTCCCTCGACGTAAGCGGCGACGACCCAAGGCCTGACAGCCTTAACGCTCTCCTCAACCTTCACGTACGTCTTGGGAGGGAGTACTGTGAACTTCGGAATGCCTGTCTCCGTTCCAAGAATGCCCTTGATTGCCCTGGCAAGACCCGCCGGGCTGGAAAAATCCGGCCTGTTTGGGTTGTACTCAACCTTGACGTAGTCCACCCCGACCTCCTCGACGGCCACACCGATGTCCGTTAGGACGTCGACGAGCTCGTCTTTATCGAGCCTTTGGCTTAGAAGCTTGAAAAGCCTATCCAGCTTCAGGTTAAGTATCGGCACTTCCTCACTCACCGGCTCGCACTAAATCCACGGGCCCTTCTGATCAGTTACCGGGCCTCTCCCTAAAAAATATTTAAAGCAAGCAAAAAAGTACATATACCAAAACCGCCGTATTATGATTGAAAAAAGAAAATGGATGAGGAATCTATAACGAATAAGCAAGAGGTCCGGTCGCTCCTTCAAAAGATGAGGGATGGTGCTATCAAGGAGCTTTCGCCGACGGTAGACCCCAAGCAAGGATTGATCTACCCAGAGGCAGAGGCCGAGTTAAAGGAGAACGTACAGTCTACGCTTGATGCGATACATAGGGAGGGGCTATTCCTGAAAGAGCAGAAAGGGAACGTGACGGCCTGCAAAAAATGCGGCGGAACGTCTTTCATGATAATGTACCGTTGTCCGAATTGCAATTCCTTAAGCCTAAGGAAGGGGTTGGTCATACAGCACCTGACGTGCGGGTACACGGAGCTGGAGTCCGTGTTTGCCGAGAACAACTACATATGTCCGAAATGTAAGAAGAGGCTCAGGGCCTTGGGTGTCGATTACGTAAAGCCCGGTATACAGTATGTCTGCAACGAATGCGGCAATATAACGCAAAGCCCTACGATCCTACTCCAATGCTGGATATGCGGAGAATTGCAGACGATAGAAGAGGCTAACTATGTAGAAATCAATAAATACAGGTTAGACCATACAAAACGTGACCTTTTAGCAAAGGTAACGTTCAACCTAGCACCCATCGTTCAGAGGGTATCGGCGCTCGGATGGGTTGCAAAGAAAGGTTACAAGTTAAGGGGTAAATCGGGCGTAGAGCACACGTTCACGCTGGCACTATGGCCATACGAGTACGGTTCGAAGGGCACGCCGGATGTCGTTGTGGAAATCCACCTAGGCGTCGTCGAGGAAGTACAGGTCCTCAGTCTTTACGCAAAAGCCATAGATACCGAGATAAGGAACGTGATACTCGCGGCCGTTCCGGCAGTAAGCGATAAGGCGAAGGCGTTAGCAAAATACTACAAGATAAACATAGTAGAGGCTGAGGATACGGAGGTTCTGATAGAAAAGCTTGCACTCGCAATAGAAGACATTATAAAAAAGCTACTCGTAAGTTAGATCACCATCGTAAGCTTGGCTTTATCAGCTCTAGCACATAAGCATAAAGCCTAACGAAACTGTAGAGCGGTCTGTAGAACGTTAAAACTAAAGGTAATAGGTAAGCGTTCTTTAAGTCCGACAACGTTTCGAGCACGGAAAAGGCGCTCAAAAGCGTGTGAAGCTCTACTGCGAAATAAAACAACATAAGCAACAATCCAAAAAACCAGAAAGTTTTGCACATGCATAAAGTATGCGAACCAAGCCGGCCTGATGAATATTGCCAGCATATCCATCAAAACCATATCGGGCGCACCAAGGATGCCGGGCGTTCCGAACGTTCTCCTGAAGAAGATGTTCCTATGCCTTATCAAGACCCTGATCTGGCTCCTGTGCCACCTCTCCCTTTGCCTGAACCATGAGGCCCAGCTTTCTGGAACGTCTGTGAATGCATAACAATCCGGTATGAAGACAACCCTACCCTTTATCTTGTGGACCTTCAGCGTAAGGTCGAAATCCTCGCCGAGGAATGGGTCGAAACCCCCGATACGCTCTAAGACGTTCTTTCTTACGACGGACATCGCACCCGGTATTATGAGTAATGTTCTGAAGAGCGCCTGTAGCCTCCTTCCTATGTCGAACGCTATCACGTACTCATACGACTGCAGCCTTGTTAGTAGGTTCTTGTTCTCGTTGATTACCCTCAGGTTCCCGCTCGCAGCCAGTATATTTGGGTTGGAGAAGTACGCAGCGATTTTATTGATGGCATCCCTGGAGATCATCGTGTCCGCATCGACAGTTACCACGACCTCGCCTTTTGCGAAGCTTAGGCCATAGTTCAAAGCGTACGCCTTGATTCCGCCCTTAGGTCTTGATAGAAGCTTTACCCGTTCCTTAAACCTTGATGCGGCAGCGTACGTACCATCCGTTGAACCGTCGTCTACGACTATAACCTCTTTGAACTTGTAGTCGTTTTCGAGTACGGACGCAATGCGTGCGGCTATCGTCTTCTCCTCGTTGTGGGCCGGTATTATGATGCTGATTATAGGCGTGTAGGTAGGTCTTGGGGGCTTTCTTAGGAGCTCATGGACCGGTAAAATCACGGCCTTACCGATAGCCCTGCTGTAGTCCAAGAGAAAGGCCGGAAGGAACATCAGGACGAGGCCCCAGGCACCGATGTTAAAATAGCCGGCTAGGAAAAATATGGCATAAAGCATCGTGGGTATTAGAGCGAGGTTTAATCCAAATGCAAGGAGGTTAAGCAGGCTAACCATGACCATTCGATTTACGATATAGCTTGTTTTAGTTTTTTATTTTTATGTTTTTGGTTCATGTATATAAAATGCTCCCAGAAAATTGGAGCTTCATCCCTTGGTGGATGGCAAAGCTTAGATATCCTTGAACGCTGCCCGCCTGATGAGGCTTGATGTTCTATGAGGCCTAAAGGCCGAGTAAAATCCATTGGCTGTGGACAAAGGTTCCACGGTGAATATAGGAGTAGCGGTGCCCATGAACGGCAAACGGATTGTAGGCGTGAGGCCTACCTTGAAGGTCTTAACCTAGGCTTTATCCGTTGAATGATCGTAGCACAAAGCGAGAAATTCAGAACGTTTAAGTGTTTGTATATGGTAGTTTAGAGCGTTAAGCTTGCTGCGGGCTTCAACTGGAAAGAGAAATCCTCCGCATTTTTGAGTCGTATAGGGAGTTCGTAGATGAGCTTCTGAGCTATGCTCATAGCGATGGCATCGCTCCTTCGGAGGGTTAAATCCGAAAGTTACCAAGAATTAAGAGCGATGTATCCAGGTCTCCCATCACAATACGTCTACAAGGCCTACCGGATACAGGTCGGCTAACTTCCAGAAGTCGGAGAGGACGCGTCACAGCCTTCCACTCTTCAGGTCCACGTAAACTCTAGCCATGCCCCTTATCCAGTTAAGGTCGTTGGCGTATAGCGTTCTTATGTCATCAAGCCCGAAGAGCGCCATCGCCAACCTCTCTAGCCCACCGCCCCATGCCAGCACAGGGTGCTTGACGCCCAGCGGAGCCGTAACCTCTGGCCTGAACATGCCCATGCCAAAGAGCTCGAGCCACTCGCGCTTCTCGGGCATGTAGACGATAACTTCCGCGGAGGGTTCTGTGTAGGGGAAGTAGGATGGCCTGAACGTTATCTCCTTAAGGCTTATTCTGCTACAGAACTCCTTTATGAGGCCCATCAGCTCCCTGAAATTACACCTTTCATCCATTATTATCCCCTCTACCTGGTGGAACTCTGCTAGGTGCTTCCAGTCTACCTTTTCGTTCCTGTATATCCTGTCGACCGAGAATACCTTTACGGGCGGTTCGCGGTGGTATGCGAGGTGCCTTATCGTCGTGGCGGTCGTATGCGTCCTGAGTACCAGCTTGCTGGCTTCGTGTTCACTCCACTTGTACCTCCACCCTTTGGATCCGGTGTCGCCGCCAAACTCATGCGACCGCTTTACCGGCTCGATAAGCCCCTCTGGAAGCTTTCCGGTACTTGGATACGCCAAGTAAAAGGTATCGTGCATCTCTCTAGCCGGATGGTCCTGAGGCTGGAATAGGGCATCGAAGTTCCAGAACGCGAGCTCGACGAGCGGCCCCTTAATCTCCTCGAAGCCCAGCTCCACAAAAGCATCCTTTATCAGCCTGATTAGCGTTACGAGTGGATGCCGCTTTGCGGCAAAGATCGGCTTTGTGGGCGCATGAACGTCGAAGGGGCTTAGCTCAAAATCGCGCCACCTACCTGTTATCAAAAGCTCGGGCGTCAGCTTAGTGATCGTGTGCTGCCCCACCTCCAGCTCTTCCAGCGGTATGCTGCGGGCTAACTCCGTCGGGACCATGATGTGCTTCCTGTCCTCGTACAACTCTACTACCTTTGGCCTGCCGGAAAGCTCAAGGCATGCTTCCAAAAGCCTCGGCGATAGGTCCTCAACCCTTAAGTCGCCCTTTCCAAGCTGCTCCAGCAGCTCCTCCTCGGCTGTAACGTCTGGTACGTCGGCTACGATTCTAACAACTTTGGAACCGTTGCCGCCTTCGACCGCTATCCAACCCTTCTTCTTCGCCCACATTATGGCTACAGCCAGCTCGCCTTTCAAGGACTGTTCCTTCTCAAGCTCATCCATGCTCGCAAGACCTCCCAACCTTCTCAGGACACAAACCAGCCTCCTTTCTGGAAGGCCGTTCTTCAGGTAATCCCTCCCGACAGCCCCTATCCTCGCTACCTTAACCGAAACCTCTTCTATCTCGACCAGGCCTTTCTCCTTAAGCCAGAGCGATGCCTTCGCCACGGCGCCCTCGTCCCTCGATATCGCGCTCGCGACCTCGCCGTACTCCATAGGCCTACCGCTATCTATCAAAGCCCGAAGTATGAGCTTCTCGAGCCAATGGAGCCTCGGCCTGAGCATCCCTATCCTGTCCGTCAAACTACTATAAAAAAGGTATTTTGTTATACTTCAAACATAAGGAATATATGCAGCTATGGGCCTAAGATAATATCCATGATAGATTACACTGTATTAATACTGAATATCATCCTGTTCGCCGTAGGCTTCCTCGTAGGCTTCGGCGTCGCTAAGGTTTTAAAGGGGATGATCCTAATAGTAGTTGCTATCCTCATACTGGGCATCGTCGGGATAACGATAGCGAGCTTTGTTTTGCCAACCTACGGGGAGCTATTTCGTGTTGCAACGTCCTTTAAGGATGTTTTGAAGAGCTTTATCGGCATCCTAAAAACTTATCCCGTTTTGGCAGCTGGCCTTCTCACGGGTCTACTCGTAGGCATAGTTAAATGATGGAAGACGGCTTTAGGGTTTATAGTGCAGTACATCAGGAAAGACGGGTTGGGCATGGGTCCGGAAGAGGTGCCTCCAAAACTTGAGCTTCGCTTCGACGGTGAGAAGATTTACGCAGAGGTATCGGAGCGTTCTTTAGCGTTACTATCGAAGGGTTATGGCCAGCTAGACAAGGAGAGCGGAATAATCGTTTACAATGCCGTTGAGGCCCTCTACCTGCTAGAGAACAAGATGGCGTCAGTCTTATCGGGGAGCTCAAACATGACGTTCAACGAGCTCCTCCGCGCCCTTGAGGGCAAAAGCGAGACGCTGTGGAGGGATTACGTAATCTACAGGGACCTAAGGAACAGGCGCTACACTGTCAAGGAGGGATTTAGCCGAGAACTTACGTTCAGGGTGTTCGAGAGGGGAGAGTTCCAAAAAGAGGCGGCTAAGTACCTGATAGCTCCCTTGAGCGAGGGTAAGAGCGTTAAGCTCAGCAAGATCAAGCATTTGCTGTCCATCTGCAGGAGCCTCAAGAAGGACATGGTCATTTCCGTCGTGGACAGGAGAAACGAGGTCGTTTACTATCTGGCCAGCCAGGTTGACCTGAAGAATGTCTAAAGAGACTAGAATCAAGAAAGCCGTGGCATACGTTAAGCTTACCAGGCCCCAAAACGGAATGATGATGTTCATAGCGGTACTGGTAGGCGTGCTTTTCTCCGAGAGCAGGTCCTTAACGGCATACCAAGCACCTCTGGCCTTTGTAACTGCGTTCTCCCTCAACGGAAGTTCCATGACGGTAAACGATTACTTCGACAGGCATGTTGACGCAATAAACTCGCCAAACAGACCGATACCATCCGGCGTTGTATCGCCGAGAGGCGCTATCGTTTTCGCCACAGCATTAGGGGCTGTTGGCCTGGCGGCCGCTGCGTTTACCTCGTACGTCTGCTTAGCGTTTGCCCTACTAGCATACGCTTCCGCCATGCTTTACAACTCGACCGTTAAGGTGAGCGGTTTGCCCGGGAACCTGCTGGTGAGTTTCAACGTAATAGCACCCTTTGTCTACGGCTCTCTTCTGAGCGACGGGACGGTAGGGGCAAGGGTACTTATGTTCGCGCTGCTCGCTTTCTTGGCAAACACGGGAAGGGAGGTAATCAAGGGGATATCGGACGTCGAGGGCGACGCGCTCAGGGGCGTTAGGTCAGTAGCCAGGAGGATGGGCGAGAAGAAGGCGGCGATGCTCGGCGCGGCCCTTTATGCTTCAGCCGTCTGTCTGAGTCCCTTGCCTTATATCTTAGGTTACGTATCGTTCTGGTACTTGCCAGCCGTTCTTGTATGCGATGCTGGGTTCATATACTCATCGGCTTCTATAGTAAGGTCACCCAGTAAGGAGAACGCCATAAGGGTAAAGAACCACTCCCTACTGTGGATGCTCATAGCTCTGCTTTCGTTCATAGCCGGAGGCTTAGCATGAAAACCCTTAATTTAACCCGTGAAATTCCGATAAGAGGGCGGGGGTTGCCAAGCCTGGTCAACGGCGCAGGGCTTAGGTTCCGTAGAGGATGGGATACCCTGTCCCGTAGGGGTTCGTGGGTTCAAATCCCACCCCCCGCATTAATTTAATAGTAATTGATGTAGCATGATTGAGCCCGATGAGGACTGGAGAAAGAAGGTGGAGACGAAGAAAAATAGGGTGTGGGAAGGTATAGTAAAACTTCTCTCAGAAGAGGAAGCAAATATCATCCTAGAAGGGTCTAAGAGGTTTAGAAGGGAGTTCAAAATCAGATAAGTGTGCGTCGCAATTGTATACGGATATTGTGGTGTGTATGGTTTGACTTTTAAGATGACTCTCTGCTGCGTAAAGCCTTTTTCTTACACCTTATTCCTTGTTAGATCGTGAGATCCTCCTTATCATCAATGCCTCCTGAGGGTATGGACAAATTCGTTTGCAGCAGAAAGGTTCCGATTTATCCGAGATGAACAACCTGATTTTGGATATCCAGGCCGCATACAAGCGGACGACAGGCATCGTTAGGGACTTGTTCTATCGAAAGAGGACAAAAGTCGGGGTAGGAACCTAGCGATGTTTGCATACGCGCACAATAGCGTACGGATTGTTTGGTTTTGCAGACCTAAATCTGCAGCATCGCTAGCCTCGTGGAGGGGCTTGGCTGATGATAGTACAACCGTACCTCCCTCATAACTTCACGAGAAAAGGATGACCAAAAAGCGTTCTCTAGCTGGCAAGCTTTCCGTAGAATAAGATACTCTATGGAGGGTCATCTACCAGATGCTATGGTCAGCCTGCCCGTCGAGTATCACGAATCAACTCGGACGTTGCTCATCATCCCATATCTTCTCGGATTGTAGAATTATATAAATCCACTTACCAACAAAATCAGCAAAAATAAAAAAAGTAAAGTTTTATGCTTTCTCTAAGGCTTCGTTATCGTCGTTTTTGTCAAAATCGTTATCCCCGTTACTTTAGCGTTTTCCAAGTCAACCTTCACTATCGCCCTCGCCGAATCCTTGCTTAGCGTTAAGATGGCGCCAGTTGCCTTCATCGTGACGCTACCGTCCTCCCCTACCACGGCTTTCACTACTGGCCTTACACCTGTGACGCTATACCCGTCGTTTAGTAGGCTCTGTACGTCTTTGTCGCTCTTAGCTATATCGAGGACCTTGTTCTTGAACGCCTCGCTGACCTCTAAGAGTCCAAAGCACCCCCGCCCATGCGCCATCCAACGCGGCCAACCGTTCGGCACGGTCTCAGCGTTTCCGTTACCCCATGGAGGAAGGACGTTCTGATTTCCTTTCCAGTTGCTAGATTGGGAGGCGCTAACCGCAGGGTATACCGCCATCATTGCGACCGCTAAGGCGACTATGCTCAGCGAAGCGATTAGCATCTTTTTTCTATCCATCTTTTTACCTCCGTTTTACATAACCAGCGTACCGTTTGGATTAAAGCGTTTTTCAAAATTGATCCCAACTCTTTTCCAAATTCAGAAAAGGAGACATCTTTATAATCGAGGAGGGGAAGCTTTAGCCAAAGATGGAGCCGCATAAATGTCAGAAAGCACGCATCCTTTGAAGTACTTGCTCGGATGGTTAATCGCGGGGACGAGGGGCGGCCCGACGAGGGCGAAGATACTGATGGCGCTAAAAGAGGCGCCGCAGAACGCCAACCAGTTAGCGAACAGGCTCAAACTAGACTACAGGACTGTAAGGCATCACCTTGAGGTGCTTGAGAAGAACAACTTGGTGGTCTCCGCGGGAGAAGGTTACGGTACCACGTATTTCCTCTCTCAGATCATGGAGGAGAATTACGCGTTGTTCGAGGAAATCGTGAAGAAAATTTGGAAAAAGTAGAAAAGGGGGCGATACAGACGAATAGCAAAATGAGCCAAGGACCGAAGGCCTGGCTGTTGTTTGCACTCCTGCCGATTCTCATAATAGTGGCGTTTTTGACGGCCATGTGGGCGGTATCTACTTTTTGGTACCTTCACATTGCATGGCGTCCTAGATACCCGTACGTCATCCCGGGAGACATAGAGTTTTTCTACGTAGCGAAAACCGTTGTTTCAACCATTAACATAGCCCTACTAGTCTGCCTGCTGACCGTGTACGTTGACATATACAGGAAAACCAGGTCGGAGTTCACCGTCGGGCTGATAATATTTTCAGTAATACTCTTCCTCTATGCCCTTACCTCCAACCCCGTTGTGATGTGGGCCTTCGGGTTCAGGCCGTTTGGGCTCGGGCCCTTCGCTTTACTTCCAGACCTGTTCACGTTTGCGGCGCTCGTCGTCCTACTGTACCTCAGCATCAGATATTGAGGAGGAACCTGAGTGGGCTTCAGGTACTTTCCCGAAGCCATTCCGCTAACGTTAAGCACGATAGGCTGCCCAATTTTACACGTAAGCTATCCACGGCTTTAGGCCTGTGCTTCCTGCCTCTAAGATGAAGCCTGCACTCTATATAGGATTTTCGCACTTCTCCATCAACCCTATTTACCAAATTCGGCGAGAAGGCCCGCATCTTTTATTAGTGGGATGAATCGTCGATAAAAGCCTTGAGCGGGTCGCTCACATGTGGCCTGGACGTCCAAAGGCCCGAATAAGGCTCCGGGCCGAAAAGGGAGGGGCTCAGGCAGGCGGGCATGGGCTGATTTGGCACAGCCCAGAACTCGGTATGATAAGGGGCTAAGCCCTGAAGAACCGAGAATCCCACGGCTAAAGTCCGTGGGAGTGTCAAGAGGGACTGTATAAACCTTATTCGCTCCAATCCAATCCATAAAAGTTGCGGGATTAAGCGTTGTTGTTATGAAACTGTAAGCATTTTATCCGAAAAGAGTTTTTAGGTAGCATTGCGCTGCCATGGAGGCCCTCCGCCCCTTCCTTTTCTTCCTCCCGGCGGACCCTTGTCTAGCCTGTGAATCATCATGGCCGGTGCCCCGCATCTAGGACAATTAACAGGTTTCGGAGCTCCTTGAGGGATCTCGATCACGTATCCGCAGTTGCTGCACTGGAAGCTCTTCGTCGGTAAGCCCATCTAAGGTCCCTGTCTTCCTTTCTCGAGCATGCTCCTCAGCTCCTTTATCCTAGCTTCAACCTCTGCTATCTCCTCTTCTATGCTTGCCTTTTCATCCTCCAGCTCTCTCTTGTAGTCCTCGAGGGCTGCCAGCTCATCTTCTAGGGATTGCGGGATCGGTGGATAAGCGTAAGGAAATGGTGGCGGATACGCATACGGATATAGAGGTGGGTAACCCCACCAACGTTGATATCTTCTACCTCTTCTCGGCCAAGCCATTTCTAACTCACCAGTATCCGTATAGCGGATACCAGTACCACGGGTACCAGTAGCCAAAGCCGTATGCCATGTACGGCCATGCGTATCCGTATAGCGGATATGCCCACCACCATCTTGGAAGCCATGGGAATCTAGCGCAAACCCAAGGATTGTATAGGTAGCTCCACAACCATCCGAACCCTCTGCCGAAGCCAAACAGCCATCCAGGCCTCTGCCATGGTGGCAAATAGCTAAACGGGCCCCTTCCAGGCCAAGGACCTGCCATACCTCTCCAACCCCACGCCATGCTTTCACCAATTATGTGAATATTCACAAAAATATAAATCTTCCGTTAAATGTATAGTGGGCGTACAGTAGTGGAGGAATTCTGCTAATGTGGCGGCATAGGCATAGGTACGGCATGAGGGGGAGGCTTCCGAAGCCTATCAGGTTAGGCTCTGTTCCACCAGTAAGCAGCTTCGTCCCCCATCCGCCGAGGGATGCAGAACCAATACTTCTAGAAATAGCGGAGCTTGAGGCTTTCCGGTTGGTGGACCTAGAAGGGTTGTTTCAGGACGAGGCCGGGCGAAGGATGGGGGTCTCTAGGGGAACCGTTTGGAGGCTTGTTCAAAGAGCAAGAAAGAAAGTCGCTCAAGCGCTTAGCGAGGGAAGGCCTATACAAATCGTCCTCTACGATGCTAAGGACGAGGGGCAACCGTTGTCGGGTAGTTATAGTTAGCTTTTCATAATACCCTTTCCGCCTCGGAATTAAAGGCCTTATGGATGGCTTTTGCCGCCAACGGCAAAGGACGGTACATTCGGGCATCTTGCATACCCCTTCGCTTATTTGCCCTATATCGGGTACCCGTTTGCCCGAGCCCCTCCAAAAATTCGGCCTAAAAGCTGTTGTCAGCAGTTTCAAATTTGACATCCGAAAGGTACCACGATAAATACCCAAAGGAAGCCAAGCCCTATAAAAAGCCTCTGGTGGATCAGGAGGGGATGAGGCTCGAGGGCTAAGCGTGAATATGTATCCAAGCTTAGCCCAGAATACTTGCTCAGACCTTTGGAAATCCAAAAGGATTCGTTCAATGGGCATTATTACAAAGTTAACTATTCGGAGACTGTTGGTAACCCATTTCTTATGGTTAGAGATGTTTGGCGGGTTTATGGAAAATTTTCGCGTATACCGATACTGTTCATCGAGGAGGGAAAAGGTATTTAAAAATATATTGCAGTCGACCGTTCTTTTCCGAGCGTTATGGAGCGGCCTTGGTATAAATTTTATCCGGAGGGTGTGCCAAAATCCATCGCTTATCCAGAAATACCTCTCCATGGGTTGCTGGAGCGCTCGGCTTCGACCTATCCAGATAGGACCGCTGTCATCTCTGGCGAGAGCGGATACAAGTTAACTTACCGTGAGCTGGATAGCCTAGCTTCAAGCTTTGCGAACGCTCTGGAGGGAATGGGTGCCGTTAAGGGCGATAGGGTCGCCATCTTCTTGCCCAACATACCGCAGTTCTTGATAGCTTACTACGGTGCGCTAAAGGCTGGCTGCGTGGTGACTACCATAAGCCCGTTGGCACGGGAGAGCACGCTGCTTTTCCAGCTCAACGACTCGGAGGCCGAGACTTTAGTCGTTTACGAGCCCCTGCTTCCTATCTTCCTTAAGGTTGCATCCTCCACTGCCGTAAAAAGGACATTTGTGACGAGCGGCAGCGCTGAGAGGGCCCCTCGTCTGCCGCAGGGAAGCTTTTACGACTTCGATAGGATGCTCTCGAGGCATCCTCCAGAATCCCCAAAAGTAGAGATAGACCCGAAGAAGGAACTGGCTTGCCTTCAGTATACTGGAGGGACGACGGGGACGCCCAAGGGAGCCATGCTTACACACTTTAACATGGTTTCCGATGCCATCGCGTTCTCCGCTTGGATAAAGTGTAGGTTTGCGGAGGAGACCTTTCTGACAGTTTTGCCACTTTCCCACATATTCGGCATGACGACTTCTATGAACTCGCCGATATATGCCGCGGGAACTATCGTCCTGCTTCAAAAGTTCGACGTGAAGACTGTCCTGGAAACCATTCAGAGACACGGCATAACTGTCTTCTGCGGCGTACCAACGATGTACGCGCTAATAGTCGCCTCACCGGAGGCTCAGTCGTACAACCTAAGGTCGGTAAAGTGCTGCATATCAGGCGGCTCGCCCCTTCCACCTGAGGTTCAGAGAAGGTTCATCCAGCTTATGGGCGGCGTCCTCGTAGAGGGTTATGGCCTGACCGAGTGCTCGCCGGGGACGCATACAAACCCCGTCGACCCCAGCATGAAGACTGTCAAGATAGGTTCGATCGGCCTGCCATGGCCGGACGTCGATGCTAAGATAGTCGACCTCGAGACCGGAAGCAAGACGTTACCTCCCGGAGAGGTGGGCGAGCTCGTTATAAAGGGGCCGCAGGTCATGCTGGGCTATTGGAAAAAACCAGAGGAGACGAAGAACGTTTTAAGGGATGGTTGGCTATACACGGGCGACGTGGCCAAGATGGACGAGGACGGGTACTTCTACATCATCGATAGGAAGAAGGACCTCATAAAGCATAAAGGCTACTCAGTCTACCCGAGGGAGGTGGAGGATGCGATATACGAGCATCCGGCCGTGAAGTTATGCGCGGTCGTCGGCAAGCCAGACCCTATCGCTGGCGAGGTGCCGAAGGCGTTCGTCGTCCTGAAGGATGGGGCCCAGCTTACGGCTGACGAGCTCATCAACTTCCTTAAGGACAGGTTGGAGCCGTATAAGTTGGTAAAGGAGGTCGAGTTCAGGAAAGAGTTGCCCTTAACGCCTGCGGGCAAGGTTCATAGAAGGCTGCTGAGGGAGGAGGAGCTAAGCAAATTCTCAAAACGTTAACCATCCGACAACTGTGTAATAACTGTACATACACAAAAACGACGATTACAAAAAATTAAAATAACTTTAAATCTAAAGCCCAAGTATGGTAGATACGTACTCAACACCCTACGTTGATTTCCTCACGGTAGATGACTTGGACCTAGTTGGGAAGACGGTCTTCCTAAGGGCGGACATAAACTCGCCCATAGACCCGTATTCCGGCCGTCTGCTCAACAAGATAAGGATAAGGGAGGTAGCAGCGTCAATAAAAGAGTTATCCAGCTCGAAGGTCGTCGTGGGCTCTCACCAAGGCAGGGTCGGCAACTACGACTACGTATCCCTAAGAGAGCACGCAGAGGTTCTAAAAGAGTATGTCGGAAGGAATGTGAAGTTCATAGACGACGTTATCGGACCTGCGGCAAGGGATGCTATAAAAAACCTGAGGGTTGGAGAGGTTCTTGTTCTAGATAACTTAAGGTTCGTCGCCGAAGAAAATTTCGAGTTCAGCATAGAGGATGCTTCTAAAACCCACATGGTTAAGACCCTGAAGGATTACTTCGACGTTTGCGTTCTAGAGGCTTTTCCGGCGGCGCATAGGGCCAACCCGTCGATAGTTGGTTTTGCCGAGGTTCTGCCAACTTGCGGCGGAAGGCTGCTCACGCAAGAGGTAAGATCGCTCATGTCCATCATGCAAAAACTAAGACCACCCATAACGTTGGTGTTGGGGGGTGCGAAGGTCTCCGACAGGATCGAATCTGTGGAAGCCCTGATAAGCAGTTACAAGGTTGATAAAATCCTGCCGTGCGGGCTGCTCGGCGTCATATTCTTGAAGGCCAGCAGGGATTTGAACGTGCCGACGGGCATTAAGGATGAGGAAAAGTACATCAAGAAGGCGGAGAAACTCCTTTCAGAATTTAGAAATACTTTCGTACTCCCTGAAGATTTTGCCGTTGAGGTCGACGGAAAAAGAAGGGAGCTTATGCTATCTCAGCTTAACTCGGAGAAACCCGTGTTGGATATAGGCATGAGGACAATATCAAAGTTCGCAGAGATCATCAGAAACTCGGGAACGGTCATCGTGAGCGGGCCACCGGGTGCGTACGAGAAAAAGAACTTTGACGTCGGTACTAAAGCGTTGTTGACGGAGCTTGCTAACTCTAGAGCCATATCGATCGCTAGCGGCGCCCATACGTTAACGGCGCTCGAGCTCTTCGGCTTGAGAGATAAGGTCACGCATGCAACCTCCGCTGGCGGCGCCCTCATCAAATTTCTCTCCGGTATGAAATTGCCACTATTCGAGGCGCTGAAGAGGTCGGCAGAAAAATGGAGAAAGATCAAATAAAGGAAAGATCTGCTTCCGGGGCGTATCCGCATGGTTGTTAGGATGGGCATAAACGGTTTCGGCAGAATAGGTCGTGGATTCTTAAGGGCAGCGTTCGGGGACGAAGAGTTTTCAGAGTTAATAGACGTTGTCGCAGTAAACGACATAACAGACGCGAGGACCCTGGCCCACCTACTCAAGTACGACTCCGTGTTTGGAAAGTTCCAAGCCGACGTCAGGGCTGAAGAAAACGCAATCCTCGTATCTGGTAAGAGGATAAGGGTGTATTCCGAAAAGGACCCGGCAAACCTTCCGTGGAAGGAGCTCGGCGTGGAGCTCGTGCTTGAGTCTACTGGGCTTTTTACGGACAGGGCTGGTGCGGGGAAGCACATCAATGCTGGTGCGAAGAAAGTCATAATATCAGCCCCGGCAAAGGACCCTGACATAACGTTGGTCTTGGGTGTCAACGAGCATGCCTACGACCCAGCAAAGCACAACATAATAAGCATGGCATCATGCACGACCAATTGCTTAGCACCCATAGTAAGCGTGCTGGACGAGAAGTTTGGCGTCGAGCTCGGACTTATGACCACATGCCATGCGTACACGAACGACCAAAGGCTGCTTGACCTTCCCCATAGAGATTTGAGGAGGGCAAGAGCCGCGTGCTTATCGATAATACCAACGACGACTGGTGCCGCAAGAGCCATCGGAGACGTTATACCTGCGATGAAGGGAAGGCTGGATGGTCTGGCGCTAAGGGTCCCAGTTCCCAACGGCTCCATAAACGACCTGGTGGTCTTGCTGAAGAGGGAAGTTACGAGGGAAGAGGTGAACGCGGCCTTGAAGGAAGCGGCCGAAGGTAGGCTGAAGGGCATACTGGCATATACGGAAGAACCTATAGTCTCCGCCGACATAATCGGGGACGGTCACTCTGCGATAGTCGACGGGTTGAGTACGATGGTCGTGGGCGGAAGGTTGGTGAAGGTACTTGCGTGGTACGACAACGAGTGGGGCTTCTCGTGCAGGCTAGTCGAGTTAAGTAAGCTTATCGCAAGAACCCTCAAGGGTTAGGAGAAGGGGTAAAACATGCCGCTTTGTTCGTTCCTATTCCGTCGGAGGATACGGATCTTCCCCATTTGTTAAAGAGCCATTAGGGTTTTTATAAACGAGCTTAATCTCCTTCCGCGTGGTAAGGTTGGCAAAAGTCGATTATGAGGACAGGTTGAAAGCGTTGGGCTACTCGTTACCAGAGCCGCCTAAACCCGTCGCCTCGTACGTTCCTAGCGTAAAAGTCGGTAAGCTACTTTTCGTTAGCGGGGTCCTGCCCATCGTAGGCGATAGGCTACTGTATGCCGGTAAGTTGGGTAAGGAGGTCACGCTAGAGCAGGGATACGAGGCGGCGAAGGTTGCTGCGCTGAACGCCCTTTCCGTTGTAAAGGCCTCGCTCGGCGGCCTCGGAAGGGTAAGGAGGGTCGTCAGGCTTGTTGGTTACGTGGCTTCCTCCGACGGCTTCAGGGATCAAGCAAGGGTCATCAACGGCGCATCAGACCTGCTCCTACAGGTATTCGGCGAGAATGGGAAACATTCTAGGGTTACCGTAGGCGTCACGGAGCTACCTATGGGGGCTCCGGTAGAAATCGAGATGATCGTCCAAACGAAGTAGGTTAAAACAACATGCCCAGGCAGAAGTTGATAATTTTTGACATAGACGGCACCTTGTACAGAAGCGATGAGTACGAGAAGGAGCTTCATAGGAAAATAGTGGAGCTGCTCGCCGAGAGGCTTGGCTGTAGCTCAGAAGAGGCTAAGGCTAAGCTTAGGATGCTAAGGAGGGAGGTTGCAAGCATAAGCTGGTGCCTAATAAAGCTTGGGATAAACCTGAGGGAGTTTTACGCTGAGCTGGCCAAGAGGGTAAACCCATCGGATTACATAACGGAGGCAAAAGAGGTTAGGGACCTGCTGAGAAAGCTCAAGGAGTCAGGGTTCAAGCTAGCGGCGCACACGAACTCCGGCAAAGCGCTAGCCCTTAAGGTGCTCGGAGCCCTCGGAATAGAGCCATCGACCTTCGATATAATCGTCACGAGCGACGAAGCTGAGCCAAAACCTTCCCGCGATGGGTATTTGAAGATACTTAGGCTCGCCCGCATGACCGCCGGGGAGGCGGTATACGTCGGCGACCGGTACGAGGTAGACCTAAAGACTGCGAAAGAGCTTGGCATAAAGACTATCATGGTGGGAAAGGGTGGGACGTCTAGGGATGTTGACTTCCAAGTTGAAAACATCCTTGAAGTCGAGGGGCTGATCCTGAGAGATTAAACATACAGCATACAGTAAGTTTACAAAAATTATAAAAGGAGGCGTTAAGATAATATACTTTTAGCAGAAAGCTGGGACGAAAACTCATGAGAGCTGGTTCCGACGCCGCCCAAAGGCTCGTATCCGAGCTGGAAAAGCTAGGGGCGGTTGGTAGGCTTTTCGGGTCGCGCGGAGAAGTCGTCAAGTACCTCGCGAACCTTGTGATGGAAAGGAGGGCCAAACTTGTGCTCATCTCTGGCCTAGACCAGGAGTTCTCCTCTGAGCTCAGGAGGGGCATAGCCTCTGCGGGCGCATCCTGCTTTGAGCTCGACGACGTTGACCCGAAGGATCTCCGTAGGCTTCTCGAAAAAGCCGAGATAGGGGTAACGGGTGCTGACTTAGCCGTTGCAGAGACTGGCTCGCTCGTCCTAACAACCCGGAACGATGCAGAGAGGCTTCTTTCTTGCCTACCACCCGTACACGTTGCAATAATCGCTAAAGAAAACATAGTGGATAGCTTCTTGGAGCTTGCCGAATGGTTTAAGAAGATGCAAAGCCAGGGCACACGAACGGTATCAGTGATTACCGGCCCGAGTAGGACGGCGGACATAGAGCGTGAGATCGTGTTAGGCGTCCATGGGCCTCACGAGCTACACGTAATAATCCTGGATGGGATGCCGGATGGGGAGAAATCTGGTAGCTGAAGTCTCCGAGGCGTTGAGAAACAGGAACCAGATCGAGAACCTAAGAAGATCCATGCTGCACATGAGAGATAAAAAAGACGCTGCTATGATCGATTACACTGAGAAAAAATTGGCTGAGCTAAGAGAGATCAGGTACTCTTCGATAAGCTCGATCGAGGAGAACGTCAGGGAACTTAAGGAAAAGCTTGAAGAAAATGGTTGCAATTTTTACTTTGCCAAAACCGCCAAGGATGCATGCGAGTACGTGGTTAGCCTGGCAAAGGCAAAGGGGGTTAAGAGGATCGTTAAAGCAAAATCCATGACAGCGGAGGAGATAGAGTTAAACAAATGGCTTACGGCCCATGGGTTCGAGGTAGTCGAGACGGACCTTGGCGAATGGTTGGTCCAGTTAGCCGGCCAGAGGCCTTCCCACTTGATAACCCCGGCTATACACCTCTCCAGGCATGACATATCTAAGCTCATAGAGGAGAAGCTAATGGTTAAGCTACCTGCCGACCCTAAGGAGATCACGAGGTTTGCGCGGTCGTTCCTCAGAGACAAGTTTCTAAGGGCGGACATGGGTATAACTGGCGCAAACCTTCTGGTCGCGGAGACCGGTAGCTTGGTCATCGTAACGAACGAAGGGAACGGTAGGTTGGTCACGGCGCTCCCAAGAATCCATGTGGCGATCGTCGGGGTCGAGAAGCTTGTCAAAAGCTGGAAGGATGCTGTGAGGGTATTGGATGTTCTGCCGAAGAGCGCTACAGGCCAGAAGATGGCCACCTACGTCACAGTACTGAACGCAGGCTCTGAGACACCATCGCCAGATGGCGGTTTTATAAAGCGTGAGCTCCACCTAGTTTTGTTAGATAACGGAAGGCTCGATGCCGCCCGAGACAGCATCATCTCGGATGCGCTGAACTGTATAAGGTGCTCGGCCTGCTTTAACGTCTGCCCAACCTATAGGGTTCTTGGCGGGCACGTCTTCGGCTACATATACAGCGGCCCAATAGGCATCCCTTGGACGTACATATCGCATGGTCTTGAGAACGCGGCGGATTACGCACCCCTTTGTATATCGTGCGGCCTATGCCGCGAAACGTGCCCAATCGGCATAGACATACCGATGATGATCTCTGAGATAAAGCGAAGGTATGGCGAGCGTAAAGGTTATCCATGGGTAGACAGGAGGCTTGCAGGGTACGAGGGTCTCCTGAGGCTTGCATGCAGGACGTCGCCCTTGTCAAACTTCCTAAGCAGCACCAGCGTATCCAGATGGGTGTTAGAAAAGCTCATCGGTATAGACAGGAGGGTAAAACTCCCTAGGTTCTCTAGGAGGACGTTGCGGGACCTGGCGGAGGGGTTGATCGTTTCGCACGGGGGGAGTGAGGGGAAGGTCGTGTACTTTGCGGACAGCATGGCCTACTACGTAGATACGGACGTCGGATTGGCGACCATCGACGTGCTTCAGAGGAACGGCTTCGATGTCGTGATGCCGCCGCAGAAAGGGAGCGGAATGCCCTCGTTCCTTTATGGCCTGCTAGAGCACACGAAGAAGGTTGCGGAGTACAACGTAAGGCATGCTTACGAGTACGTCTCTAAGGGTTACGACTTAGTTTCTGCAGAGCCGACAGCTGCTTACTGCTTCAGGTTCATCTATCCTAGGCTGCTAGAGAGCAAAGAGGCTTATGACGTAGCCGAGAGGAGCTATGAGTTGTTCGGATACCTCTCGATGATGCTGGATAGGGGTGCACTCGACTTAAGATTTAGAAGATACAAGGATGTCAAGGCCGTCTACCACATTCCGTGCCACTCTAGACGTCTAAGCAAGGACAAACCCGTCCTGAAGTTTTTGGAAATGCTCGGTATAGAGACGGAGTTTATCGACTACGGTTGCTGCGGCATGGGCGGCACGTGGGGCATGAAAAGAGGGTACGAGGGTTACGAGGTAAGCAGGGTGATTGCCGAGCCGCTTACAAGCGCGATTTCCGAGTCAGATGCGGATTTTGTCGTTACAGAGTGTAGCCTATGTAAGATCCAGATAGAAAGATTCGCTGACAAAAAGGTCTTCCATCCGGTGTTGCTCCTAGACAAGGCCTACAAGGGTCTTCCCCTACCGTAGAAAAGGCAGAAATATCCTCGCAAACTTTCCCTTTCATTTTTCCACACAAATTTGTGTGGAAAAAATGCGGTACCGAAATATCCTTCAGCCCGATGGCTTTGGTGAAAGGCAAACGCTTTTTATCCGTAGAAACAGCTAACTCCCTTACCGTTATGGTCTATGCGCACCATCTCAGCATCCCTCGTGTTGCAGATGGTTGCAATATCCTTTTCGGGCAACCCAAACGGGGTAACGATCGACAGGCAAAAGAATGCTTCAGGGAACACATTCCTTAGGATGCGGGACATGGGGTTCTCCCTAAAGCCCTTCATGAACCTCTAATGGTAGAGGTGAGGGGGAAGGGATAAAAATCTATGAATCCCACAACTGTTGATGGTTAAGTTGAGGTACGGTAGCGGCGACGACGGTACTACTGAACTCTTGGGAGGCGTTAGGGTTCCAAAGGACGACCCTAGAGTAGAGGCGCTGGGAGCGCTGGATGAGGTGAATTCCATCATAGGCCTTGCCAGGGCTGTGACCGGATACCAAGATATAAAAGATGCGTTACTACGGATACAAAGGTCGCTGTACCTCGTGTGCGTCGAGATAGCATCTACTGGAACGCCGGCATACAAACGGACTGTCAACGAAGACATGTTGAGGGAGCTTGAAGGTTTTATCGAGCGCTACGAGCCCGAGGTGCGTGCAACCTCAGAGTTCATAATACCATACGGGGCAATAAGCAGCACAATCCTACACGTAGCCAGGACCATCGCCCGTAAAGCCGAAAGAAGGGTTGTATCGTTGAAAGCACGATTCGATGTAAACGACGTCCTCCTTGCCTACCTAAACAGGCTTTCGACGTTCCTGTTCATCTTATCCAGGGTTGTGAATGCCAGGGGGTACGTTGAGGAGGAAGTGGTGAGAATGAAGGACGTACTAGACCGGAAGCCTTAGCGTTGTCCGGGCTGCGCGTATTTGCTCGCCTCCTTTTCCAGCATATCGACTAGCAGCAACGCTACCATCCCAAGCTCGCGGGCTGGGAGGAACCTATCGGAATTCATGCTGAACGAAACGTTGGCGACCGCCGGAACGTAATCCTGTTTCTCGGCCGCCCAGAGCTGGCATAGGATTCGAACCCTCGGGAGGACTGAGAAGGAGAAGCTCACGCCTCCTAGCTTCTCCTTTTTTCCACCCAGTACCTTGCACGCGTATTCGTACACCTCAACGGCGTTGCCGAATCTATTTGCCAACCGTCTCAAAACAAAGTCCTCAAACTCCTTCACGTAGGGTGCAGCACCAACGACGTCCCTGTAGTTCACCCAACCTGTTCCTAGCGGCGTTCCATCGCCTGTTATAAGGTATTTAACTATTATGTACTGAACGTTCTTGGGTGCGGGCTTATCCGTCAGCAGGTCCACGACGCATTCTTCTGAAAGCTCTACGGAGTATGTTCTGTTGAATACGGTTATTATGAACCTACCCTTGACGCCCTGTTCACGGGACGGTATGTATGCAACGGAGCACTTCTTGGCAACATCATCAAGGTTTCTTTGGGAAAGTTCTGCGAACGCCTTCTTAGTTTCGGCAACCATTAGCTCATCGGGCAGCCTGATCGTCTGGTACCTAGACATCCCAAGCCGCAATCCAAATTTCACTCCTATTTCTATATGAATCTTGCCTCTTACCGTTCAGAGCGCTTGAGGAAAAGGTTTAAGGGATGAAATCCACGCTATACTGTGGTGCTGACTGTTGGTGCGCATGGTTCAACATAAGCAAACGACTTTTGAGATAATCAGCGTGGGAAACGAGTTGCTGATAGGAAAGGTCGTAAACACGAACGCGAGCTGGTTGGCTAAGAGAATTACGGAGATGGGCGGGTTCGTAAGGAGGATAACGGACGTTAGGGACGATTTATCGGAGATATCTTCTGCCGTGAAGGAGGCCCTGAGAAGGGGTACCGAGTGGATAATAACTAGCGGCGGTCTTGGACCGACTTTCGATGATATGACGCTGAACGGTGTTGCCAAGGCTATAAAGAGGTCGTTGAAGTTAAACAGGCAAGCTTACCAGATGATATTGGAAAAGTACAAGGAGATGTTCGAGCGGGGCATCCTCAAAAGCCTAGAAATAACGCCAGAGCGGAGGAAGATGGCCGAGCTTCCTGCTGGAGCCGTTCCTCTACGCAACAGGGTGGGTACGGCGCCGGGCGTTCTTATAAAGTTTGGCCGTCAAAGGATAGCGTGCTTACCGGGTGTCCCTGCTGAGCTGATGGATATTTTTGAGAACGAGCTTTCGCCGATCATACGAAAGTCGATAAAGCAGGTACGCGTAGTGGAGGCGACTGTGATCGCGAGGGGCGTGGTGGAGTCCGCGCTAGCCCCAGCAATAAAGGATGTTATGTCAAAATACCCTTCTGTCTACATAAAGTCCCACCCGAAGGGTAGAGAGTCCGGTGTATCCATAATCGAGCTCCACCTCACGGCAACAACTCCGTCGCAGGAGAAGGTCGAGGAAGAAGTAGGACGGGCCGTGCAGGAGTTAAAGGAAAAGATAGCAGCGTTAGGTGGAACGGCTGAGCAATGAGGCTGGACGTTCCTGAACCGTATGAAAGGCCTGAGGTGAGGTCGCTCCTAACCCAACTTAGGATGGAGCTGGACGGCTTCCTAGAGGGTATGAAGTCTGCCGAGGACGAACCGCTCAGGCTACGCCGTGACGTCAGATCAGTACTGTTCCTGGGGGTTGGAGGCTCCGGTATAGTCGGAGACCTCGTGTCGGACATCACGGCAAAAAGGAGGGGTTTGCCGATTCTGTGCCATAGGGATTATTCCATCCCTCCTTATTCGAGGAAGGACTCGCTGGTGGTTGCGGTCAGCTACTCGGGGAATACAGCCGAGACGCTCTCGGCAATGGCTGAGGCCTATGAGGCAAACTTGCCAATTTTTGCCATAACTTCTGGCGGGTTGATGAAAAACGTCTGTAAAAAGCTGGGCATACCGATGGCGGAGGTTAAGGCCGGGCTATTACCCCGGATGGCCGTCCCCCACATGCTAGGCGCTGCCTTATCTGCTCTGGTGAACGCTGGGCTCGTAAATATAACACAGGAAGAGCTTAAGGGCGCGGTTGAGGAGGCAAAGCGGGTCCAAGAGTCTGTGGAGGTTTACGTACCTTCAGAGTCTAACGTGGCGAAGCGCACGGCAAACTCCATATACGACAAGGTAGTGTTCATCTACTCTCATGGGTGCCTCTCTTCCGTTGGTTACCGTCTAAAATGTCAGCTGAACGAGAACTCTAAGATTTTAGCGGTGAGCCAATGCTTACCGGAAGCTTTGCACAACGACATAGAGGGTTGGGATCCGGCCATGGTTAATTGCCTGTCGGTCGTCACGCTTAGGTGTAAAGGCGAGCACCCAGCTGTAGAGGAAGCGATGGATAGGATGGAAAGCATGCTGGCGGGTCGTTTTGGCGTTAAGGTGTCAAAGATAGTGATCCAGGGGAGTGACGACATCGCTAACATCCTTTCAGCTATGGTTATATGCGACTACGTAAGCCTCTACGCAGCAATCCTGAGGGGTGTGGACCCAATAAGCGTCGAGAGAATAAGGTCGATGAGGGAGGGTATTAGGTGTAATGCAAGATTGCTCCAGCAAGTGGTAGAAAAGTTTAAGGTCGAATTTAAGTCAACTGCCCACGGCTAAAGCCCATGGGCTTGTAGGAGAATCAAGATGATCGGCCCCATACCGATTAAGAAAAGGCTAATGCTGGTAGCGGCCACGACGCTCGGGCTTATCTTGGTACTCCTTTTTGGATCCTTAACGACATTAAGCCCTGGGGAGAGCGAAGAAATAATCCGGCAGGTTAGCGAGCTCTTTCGAGATATAAACGCTTGGAAAATTTTCTTTAACAATTTTCAGATAGCTTTGCTGATGTTTATCCCTGCCCTTGGTATGTTATTCGGTGGGTACGCCATCTACTCGACTGGGCTAGTATTTGCGGCCTACTCTGTCCAATCGAACATACCATCGACGTACCTAGTCGGGGTTGCTGTGCTTTCACCATACGGTATACTAGAATTCTTGGGCTACGGGCTGGCCACGTCGGAGGGTGTTCTGATAATCTACTCGGCCATTAAGAGAAAGCTAAGGTCTGAGGTAAAAGCCCTCCCTTTCATAGTTTTAGCGGTAGCCGGGCTATTGATGGTGGCGGCCGCCCTGGAGATGCTGACGATAGAACTCTATGCCTAAACGTCGTATTCAACGGTTTCATACGTTGACATGTCAACGTATGAAAGGGCGGCCTAACAACTGTAGGGGCCTCGTGGCGGCCTTAAACCCTGGACAGGGTCGGCCTCCCAGAGATTCCTGTGAAAGCCGATCGGTGTGGGAGCCCTAAGCATCGATAGCGACCCGCTACCTATTCTCCACCCAATTCAGAACCCGAACAGTTTGTGTAGCATGAGGCCGAAAATGTCTCCGTAGAATATCGAGACAGCGAAGCCGCCGGTTATGAATACAAGCAACGGTATGCCTGGTGTAAGCCATGCCCTATCCCTGTCGACATGTAGCTCGACGTCTACGAATACGTTGAACGTAAGCCTACGCTTACCGTCCAAAACGCTTTCCATCGGCATCCAGAATTTTTTCCTCTTTGCATCATCGCAAAGCGTACCGAGGAAGCACGCCAAGGCCTTCCTCAGAGCAGGCTCGTGTTCAAGACCTTCGAATATCTTTTCACCCCTGAGTATTCGTAGAAGGTTGTAGACCAAGAGGGATATCGGCAAAGCTACGGATATCAGCAAGCCATTCATGAAGGAGTGGAGCGCAGTAAAGGGGTGGATGGCCCCGGCCGGCCTGTATACCGGCATCAGCACGGATATCACCGTCAAAGCCTTCGCATCCGCTCCACCGTAAAGTTTGGCATAGTACAGGCCAAATGCTATACCCGTGCTCAGACCGATAGAAATTAAACCTAAAAAAGTATAATCGCGCAGTCCCGCCATCGTGAAGTCGTATGCCGTTATGACAGCACCGACGGAGCCGAAAACTGCCCATAATTTATCGCTAACCTCCCTGAACCTCAAATCGCTGTAGGATGCGTAACACATCATCGCAAGTACTAGGGCAATCCTAAGGGGCTCCAACGCTTGCATGATTCTACCTTATCACCACCGTCCAGAAAAACCACGCCTTTTTATGGTTTAGATGAACGGCAATTTTAAATTTATTTTCGGCTGGGAACGTTTACCAAACGAAGGGAAAGCGGAGCCCATGCTATGGCTGAGCCGTGAGCCCCATGAACCGGCAGACGTGTCTGAGGGGCGTAAAGCCTCAGCGAACGCTGGAAGCCACGGCCTTCGGCATGGGTAGCCAACTTAAGGCCAGCTACCTAAAGCCTCTACCGCTTCGGCAACCCTTTTTACCGCAACGATCATGGCTGCCTGCCTTGCGCTCACGCCATACTCTTCGGCTGACCTCATAACGTCCTCGAACGACCTCACCATCTTCCCCTCTAAGTTCGTCCTAACATCCTCGATGGACCATTTGGTGCGCGTAAGGTTTTGGACCCACTCGAAGTAGCTGACGGTTACGCCACCGGCGTTAGCCAGTATGTCCGGTACGACGAGCGTCCCCTTCTCGAACAAAACCCTGTCAGCCTCAGGCGTCGTCGGTCCGTTGGCCGCCTCTACCACGGCCAACGCCTTAATCCTGTCTGCGTTCCTTTCTGTTATCTGGTTCTCTAGGGCCGCTGGTATTAGGAAATCACACTCGAGCTCCAGAAGCTCATCGTTCGTTATGTTCTCAGCTTTTTCGTAGTTTATGACGGAGCCCGTCCTCCTCTTGTGCTCCAGCACCTTTTCGACCTCGAGCCCTTCCTTAGAGTATATGCCACCCTTTGAGTCGCTTACTGCTATAATCCTGCACCCCATCTGCTGAAGGAACCATGCCGATGCGTATCCTGCGTTCCCGAACCCCTGCACCACAATCCTGGCGTCCTTTAGCGGCCTCTTCAAGCGTTTGCTGGCCTCCCTCGTTACTATGGCGACACCCATTCCCGTAGCCTCGTTTCTACCCTCGCTTCCGCCTAAGCTAATGGGCTTACCCGTCACGACGGCGGGCGTCGGCTCATTCTTAACTTTGCTGTACGTGTCCATCACCCAGGCCATGGTCTGGGCGTCCGTGTAGACATCGGGGGCGGGTATGTCCAGATAGGGGCCTATGATGCTAGATATCGCCATCGTATACTTCCTCGTAAGCCTTTCGAGCTCGGCCTGGCTCATGCCCTTTGGGTCGCATGCTATCCCTCCCTTTGCGCCACCGAACGGTATGTCCATCACGGCACACTTCCACGTCATCAGCATGGCCAGCGCCGTGACCTCCTCGAGGGTTATGTTCGGATGATACCTTATACCTCCCTTGTACGGCCCCCTTGCAGAGTTGTGCTGGACCCTGTATCCTGTGAAGACCTTAAGCTCACCGTTATCCATCCTACAGGGCAAGGAGACTATGACGGAGCGCTCGGGCCTCCTCAGGACTTCGGATAAATCTTGGCTTATGCCTAGCGTCTGCGCCGCACTCTCAAACTGCCTCATCACGTACGAGAGGAAGAGCGTGTTTGACGTCATCTTAGGGAAAAGAGGGGGAGGTTTTCGAAATAAATATTTTTCGCCAAAATTTTTTGCTAAATACTACGTTTTGCAAACCTATCGAGCATTATAGATGCTTCTCTAACTCGCGGTAAGACCCCATCCTTCGGGCGCGGGTAGCTCACAGACCCTCCATCCTCCACGCATACTCTTCTAGCTCTTCGCGGGCGTAAGCCTCCCTGGCCACGTCTATGGCACCATCCCTTAGGAGCATGGCCTTTTTTACCCTTCTCTTGGCTACCTCTTCGGCAACGCTCCTGGGCGAGCGGTTTGAATGGGCAGACTCGATCAGGACCCTCTTCACGTTCGTCGTTATCTTGTACTTAATCAGCTCAAACGCCTGCACCTCGGTCCCGCCTATGTACTCGACGTAAGAACCTATTAGGCCGCCAGCGTTGACGAGGAAGTCGGGCATTACCCATATGCCGTTTTGCTGCAGTATACTTTCCGCTTCTTTCGTCGTCGGTATGTTCGCAGCCTCGACAACCATCTTCACTTTCGATGAGATAAGGTTGTGGACTGTCTGCTCGTTTATCGTGTACGACGTTGCCGCTGGTATGAATATGTCCACTTCTTTTTCAAATATTTTCTCCCTAGGTTCCTTGTTAGGAATCTTTAAATCTTTAAGCATGGGTGCCTTCATTTTTGTCCTTAAGAGCCTTAACTCGTCCATTATCTTTGGCACGTCCAAACCATTTGGATCGTACACGCAGGCCGAGGCGTCGCTTATAGCAACTACTTTGTACCCCATCTCGTCTAGAAACTTGGCTGTGAACGAACCCACGTTGCCGAATCCCTGTATAGCGATCTTGGCATCCTTTGCGTCTATGTTCAACAGGTTTAGCTTGTTCAGGATCTTAATGGATAGGTCGGTTGCGATGGCGACGCCGTAGCCCGTCGTACCCAGTTCGTGCGGTATGCCCCCTAGCTCCGTAGGCTTACCGGTGCAGGCCCTCATGTCGCCTATCTCGTGCGCGAAAACTGCCATATCCATCTCCGTCGTTCCCATGTCCGTGGCTCCTATGTACTGTAGCGGCACGTACGGTTTGATGGCCTTTGCGAACGCCCTGATCCATGCTACCCTGTCGACCTCTAGGGGGTCTCCCTTAATTCCCCCTTTTGCTCCGCCGAACGGTAGACCGGCCAGGGCGCACTTCCAAGTCATCGTCCTTGCGAGCAAAAAAATCTCCTGGGGCGTTACCGTCGGCTGAAACCTTATCCCGCCTTTTCCTGGACCCATGGCCGTGTTGTCGATAACCAAGACACCCTGCATCTTCGTATGCGGGTCATAGACCTGTATGACCTTTTCCGGTCCCCACTCATCAGCCAGGCTCCATACATCAACGTAGCTTCTAAAATTTAAGCCAGGCATCCTCTCACGACCTCCTACGATGCTCCGAGGCTAAGTTAAAACATCCTATCCGCTTAACCTCATGCTTCTTGCTTATTGCACACGTATCGAAAACACCTATCGGATTTTTTAAGGATGAAAAATCTCTATACAAACCGTGAACCCTACCGCTATTTTCATCCACGTGCTTATCAATTTTTCCATCCAGCCGATGCTACCGCTTCAACGTAAGGTAGATTAAACCGTACATCTGATAGACAGCATGAAACGACGTATTTTCTCGTACATGTCGTTAAGACGTAACATACTCTATAAATATGTTAAAAATCCCAACGCCATTTTATATTTTTCACCGTTGCTTATCTACCGTAATATGGCCTCCTGTGACTTTGCATACGAGTATTTTTCGGCCATGTCGCAAAGAAATTTATACATGCGTGTATGAAATCTGGTTAAAAGATGTCTGCATTTGCTAACGAAGTTAGGGGCAGGGATTTCGTGCCCACGTTTCCGCATAGATTGGTCCTGGAAAAGATTGACAGGGGTTATGCTAAGCTAGCTAAGATTGACCAGAGAATGTTGCCGCTTGCGCACGAGTCCGTGCCAGAGCCTACAATATACATCGACGGCAAGCCGGTCTCAGTGTTCAGCATAGGCTCGGATATGAAGCTGGGAGAGGATGCTCAAGCTGAGAAGTTTTCTGCCGTACGCTGGATGACGGAATTCGTATCGGGGCTTTATGGACCGGTTAGGATGAGTAAGCTGGTGACCGATGAGCACGGCCTGAGATATTTGGCAAGCGACCTCAGGACGGTTTTGAAGAAGGTCGGCCTGGCTCACCCGATAGCCCAACTGATGGCCGGGGCTGGTTTGACGATGTCCAAGACAGTAGGCGACGGTGCGGTGTACACAATCCTCCTAGGCGGTAAGATTTTGGAGAGGTGCTGGGAGCTTTTGCTGAAAGGCCTAAAGACGCCGATACTGCTGGAGGGGCTTTTGGATGCGCTTAGAGTAAGCCTGGAGATGACGGAAAAACTATCCATCGACGCGTCGTGTCAGCGTGAGAGCATGCTGAAGCTAATAATGGAAGCAACGGTGCTGAACAGGTTGCCCGAGCACGTTCGGCATAGGCTTGCAAGCATTATACAGAGGGTGGTTGAGGTCGTAGGGATAGAAGGGCTGACGTCCGCCGACGTGGACAAAGCGATCGACGTTAAATCAGTTGAAAGGGGTACGCTCATCGACTCGTTCGTTTTAGACGGCGTTGCCGTTTTTAAAGAGATGGCCCACCCAGGCATGCCAAAGAGGTTAGAGGCCACGAGGGTGGCCGTACTTAAAGATGAGCTGAGGGTACGCGAGAAGATTGGACGTCAGCTAAACTATTCCGTAGAGCTTGGCGATGACGTAGGTTTAAGAAATTTGCTGGACAGTAAAAACGAATACATAGCTAACATGGTCAAAAAAATCGTTGGTCTAAAAGTTGGCTTTGTCGTCGTAGAGAAGGGAGCAGACCCTATCGCAATCGAGCAGCTGGCTAGCGCGGGAATAGCTGCTATATATGGACTTCCGCACCCGGAGGTTGAGCTGATAGCCAGAGCGGTCGGTGCGCTACCCGTAAGCGTAAAGCTGCTGGAAGAGCCAGACCTTGGCTGGGCAGGAATCGTGGAGGAAGTAGACCTAGACGGAAAGAGGGCGGTATTCATTCACAAATGCAATAGGCCAAAAAGTGTTACCATCGTCCTTAAGGGCGTAACGAGCCTGCTACAGAGCGATGTGGAAAGGGTTATCAAGCATTCCCTCCCGATCTTCTCCCTCATCGGATCTGGCTGCAAGGTCGTCTACGGCGGCGGTGCCTTCGAGGTAGAGCTCTCGCTACGCCTTAGGGAGTATGCGGAAAGCATTCCGGACAGGAGGCAGCTCGTCGTTAAAGCCGTGGCAGATGCGTTCGAAGACGTGGTATCCACCCTTTCAACAAACTTAGGCCAAGATTCTATAGAGGTTCTGAGCATTCTGAGGTCAGAGCATGCCTCCGGAAAAGTTGATGCGTGCGTTAGCTCTCGAGGGGGCGTGGCGAGCGCTAAGGAGCTGGGCCTGTACGAGCTGACGGCCGTTAAGCAACAGGCCATCAAGACAGCATTCGAGCTTGCGTACACCGTCCTTAGGATAGATGGGATAATAACTGGGAGGAAGCTGTCAGAGCCCGAGTATTATTACGTGAAGAGGATTAGGGGAACTTCCCCGGAGAGGCTGAGGGAGCTCAAAAAAGAGTACGGCCTTGAGACCGTAGAATAAATAATGATGGTGGTTTGAAAATTCTACACAGGAAGTGCGGCCTTCAGCTCCTCGAACTTTTTCACGTAATAATCGTTGTTGTCGGGCAGGTCCGGCGACAGGAAGTATCTGGTCATCTTCTGCTTATCATCGACTGAGCCAAGGTCCCTGAGGTTACCCCTCGGATGCGGCGTACCCTTCCTGGGCGGCTCGCCGGTCCAGAAGTGCTTAAAGTACACGTCGGGCAAGAATAGCGCGTTCTGTAGCCTTTCCGGTAGCGTTGCAAACTCAGGCTTATTGGGCCATATGACCTTCATTACCTCATCTATAGGCAGGTAGGTGCTCTTGCCCTCGTAGAACCATCCGTAGAACTCATCCCCCATGGCATTCTTATAGTCCTCCCAAGCCCATGCTGGTGTTGGGTATCCTTGCCTAGTGTACAGCATCTGCGTGAAAAGCTCTAGGTGCCAGTTGAGCAACCTTATTCCCTCCTCCGCAACCTCTGGCGAGGCCAACGATGAAACGTAGCCGGAGTTGTACCAGAAGAACGGCCCATGCTGCAACGCCGCATAGTACGCGGGCGTCCCGGCCTTTCTAGTATCGAAGCACACGGGTTGCCACGTGCTCGCTAGCCATACCTCCCTGGTTGAGAACAGCGTCACTATGTCTCCGTAGGAGAACCAGAACGTCTTTATGAAGCCCTGCTTAACGTAGGGCAGAAGGTAGTTAAAAACGGCATCGACTTCCTTCTCTGTCAGATTGGTTATAGCACCCGAGAACGTCATCTGCCCAGTAGCTTCCAAGTAGTTTGCGGTCTCGCTGAACACTGTGAAGCCCTCGTCCTGCATCCCGGTCCTTCCTTTCCATTCTGGGTTCCAAAGCTCCGAATAGGCCAGCGTCCTTTTCGTGCCCCCACGCTCCTCATACGGCAAGAACTCGGGCAGGTACGTTACGGAGTCGAAGTTCCACATAACCGGGACCGCCACGAGTGTCTTTCCGACCTCCTTCCATAGTAGGTAGTTGAACCTCTCTGCCTGCGCAGGCTTGAAGTACTTCTCGACATGGTAGAACATGTCCAGTACCTTGTCCTCTCTCCACCTAGGCACCTTCTCGACCGGTATCGGCCTTCATCTTCCTATTGTGATGGGCTACTTGCGGAACAGGGTTGGATCAACGTTTAAGCGGACCCGGCCGTTCCACGATGGGAATTGGGTCATCTTCCTTCAGGCCGTTCGACAATAGCTACTCCCTGCTTCAGCTGCTCGGTCCTTCACGAACCCTGCCCGTAAGGTTACGGAGGGCTGTCTCCGTAAGCTTGACCTCGGGCCGTCATAGCCCTTAGCAGAAGGGAGGTTGAAATGCTCGTTTCCACCCTAACGCCAAAAGATACGGGTTTTCCCGCTCAGGACGAAACCATCCAGAGGCCCTAAGTTTACTCTGAGGTAGGTGTTGGGTAGTAGTACTCGCCAGCAGCTTTCTGCTGCCTATCCAACCTAGAGTCGGGTTTGTTTGCCCTTGGCCTGAATGTTTGATGGTCCCTCCTGAACGTAACACCCATTTCCTTTAGGAAGGTGTTAAAACCAGACCTAAGGTCCATTGGCTTGCTGCCATGTCCTCTGACGCTCGGCTCACCCGAGAAGACCATTAACCTATTCGATGCAAAGTCCAAAACCATCAGGTCATGCTCCACGAGGAATGTATAGGCCTGCCTCTCGCGCGTTATCCTCTTTAACAGCTTCGCAACCATGTACCTTTCCTCAACATCCAAGTAGGCACTGGGCTCATCTATCAAGTAGATCTCGGCATCCTTTGACAGAGCCTCGGCTATCGCAACCTTCTGAAGCTCGCCGCCGCTCAAATCCTTAACGTTCCTCTCGAGCAGCTTGTGCAGACCTAAAGGCCTAATAAGCTCTGACTGGTAAAGGTCGGTCTCGAATTTGCTTCCGGCCGCTTGTCTCAGAACAGCCTCGACCTTCTCGTCCCTTATCTCCGGGTACTGGGGCTTGTAGCTTATCACCCTGTAGGGCAATTGGAACTCTGCGTCAGCCCTCTCAACGCCCGCCAATATCTTTATGAACGTCGTCTTGCCTATGCCGTTCGGACCCACTATGCCTATCACCTCGCCCGGATATATGCACCCACTATCGACCTCAAGCCTGAAGGCATCGTATGTTTTTGTAATGCTGGGCCAGTAAAGCGCCGAGTGGCTTTCCTCGTATGCCTCTGTAGGAGGCTTCAGCTGGAACGAAATCCTCTCGTTTCTAAACCTTACGTTCTCATCGGGTATGTAGCCCTCTATGAGTATGTTTATGCCTTCTCTGACACCGTAGGGTCCTGCGACTATGCCGTACACTCCAGGCTCGCCATAAAACACGAAGACCTTATCTGACATGTAATCAAGGACTGCGAGGTCGTGGTCGGATACAAGGACCATGTTTCCACTTAACGCCGCCTCCCTGATCGCCGACGCAACCTTAAACCTTTGTTTAATGTCGAGAAAGCTTGTCGGCTCATCCAAGATGAAAGCGTTGGCATCCTTCGCAAGGCACGCAGCTATCGCGAAGCGCTGGAGCTCGCCACCGCTTAGAACGGAAACGTCTCTGTCCAAGAGATTACGGAGCTCAAGCACGTCTATTAATTTGTTGACACGATCCCCAGAACCAACCTTGGAGAGGATCGTGCCGACTTTGCCTTTTACCACTTTTGGTATCATATCGATGTATTGTGGCTTGTACGAGACTTTCACGCTACCGTTTGCAAGCTTTGTCATATAGTCCTGTATGAGCGAGCCCCTGAATACCCTCGCAACGTCGTACAAAGACCTCTCCCCATCAAGCCTACCCAAGTTCGGGACGATATGGCCTGACAGTATCTGGATGGCAGTGGTCTTGCCGATTCCGTTCTTTCCTACGATTCCGATAACTTTACCCTCCTCCAGGTACGGAAGTCTGTAGAGCCTGAAAGAGTTTATGCCGTATTGGTGCGTCAGGTCCTTGCCCAGCTCCTCGCTGAGGTTAACTATCGTGATTGCTTGAAATGGACACTTTTTGACACAGTTATGTACGACAAGCCCTGCTGCGTTATAGCTCTCATCTTCCTCGACTTCCAAGTTCATCACTGGGTAGTCCTTCACGTACTCGATGCTTACCGAGTCTATGGGGTGTAGCTGGTAACCTTGCCACGACGTAATTTTTTTGTCTTCTACGAGCGAGGCAACGTAAGCGTTTTTGCCACCTTCTAGCGTTGTCTTGCTTAGGCATAGGGGCTGACCAACCTTGGCTGCCATCAGTTTTAGGACGTATGCATCGTTCCTGGAGATGCGCAATGTTACGCCATTCCTTCCGGCGCATGCTAACCCTAATACGATCCCTTTCAAGAAGTCCAATGGTGCTGAGAGAAAGCTAAGAGGTATGCGCTTTGAGCCCTCTGATTCCCCGAACGGGTTAGCTGAGGATTCTGGGTTAACGGCTGATAGCCCGGATCCACCGTTCTTGGTTTTTATGCCGAGGTGTCTTTCCAGCATCTCCTTAACCTTCTCCGCTGGGCTTTCTCTGGTGGATCCAAATACGACCTTCACACAGTCCGTACAGCCATTTGCGAGGGAGTAACCGAACGATAAACCGAGCTCAAAAGTTAGCTGAGGCCGCAACGACCGTGCAAGCCCATCGGGCCCAGTATTCCCATTTAGCATGAACGCTCCTAAGCCGCCGTCGGCCTGGATTACTGGGATGCAAAGATAATCCTCCTCCGTCAACTCCGGTGGGGTTTTCCACGCGAACGTGAAGCCACGCCCGTCCCGGCGTTTAGATGCTGTAAGCAGAGGGTGCTCCTCCGTCAGCGCTATGGTGTCTGGTACGCCGTATACGCGTATCCTGTAAAGGGGACCGGTGTAGGCCCTAACGCTTTTCGAAAGTACGGAGCTAAACCTCCCTTTATGCGTGAGAACTCTCTCGCCTACGCTAATTTCCCTAATGGGCTTCAAGCCGATCTCTGTTATGACCGGTGTATCTGGGTCGAGGCATATGCCGCACCCGATGCATAGCACCTCGTTGATCACCGGAAAGCCCTTCTCACCGGGCTTTATGGCCTCTATCCTGTTCCTCACGGGCGGGCAGAATGCTATGCAGGGCTGGCCGCACTTTGTAGGCTGGCAGAAGTCGTAATCTATAACCGCTACCCTGTGCAACCTGCTCACCTGCAACTAAGCGTTCAAGCACTGGTTATGGTTTTTATCAAACTTAGCGAAAAACTACGTCCTTTAGTTGTGGGGTGGATCTCTAGGGAATTAAATACGCGCCACGTAATAAAAGTTTCGAGCGTGCTGCTCGGATGCCCAAAGGCCAGAATAAGGCTCCGGACAGGATGGGCGAGGCTCTGGCAGGTCGATACGGGAAAGCGGCCCACGCCTTAGCGGGATGCAGGGGATTGTGAAAAGGTGAGCCTCGAACAGGCAGACTTCCTTGAGGCGAGAGGTGACGGCCCTATAGCTGATAGCCCATTATATTTGCAGAGAGGGTAAAGAAGGTGTAACGAGCAAGATTTAGCTTCGCTCGCTTCTTGATTTCAGGAACTCTACGAGTAGCCTAACCCCTACGCCCGTGGCGCCCTTCGGTATATAGCTCTTCTCGGGCGAAGATTCTTGAGTCCATGCCGTTCCTGCTATGTCTATGTGAGCCCAAGGTATGCCATCGCCCACAAAGTTCATCAGGAAGGCAGCAGCAGTTATAGCGCCGGCCGGCCTGCCGCCGACGTTCTTCATGTCTGCCACCTCGCTCTTTATCTGCTCGAAGTACTCCTTCCAGAGCGGAAGCCTCCAAAGCCTCTCGCCGACTTTCTCCCCTGCCTTTATAAGCGCTTCCGCCAACCCGTCGTTGTTGCTAAAGAGGCCGCTCGCATGCGTTCCGAGGGCTATGACGCAGGCACCAGTTAAGGTCGCCAGGTCTATTATCGCTTTTGGCTTCATTTCGGATGCGTATGCAAGGGCATCGGCTAGTATGAGCCTTCCCTCCGCATCCGTGCTTATTATCTCAGCAGTCTTACCGTTCCTGAACCTGACTATGTCTCCGGGCTTGAGCGCCCTGCCGCTTGGCAGGTTCTCGACAGCGGGCACGATGCCCACCAGCTTTATAGGAAGCTTAAGCTCGGCCACAGCTTTCATTAGCCCTATGACCGCGGCTGCGCCGGATTTATCGTACTTCATCTCTTCCATCTTCTCAGAGGGCTTTATGGAGATGCCGCCGCTGTCGAATACGACGCCCTTCCCTACGACGGCATAAGTCTCGCCCCCTCCGTCGTACTCCATGATTATCAACACCGGTGGGTTGGAGCTGCCCTTTCCGACGCTAATTATACCTCCCATGCCCATCCTTTCGAGCTCCTCCGCCTCTATGACCCTAGTAGAGAAGCCGCTGATCCTGCCGACCTCTGCTGCGACCTCCGCCATCTTCTTTGGTGGCAGGTCGCCGCTTGGCATGTTGGCTATATCCCTCGCAAGTTTCACGGCCTCAGAGACCACGGCGGCTTCCCGCGCCGCCGCATCGCACATGGCCTTCACGTCAGAGCCTACCAGCAGTTGGATAAGCTCTGGCTGCTTGCCGTCCTCGACCTTTGACTTGTACCTATCGAACCTGTAAGAGGCTAAGCTTAAGGCCTCGACGACGCTTGAGGTTATCTCGGGAACGCTATAGGGAGGTAGGCTGGGTATGGGTATTACCATGTTCCTCATACCCATTTCCTTGGCTCTAATGATGGCGTAACCGTGAGCCTGTCTAACAGCCTCGAGGCTGAAATCCTGCTTGTTCCCGAGGCCTAGCAGCATGAAGCAGCCGGCCACGCTTACCGAGCTCGGGTACGTAGGGAGCACTTGGCCGAGCTTGGCCCTGAAGCCGCCCCTTTCGATCGACGGTGCTATCTCTTTTTTTATGCTCTCGGGTAGAGTAATCGCAATCTCTGGAGCCTCCGTCCCCTCAAAGAGCTGTATAACGACAGAATCCGCCTTCACGTCCTCTAATCTCGCCGAAATTACTTCAATTTTCATATCGTTTAACCTATCGCCAGTCGATTAATAACTTTTAACAGAATCGATAGACCCTAAAAGAAACTCGAGGCCAAGATAGTAAGGGTAAGCAAGGAGGCAAAAACATCAGGCTCCAATACGTTACCGCATACCGTACACGCCGTAGGAAACAATAACATAAACAGGCACAGGGTCTTGAGCGGATTGTCGTAAAAGCACGGACAGAACGGATGATGCTGTTAAGCTTGGGATGCGGGGACTTTCCCATACGTATGACCCCAAGCTCGAAAGGGCCTGGGAGGACGTACGGCGGGTTCGACCCGAAAGGCGATGCCGGCCTCCCATGGGCCAAGAGGAGGTCAAGGCCTACGTAGAGGTCAGAACCCGTCAAACCTCTCACCAACCTAGGTTCTAAAACGGCTGATTATTAACCGAAAAGCAGCCATTCGACAAGCTCAGAGGAAAAGCTAAAGCGACCGCTATCTATTCCCAGACTATAAGCGTGGTCGTTGACCTTATTCTTTGAATGTGCCGTATCTTGGATATTATTGCCCTAAGCTTTTCGTGGTTCTCGGCCTCTATCCTAACAACTATGTCATAAACCCCGTATACCCTGTACGTTTCCTTTACGTTCTCGATCCGTTTTAGCTCGGCTAGCGTCTCCTCTTCATGTCCAGGCTCGACCGTCAGTAACGCGTAGGCTACCTGCATACCATGCATACCACTAAGTATTCGGTATAAAAATCTTGCTTAGCATAGCCTTGGCCTCCCGTTATAATACGGGGAGCTTTCCGCATTAAATCCACCGACATCATGCTTAGGGTAACGGTTATGGCTGACCGTTTTTACCGAGGCTGTAGCATGAGCAGGCTGATGGCAGGCATAATCGTAGGCATGGCAATACTCACTGGTGCGTCCGTTGCCCTTTTTACAGCATCCAGCCCCTCTTGGCCCGAGCCGGAGGGTGTCCAATCGCTGACGCTCTCCGTTTTGCTCCAAGCGTATACGGCGCTCTTAGTACCCCTATTCGACGGCTTTACAAGCGGCGAGGGGTTGCTGATCTTTGCAGTATGGGCGGCTGCGTCAGCTTTCGCAGGATTAACAGCTGGCAAGCTCTCCACATCCATAAAGTTAGCGCTCATAATGCCCTCCATCGTCATCCTGTCGTGGTTTGGCTTATTGGCCATCGTCTTCGCAGAGGTCTACGGCCCTCAGTCTTGGCTGGTTGAGATAAACTTCTTCTTAGAGAACGTCGCCATGTACCGTCCGCTTAACCTTTTGGTACCCTACCTCCTTGTCCTAGCCTTTTCAGGAACGTTCGGCTTCCTGTCGTCGGCGTTTCTGGCCCGTAAGGAGACGGTAGTTACTTGAATTTGGCGCTGGCTGGCACCCGCGGCTGAAGGCCCACGACATTCCCGGTCCTTCAACCCTCATGCCGGCCGCCCGAGCCCTTCCCAGAGCCCCATCGGGCTTTAGGGCTTCTCACGAGTTCGTAAAAAATATGGGTAGGTGTAAGGGTTAACGCTCTGATGTTTTATGCCCCGCTGGTACCCTCAGCCGGCGCCTCAGGCGCCTCCTTGGCCTTGGCCTTTTTAGTTTTCTTCTTTGCTTTTGATTTCTTCGCCTTCTTCTTCGGCATGCTTATTCACAATACTTTGTATAAAGTATTGTTATAAAAATTTTTCGAATTTTGTAACAACTTAGCGACTGGGTAGCCGGAACGTAAAGGTACATGTTAAAGTAATCTTTTTATAACGATCTAGGAGCTGGATGCTTGAAGTCAGTTGTCGCAGGTTGACATTTCAGAGTTCAGGAGGCTTGACCTAAGGGTGGGCTTGGTCGAGCACGCAGAGAGGGTACCGGGTACCGATAAGCTCATAAAACTGCTCGTTAATTTCGGCCAATTTAAGAAAAAGTCGATAACGGCTCTTGGCCATCTATACGGCCCAGAGCATTTCATCGGCAAGAAGTTTGTATTCTTGGTGAACTTAAAGCCGAGGGTTGTAAAGGGCGAGGCGTCCGAGTGCATGATACTGGCAGCGACGGAGTCTGAGGAGGTCATAGCGCCCATAGTCCCTGAGAAAGACGTAAAGGCAGGCTCTCAGGTACTATAATGGGTGCCGTAGACCCTAAGCCATGCTTTAAACGTCAGGATGGTGCCCGAATTGGCCAGAAGGTTGCACATAGCCGAGGCTTTTTGCATGCCGGAGAACGAGGAAGTCGAGTTGTTCGGATGGGTCAGGAACAAGCGGGTGCATGGAAAGCTGGTTTTTCTGGAGCTCAGGGACTCCACGGGGACCATCCAGGTCACCGTAAAGCACGGGCTGGTCGATGAGGGTGGGTTTGCGGAGGCCTTAGACGTCACAAGAGAATCCTCCGTCGTCGTCACAGGTCTTACCAAGAAGGACCCAAGGGCACCGGGTGGGACGGAAATCCAATGCAGCTCGTTTAAGGTCATAGGCAAGTCGATAGCCGAGTTTCCCATAAGGCCCGGTTCCAGCACCAGGTTCTTGCTGGACAATAGGCACCTGCACATCAGGAGTCCAAAGGTTACTGCTATAATGAAGATACGCTCTTTGCTGACGGGCATACTTCACGAGTGGTTCAGGAAGAACGGGTTTACCGAGGTCCACTGCCCTACGTTCATTACGGCGGCCGTCGAGGGCGGCGCCACGCTTTTTAAGGTGGATTACTTCGGCAAGGAAGTTTACCTAACCCAGAGCGTTCAATTCTACCAGGAGGCGGCAATATTCGGTCTGGAGAAGGTCTACACGATCCAGCCTAGCTTCAGGGCTGAGCTCAGCAGAACCAGGAGGCACCTGACGGAGTTTTGGCATGTCGAGGCGGAAATGGCCAATGCCACGCTCGAGGACGTGATGGCAGTCGTCGAAAGGCTCGTCGGCGACGTGGTTAAGGCGTTGGCCGAGTCGGCTGGACCGTACCTGAAGGTTTTGGGGAAGAGCTTGGACCCCTCGTTGGCGGAGCCCCCTTATCCCAGGTTAAGGTATGCCGATGCGCTGGAGATCCTTAGGAGAAAGGGGTTCGACGTAAAATGGGGGCAGGACTTCGGGGCTGATGAGGAAAGGGAGCTATCCAAGGAATTCGATAAACCCTTCTTCGTAACCCATTACCCAAGAGAGGCCAAAGCATTCTACCATATGCCAGACCCCTCAGACCCTAGGGTTACGCTGAGCGCCGACCTTCTGGCTCCCGGGGGCTACGGCGAGATAGTCGGCGGAGGCCAAAGGATCCATGACTACGACCTCCTTGTCCAGAGAATCAAGGAGGCCGGCCTAAACCCCTCTGATTACGAGTGGTACTTGGATTTGAGGAGGTACGGATCGGTACCACACAGCGGTTTTGGGCTTGGCTTAGAAAGGATGCTCTGGTGGCTGCTCGGCATGAACCACATCAGGAGCGTGACGCTCTTTCCTAGAACGCCAACAAGGGTTTATCCATGAGCGACGTGTACCAGCCCGCAGAAGATACCTTCCTTCTGATAGACGCCGTAATGGATTTGCCAAATTTTGAGAGGGCAATAGAGGTAGGTTCTGGCAGCGGCGTGGTTTCCGTTGCGCTGGCGTGCAAGGCTGAGTACCTTATATCCACGGACATAGACCTGAAATCGTGCTATGCCACGTTGGAGCGTCTTCGCGAGCACGGTCGAAGGACGGGTACAGACGTGGTTTGCTGCGACCTCCTATCAGCCTTCAGGGAAACGCCCATTTTCGAGCTGATCGTTTTTAACCCTCCCTATCTTCCAAGCGAGCAGGTACAGGACGTATCCGTATTCGGTGGTGAGCACGGCATTGAAACCTCTGTCGAGTTTTTGCGCCAAGCCTCATGCAGGTTGTCCCGGTCCGGTAGAATTCTGCTGGTAGCCTCGAGCCTTTCCGACGTAGATAGGCTACGTCAGACAGCATCAAAGCTAGGGCTCCAATACAAAACCCTTAGATACGTCAGACTTTTCTTTGAAGAGTTACAGGTTATCGAGTTCAGAAACGAGACATATAAATAAGGGAAATACGTGACGAAAAGGTAATTACTGTCAGGTTTTTAAAATTCCTCCTCTTCCTCCTCCTCAAACTCCTCTTCTTCGAACTCTTCCTCTTCTTCCTCGAACTCCTCCTCAAACTCTTCCTCGAATTCCTCCTCTTCCTCTACGGATAATATGCCTGGATATACCATATTTACCACCGCACCGAAAATTACGGCTTCATCTTATTTTTAAGGTTTGCGGATGTCCTTGAGGCATAAAAGATCGCACGAATTCACCCCTTATTGAGTTACCTTAACGACTGTATGTGTGGAAACACTGCTGGCAAGCTCCGTAGCCGAGGCAGGAGGCCCTAAAGCCATGGGCAGCTCATGGTACTATGTGGAAGACCAAGCCGGCGACGAAGCTTATGACCATCATAACCAGCACAAGAAGCGATAGGATCGCGAACTTGAATTCCCTGTTGAGGAAGAATACCCCTAGGGCCACGGCAACTCTTAGGTAGGGCGTGAGTATTAACACAGCTGTACCAATCAGCGATAATGCGTAAACCAATTCCATCCTCGTCGGCATAGCGGCATGGAGCGCCAGGGCTGAGGCAAAGAGTGCGCCGCTTAGTATAACGCCGGAAACCAGCACAATGTATATTGGCTTATTTATATCCAAACTACTCACCTCATACAAACGGAAGCCTCACGCCCAGCACTAGGAGCAAGCCTTTGCCGAGCATGCTGTAGCCTATGTAGCACATAAGAAGGGAGAAGAGGATCTTAAGCCACTTAACCTTGATCTTATTCATCAAAGCGGTACCCGCCGTCGCGCCTAGCATTGTGCCAAGTGCTACCGGAGCTATATAGTCTAGGTTCAGAAGGCCAGCGACGAAATACAATATTGCGCTCGTTGCGGCTGTTACCCCTATCATAAACTTGCTTGTAGCAACAGCAGCCTTAAGCGGCACGTTCATGAACAGGTTCATTATAGAGACCTTAAATACCCCTCCTCCTATGCCAAGCAGACCTGACCCTAACCCTGCGAAGAACGAGGTTACCCAGCCTACCGCAGAGTTCTTTACAAGGTAATCCACCCTATGGTTAATGGATTCGTCAAAGTAGTCTCCTCTTAAGCTAAAGTATCTCGAGATTCTGTCTTGTGCTATGTTCGCGAAGTCGTTGCTCTCAATTTTCCTGACTTCTTTCTTAACCGATAGTATCTGGGAGGCTGCGAGGTAGAGGGCTAACAAAGCGAATACGATATATAAATATTGGCCCGAAACTATCAGGACCAGCAAAGCCCCTATAAACGCGCCTATAGTTGTGGAAGTCTCTAGAAAGATGGCTAGGCGGATGTTGGTGATCCTTTGCTCAACGTATGAGGAGCCCCCTGAGATGCTTGTGGCCACGACCGTAACTATGCTTATCGCTATGGCCTCCTTTATAGGAACACCAAACACTAGCGTTAAAAACGGGACGATGATTATGCCTCCTCCTATCCCCATTAGAGCACCCATAAAACCCGCAATAAATGCCAAACCAAGGAAGACCAGTTGGGATGCGACGTCGAGCATCATCGAGTGCTAGGATACGTCCCGTATATAAGCGATTATCTCCTTTTGGGTAAGAGGTTTGTGACTTCCTCCGTGCGCTCGCTCCGGAGCTAGCGACTCATGTAAGGGACGTACTCCGTGAGTACGCTTTTAAGATACACACCATTAAACCCTAAAGCCCACGTCTTTCACGAGCACTTTAACCCTTGAGGCCCTGATGTTTGCAAAAACCGTATCCCCGGGCTTAACGTCGAACTCCTCAAGATAATCCGATGGGATCTCGGCTTTTAGGTTGACGTCTCCCACCACGATGTCAGCCTTAACCGTCGAGCCTTCCGTATAAACGCATCCCACAGTCCCTTTTAAAACGTTGCACAAACAACCCTTCCATTTGGGCTTAGCAACCTCTCCCGTAGGCGAGAGGACGACGTCCCGAGGTCTTACAATTACGACGACATCTTCAACGTTTTCTGGAAGATCCTTATCTTTTTCGACGTTCAAAACAACGCCCCCGACGTCGACAGAAACGTATCCTGCGTTTTTTGAAACGACCTTTCCGTTAAAGACGTTATACCCCAAAAATTCGGCGACGAATTTGGAGCACGGATTCTCGAACACTTCTGCAGTAAAACCTATCTGCTCGATCCTTCCATCGTTCATTATGGCTATTTTATCACCAACAACGCTCGCCTCTAGCAGGTCATGGGTTGTGTACAGAACTGGAATATTGAATTCGTCGAAAACATCCCTTAGTATCCGGCTGATACCTTTCCTGAAGGTCTCTCTTGTGGGAGGGTCCAAGGCTGCGCATGGCTCGTCTAGCAGCAGAACGTCGGGCTTGGCCGCTAAGGCTCTGGCTATAGCCGTCCTTTGCTTTTGGCCGGAGCTCAACGACTCAACCTTTCTTTCCATCAAGCCGTCGATTTGGAGTAGGCTTACGATCTTCTGAAGCTCGCTCAAACCCATTTCCTTTGATTTCGAGAATGCAATCCAGATGTTCTTCCGGACAGTCATGTTTGGAAACAATGCATAATCAGCCGGTACGTATCCGACCCTTCTTTTTTCTGGGGGGAAGCGACGTAACATCGACCCCATCGATCAATATCTTGCCTGAATCTATTCTCTGAAGGCCGGCTATGCACTCGAGCAGCGTTGTCTTACCACACCCGTTTGGACCCACGATGGTAAGTATAGAGCCGTGCTTGACCTCAAAACTTATGTCCGTAAGAGAGAATGAGCCGCGTCGCGCATACATGTTCAAGACGGTAATCATATCGTGAGCCCCCTATACAGGAGCTTTCTAACGATTATTTGCGTCATGCAGGCCATCGATAGAAGGATGCACGATAGGGCAGCTACGTTCCCTAAGTCTGCTGAGGCAAGGCTTAGATAAAGGGCGATGGGTAGCGTTTCGGTCTTAAATCTTGTAGCACCCGCCAGCATAACAGTCGCTCCAAACTCTCCGATCGCTCTTGCCCACGATACCAGTGCCGCCCCAAGTATGCCGCGCTTAGCAGCTGGCAGCGTAACGTAAAAGAAAGACTCTAGCTCCGAGTACCCGAATGTTCGCGCCACCTTGGCAGCTAGCTCTTTATCTTTAGCAAAGCTCGTTACAGTCCCAGCTATATAGCCTATCTTTGGAATCCTGTACGGCTCGATCCATACGATATCAGACTTATCAGGGTTCCAGTAATAGAAGACGTGCCATCCAATTACAGCGTCAACGGCGCCAGTATATATTAACTGAGCCGTCGCCTCGCAGCTAGCTGCGTAGACGGCTATATTTTTACTGACGGCTTCCCAAAGTCCATTTTTTCCAGAAGCTCCTTAGCGTAGGCTCCTATGCAAACGGATTTAGGGTCAGCTATTCCTACACGAATTCCTGGTTTTGCGAGGTCCTCGATGGATGTTATGTTTAACGGATTGCCTTTTTGAACGATGATCGCCAGAACCAGATAAGCAATGATCCTTGGAGGCGATGATGTAAAGTTAACAATGCCTTTCTCATTCGCTAGGATAAGGTATTCTGCAGTGCCCGGGATGTAGACATCACCGATCCTGGTTATCTCCATAGCTGATAACAGACTCCCCGAGCCGCCCAAGTTAATCGTAACCTTAACGCCGTATCTCGATTCGAAAACGCTCGCAGCCTCTCTGTAGACAGGGGCTGCTGCCGCGCCAGCAAAAACGACAATTTCCCTTGCAGGATTCTTGTATAATTGGTAGAAAGCCACCGTACCAACGACACCCAACGCGAGAACGGTTAAGGGAAATACGATAAGCATTTTACTCTTGTACGACATACTTATCACCATGTGCGCAAATTGATGTTACAATCTTGTAACATCGATTTAAAGTTTTCGGATAACCGTTCTAGTAGCTCTTCGGTAGATAGTAGATAAATTTAATGGGCAAGACAACCCACGTATCTGATGATATTTAGGCTAAGCTTATGCACCTGAAGGTCGATTTCAAGAGTAAGACGTTGGATGAAACATTGAGAAGGATTCTGGAAGGATGGGAACGGTTAAGGCAACAAAAGCAGTAAATATTCCCTACCAGCCTAGCGAAATGGTTAACTTATTGTTTAGATGTCGGTGTTAAAAGAGGCATTGCTGGAAGATTTAAGCTTACGAAACTTGTCTATAATGGACTTCAAAAATACGGCTAGCATTCATGCATGCCTTCTCTGCCGTAGAGATAACCACGGCCATTCTCAAGCGTTCAGAATTGTTGAAGACTTTCTAGTTTTCCCAGTTAAGCCCAGACAGTTCATCCGCATACAGCTTCATAAGAGAGCTTTAGAAGTTCTTAGAAATGTTAAGCTTGGCTCAATAACGATTACGCCCAATACCATCCACACAGCCTATTCACGTATGGTTGGGGTTAATGAGCTTAAAGGATGGGTTGCCATAGATTTGACACTCCCACGCCTAAAGGGTGTGGGCCTTCTCGCCGAATTTGGTAAAATCCAAGAGGTTTCAGTTAGAGGCAAAGAGCTTAAGCGCAGGCTTAGCAGCTGGTTGTTTGGAAAACTTCTTCGCATGGTAAACTACAAGTGCTTTTTCTTCTGCGTCAAAGTTAAGCCTGTCAGCCCAAAAGGTTCAAGCTCAACATGCCCAACATGTGGTCAAAACTTGAAGAATACCCGGGTGGGCAGGTCAATTGTGAAAAGGAAAAAGGGACACGGTAGCCTGTTTAAACCTTATTAAAAGCGCAGATGCGGGTTTCGGCTCAACCCGAAAGCCCCTTGTATGTAGCCATGAACCCGGCCCTAACGACTTATCACAAGATGGGGAGAGGTGGGTGAGCAAAAGATGGGAAGGTAACTCTTTATCTCCCGAAGAGTTGCCAGAACCCGGATAACCTTACGTGGGCTACCAAGCTGTAAGGCCATGGGCTTTCTGCCTCGACGAAGAGCTTGTCGGCACATAGGCCAGCGGATACCTCGCATCTACGGGCGCATATGGTCTTCCTGAACTGCTCCAAAGTTTCCAGTTGCCTCGCCAGGCGTGCTCACAGTTAAATTGCCTTCTGGAATAATAAATTTCGGCAGCAGCGCCAGCACAGCACCTAAAGTTATGGCCAAGAACATAAACGCCACAACATTTGTCATAAGCCTCTCATGATAGTGATAGTATTGGTTCCATTTTAAATATAATTCTATCAGTTAGAACGGTCGAAGTCTACATAACTTTTTGCGAGAAAGCCCCTGAACCTCGGTTAGGGTATGGATCGACGTTCTTGAACCAAGAAAAGGCAAGGAAGAGCTTCTAAGGTGTGATACGAAAACTTCCAGCGATATCCGCATGCGATAAAAGCTCTCCACTTTTATTCTGCAACCAAGCAAGGGTTTTCGTATTCTCGCCAGCAACGTCGTTAAAACGTCCCTAATCCTTACGTAATTGGCTTTTATTCTAATAAAGAAAGCGCCGCTAAATCTTTAACGTAAGGTTTAATTTTTGCTTCTGATAGTTACTATACTGGTTTCAGAAAATAAAATAACGCTTATTTTAGGGGTGAGGTATCATGCCCGAGAAGATAATAGGCATAGACCTGGGGACTAGCAACTCAGCAGCGGCCGTAGTCATTGGCGGAAGACCAGTGATCATACCGAGCTCGGAGGGCGTGACGCTCTACGGCAAGGCCTTCCCGTCGTACGTGGCCATTACGAAGGACGGGCAACTCTTGGTCGGTGAGCCCGCTAGGCGCCAGGCCGTTATGAACCCAGAAGGGACAGTTACCGCCTTCAAACGAAAGATGGGTACCGACTACAAGTATGTCCTTCACGGCAAGGAATTCACGCCGCAGCAGCTTTCGGCGTTCTTACTCCAGAAGATCAAGAGGGATGCAGAAGCGTTCTTGGGGGAACCTGTGAAGAAAGCCGTCATAACGGTCCCGGCATACTTCAACGATAACCAGCGACAGGCTACGAAGGATGCTGGCACGATAGCAGGTCTTGAGGTTGTGAGGATAATAAACGAGCCAACCGCTGCAAGCCTTGCGTACGGCCTCGACAAGCAGGATAAGGAGATGAGGATAATGGTCTTCGACCTGGGCGGCGGAACGCTCGACGTGACGATACTCGAGTTCGGCGGCGGCGTGTTCGAAGTAAAGGCGACTTCCGGCGATACGCAGCTAGGAGGAACAGACATGGATAGGGTGTTGGTGGATTACATAGTCAACAAGTTCAAGCAAGACACAGGCATAGACCTTACGAGGGACCAGATGGCGATGAACAGGGTGAGGGAGGCTGCGGAGAAAGCCAAGATAGAGCTCTCGACGGTTTACGAGACGGAGATAAACCTTCCCTTCATAGCCCAGGACTCCTCGGGACCTAAGCACCTAACCATGACGCTAACGAGGGCAAAGCTGGAGGAGCTCGTCAGGCCTATAGTCGAGAGGTGCGCAGGCCCGATGCGGCAAGCGCTCGCTGACGCTAAGCTCAGGCCGGAAGACATAGACAAGATCATACTGGTCGGCGGTCCGACTAGGATGCCGATCGTTAGGGAGTTTGTCAAGAACTTCATGGGGAAGGAACCGGAGCGTGGCATAGACCCGATGGAGTGTGTTGCCATGGGCGCGGCGATACAGGGCGCAATAATAGCTGGCGAGATAAAGGACGTGGTCCTGCTGGATGTGACGCCGCTCTCGTTGGGTATCGAGACCCTGGGTGGCATATTCACGAAGATCATAGAGAGGAACACGACGATACCGGTAAGGAGAAGCCAAATATTCACGACGGCCGCCGACTTCCAGACGAGCGTCGAGATACACGTCCTCCAGGGCGAGAGGCCGATGGCTGCAGACAACATATCGCTTGGTAGGTTCACGCTCTCAGGTATACCGCCAGCCCCAAGGGGCGTACCGAGGATCGAGGTAACTTTCGATATAGACGTGAACGGAATACTCACGGTCACGGCCAAGGACTTGGGCACGGGCAAGGACGTCAGCGTAAAGATAACGGCTCCCCACAGGCTCTCCAAAGAGGAGATAGAGAGGATGATAAAGGAGGCGGAAATGTATGCCGAGCAGGACAGGAAGAAGAAGGAGGAGGCCGAGCTGAGGAATGAGGCCGAGTCGCTCATATACACTATCGAGAAAGCTCTCAAAGATTTTGGAGATAAGGTACCGGGCGACGTCAAGTCAAGAATAGAGGAATCGCTGAAGAACCTGAAGGATGCTTTAGCTGGCAAGGACGTTCAGGAGATAAAGAAGAGGATGGAGGAGCTGAAGAAGGTAGCCCAGGAGATGGGGACTGTGATATACCAGCAAGCACAGACTTTTGCGCAGCAAAGCCCTAGCGGCTCTGGCTCGAAGACCGTTGATGCGGATTACAAGGTAGTTGACGAGAACAAGAAGGGTTGAAGGTTGCTGCCATAAGCTTTGACATCCTGCGGCTCAGGCCGGTAGGTTTTTGTCTCTAAGGCTTTCACCGCCTGGCCGTTCGTGGCAATTCTACGCTTCCCATCCAGTCCAACCTTACAAGAAAGGCTCCGGTCTACGTAGACCTTGGTCATCGCAGGCCTTATACCCTATGGTTTATAGGAGGCCGGCACCGCCTCCGGCCCTTTCTGTCCAAAACGCCACATTCCTTTCTAGCCAAGGACCATCCGTATGGGGAAAGTCATCACATACTATTTGTCCGCGCTTCTTACGACAGAATTAAGGCCTCATGTCTATTCTGAAAATGCTGAATACGGTGCGCCACACCCGTTATCCCTGTCCTATACGGTACTTAGGATTGTTTTAATTTCCAGAACATCCGCCCAGTCTTGGCCGGAGGTTTATTCGGCCTTTGGCAACATAAGCCACGCTCGAGCGGTCCGTCCAGAAAATTTAAAAGCTAGGTTCGTGTTTTTGCTTACGGCGATCTATCCTCACCTAAAGGACCTGGACCTTCTCGCCGATTAGGTTGATATATATCAGTTGCTTACATTCTTAGACAGAATGTCAAACGTAGGAAAGAAAGACTACTATGAGATACTGGGCGTTCCAAGGAACGCGACGAAGGAGGAAATAAAGAGGGCATATAGAAGGCTAGCGCTACAATACCATCCCGATAGGAACAAGTCGCCCGACGCTGAAGAGAAGTTCAAAGAGATAAGCGAAGCGTATGCTGTCCTATCGGACGACGAGAAGCGAAGGATATACGACATGTACGGACACGAAGGCCTAAGCGGCGCTTACACGCACGAGGACATATTCAGGACGAGCACTTTCGACTTCGACGAGATATTCAGGGACCTTGGTTTTGACCTTGACTCTATATTCGAGAGGTTCTTCGGGGTCAGGAGGGGTCCACCGAAAGGAAGGGACGTTATCATGAATTTAGAAATCACGCTAGAGGAGGCCTTCAACGGTGCGGAGAAGCTCGTGAGCGTACCGGTATCAGAGGTTTGTAGCGCTTGCGGCGGATCAGGGGCCGCGCCCGGCGGCCTCAAGGTCTGCAGGGCATGCGGCGGTACTGGCCAGAAAGTCGACAGGAGGCAGACACCGTTTGGCTTCTTCACCTCGGTTACAACGTGCCCGGCATGCGGAGGTTCTGGAAAGTTTATCGAGAAGAAATGTCCGACGTGCAAGGGCTCTGGCTACGTTAGTACCGTAAAGAACATATCCGTAAGGGTGCCGAGGGGAGCTGACGACGATCTGGTTCTAAGGGTTCCGGGGATGGGCGAGAGGTACTCAGGAGGTCAGCCCGGAGACCTGCTGCTCGTCGTGAAGCTTAAGCCCCATAAGGTCTTCACGCGGAAAGGCGATGACCTTTACATGGACCTTCCCGTATCCGTATCCGAGCTGGTCCTGGGCACAAAAGTTACGGTACCTACGCTTGACGGTAAGGTAGATGTAAGCATACCGGGCGGAACACCACCGGGACATATCATCACGATAAAGGGGAGGGGGATGCCCAGCATGAAGGGCGGTAGGGGGGACCTAAGGATAAGGCTCAAGGTGGTCATGCCGAAAAAACTTTCTCATGAGCATAAGAGACTGTACGAGCAGCTGTATTCGTTGGAGAGGTACCTCGTAGAGGAAGAGAGGAGGGCGCTCAGGGATTAAGCTATATCCGAGATGTACATGAGGGGATAATTTCCTAGGGTTTTTATGCTCTTCATGCACGCTATAACCCTTGCCCTACCGTATCTGACATAGATCTCTACCTCCATCATACTTGGGCTCAGTATCCCATAATCGAATTGGTGATGCTTTCGGCCGCTTAAGCCTTTTGGCCTTATCCTTACCCTTGCGCCTTTCTTGTACGGCTGGAGCTTTACCGCATCCTCGATCACTTTTTCGAGCCTTCTGAGGCTTTGGAGATTACCCGTTATCGGTATGCCCATGAACTGATGGGCTACTGCGCCGAGGGCTATGCCTGCCTCGAATGCTGCCCTCTCCCTATCTGTCAGGTCTTTTGCGAAAAACCTCTCAGCTATCCGTTCTATCCTGCCAGCCTCGCATGTTCTTTGCATACAGGCTCACACCTTCCCTAGATACTTCTCTTTTACTTTTCCAATGTATATGTAATCTAAAACCGTTCCATAGGAGCGACGTATCCCCATGTGTTCTACGAGCTCGCTCATCCTACCGCCAGCTAAGCCATCGGCTATGAGCGCAGCTCCCTGTGCCGCCTCCTTCACGCTTTTCGCAAAACCCTGCACCCTGTCTACGGGTGCTATAGCCGAAAGCCTTCTCTCGAGCTCTTCGTATATGCCCTGGACCCTGCTAAGCCTTCCCGATAGCATTATGGCTTGCGGGCTTCTTACAACAGCCCTCAGGGACCAGACGCATTTCTCGATGCCCTCCATGAAAGCCTCCCATGCGAGCGCTGCCCTTCTGTCCCTTTTTGCCCTATCAGGAAAATCCTCCGGCATCATAGAGTCGTCGCCGACGAAAGACCTTACGCCCCCGCTAAACAGGTCTGCTTTGCTTATGCTACCGGCCAAGTACGCAACCTCCCCATCCCATGCACCGGATGTCAAGAAGCCAGGACCGGCCTTCGTGCCGCCTATCCCATCAACTACCCTTCCAGACTCTATCGCCATTATGGCGTTGTAACCGAAGCCGACCTCAACGAGTATAAACGTACACTCTTCGTATGGTACCTTGTATCTAGATGCGTAATCGTGTATGGCGAGGGCTGCGCAGCAGAGTTTATCGGCGGTTCCCATATCGACTGCGTTAAGCTTCCTATGCTCCGGAACCGTTGGAAGGTGTATGACGCCCGGCAAGAAGTAAATCTTTGCTGCATAACTTTTTAGGCGCCTCACGGCCTCAGCTAGCCCTACGAGGACAGGTATCTTTACGTCTTCCTTCCTGACGAGGACCATGAGGGAGATGTGCTCCTCCGTTATATCTTCCAGGCTAACGAGCGGCAGGCCATAGCCCGATGGGCCTGCAACCAAATCGAGGGGCTCGGCCTCTCTAAGCACGTCGAGCAGCGTATCAGGCCTGTTGGCTATCACCTCAGATGGTATTGACTTCTCGTAGAAAACTTTGAGGTCTTCTAGGCCGCAGACGTCAAAGCTTTTCGTCCCAGGGTCTACGCCAACAACCCTTACCAGACATATCACCCCATCAGGGCATCCCTAAGCTGGATTAGGTCTTTAAACCTATAGTCGTACTCGAATCGGACGCTTTCGCCGAGCCCCTTCCTATCGATCCATGCAACGCATAGGCCAAGAGACTTTGCGGGCATTATGTCGTAGTCAGGACTGAAGGATACGTGTAGTACCCTGTCTTTCTCTAGGCCGAGCTTATTTATTACATACTCGAATACCTTCTTCGATGGTTTGTAGGCACGCACATCCTCGGCAGTTACAACGTAATCAAAATCTACGCCCATCAACCTTATAGATTCAGCTATGATGTCGTTGTCTGTGTTGGACACGATCCCGAGCTTATACCTCTTCTTCAAGCTTTTCAACGCAGGCTCAACTTCTGGAAAAGGCCTCCATGACCTGATCGAGGATACGAATTCTTCGCCGTCGATCTCGGAGTAATCCATGCCAAAGCCCTCCATTACCCGTCTCAGGCTGGCCTTCAGGACCTCCCTGTAAGGCCTGTACGGTCCCTGGACCTGCCTAAGGTCTTCTTCAAGCCATCTGTATAAAAAATCCTCTACCTTGACGTTCTTTCTCTTTCTCGAAATGATTCTGCTGAAGAACTCTCTTGCACCGCTTTCCCAGTCTATAAGCGTGCCGTAACAATCGAACGTTATGGTCTCGAACATGTGCATGTACGGTTGGAATGGCCTTAAGTTTAAATGTTTATCGCTAAGAGGTTCTCTCAAATTCGTTCTGCTTAGCTCCTAATTTTTGTCCCGCGCTTACCCACGTACCTTCTAGCGGAGTTGGTGAGAGGTTGAGCCGTAAGACTCTTTTGGATATTTTGAGGCGAAGAGAGTAGCCACCGAGTTTCCCACGCATGCCTGAAAAGGTCCTTGACACTCCACGGCCGAAGCCATGGGATTCTCGTACACAGCCCCTCAGCGCTCTGAAGCACATCTGCGGCAGCGTTCATCCCATCACTAAAGGGCGTGGGGCTTTCTCGCAGAATTTGGTGAAGCCACTCTGGTCCGATACGGCCAAGCCTGACGGTCCAGCACCAGCGAGCAAGAATAGAACGGGCACGGTACCTCTTCACAAAGAAGTTCAAAGAACTCGATAGGGAAGGTTTATTTTGATGCACCTATAAAGTGTGGACAAAAGACGAGTTGAGCAGTATTGCCAAAGCTATTGAAGCCGATGGCTTACATCGGAATAGTCCTGCTCGCAGGAGCCCTTTCTTCGACGTTTGGGATGTCAAGGTCTCAATCTATATCGTTAATTGTCTTCTCTGGCATAATCGCGGGTGTGCTGTTTTATTGGAGGATGAGGATGGCTTTTGCATTGGCAGGGCTAAGCGTGCTTTTGGCTACTGGCGTGATAGACCTGCCACACTTCCTCGAGTTCGCCAGCTTAGATATAATCGTCTTTCTAATCGGGATGATGGTCGTCATAGGGTTCCTTGAAGAGAGACGATTCTTTGAGGTGCTGCTTGAGCGTATCATGGGTTTTGCCAAAGGGAGCGCGATAAGGGCAACATCTTTACTCATGCTCATGGCGGCATTCGCCGCGGCCCTCGTCGATGAGGTAACGTCTATCTTATTCATAATGACAACGGCAATCCATCTAGTAGCGCAGCTTAATCTTTCGATAGTTCCTCTGATGATGATGTTGGTTTTTGCAACGAACATAGGTAGTAGCGCAACGGTAGTCGGGAACCCCGTCGGCGTTATGATAGCGATGAAGGCGAAGCTTACATTCGCCGACTTCATAAGGTGGGCAACACCCATCGCGTTAGTGGGTCTGGGCCTTTGCATACTTTTGTCCTTTGCCTACTTCAAAGGCTACATAAAGAGCATGAACGACGCAATGGTTAATACACGACAGCAAGCGGCCGACGTTCAGAATAGCGCCAAGGCAAAGTTTGACATAATTTCCGCCCTCCTATTCGTAGGAACTTTATTGGGCTTGATCATGCATAGCCAGATAGAGAGGTATCTTAACTTAGAAAAGAACACAATGCTCATAGGCGTTGCGGTAATATCGGCAGCGGTTGCGCTTTTACTCACGGGAGATAAGGCGAGGGAGCTTGTTGAGAGACGAGTAGACTGGTGGACGCTGATATTTTTCCTCGTATTCTTTTCATCCGTCGGTACGCTTAAGTATACTGGCGTTACGACACAGATATCTAAAGCTTTATTACAACTTACGGGCGGGGATCAGCTGATAACGTTCCTCCTGTTCAGCTCGGTTGTTGGCATTCTATCGCCTTTAATGGACAACGTCCTGGCTGTGGCTACCTTTATCCCGATAGCCTCCGACATCGGTAGCGCCGGCATTAACGTTTTTCCGATTTGGTGGGGAATGCTGTTCGGCGCTACTTTTATGGGAAACCTGACGATGATCGGGAGCACCGCCAACATAGTGGCGGTGGGCATGGTCGAGAGGCAGAGGCTCGGCCACGTTACCATGCGCGAATGGATAGTACCCGGCGCTATCGTATCGTTCGCGACGTTCTCTGCAGCCCTCCTGTTGCTATACATCCAGCTATCCCTTATGCCCGGCTAATCTGGCCTCGGCTTAGATACTACGAATAGCTTCTCACCATCTGTATCAACCCATACCTCATGGCCTAGCCTTAGCAGCAGCTTGAACACGCTGGCCCACGGAAACGTTATATGGTTGGTGACCTCTATTCGGTAGCCACCATACTCCTCTGCTACTTCGCCACAATCTCCTACGATGTCCTTCAAGGCCGCTAGCGGGTCGATGCATCTTCTATTATTCTTTCTATCGCCCAACGTTAACCTCTACCCAAGATGGCATAGTCATTGCTTTTTAATTTTACGAGTATATAAAGTCGATTTCTGGATGAAAAACAAAAATTTTCCCGAATATTTAGGCGTGAGCCGCCCACGTCTATAAGCCCGTTGGCTTCCTGCTTAAGCGACGGGGTTTGGGTATTTTCTACCAGTAGGATCCGTCTCGGCAGGCGGATGAAGGTTACTCCAATCCTAGAGCTCGAGCCTGCTCGGAATACTCTCGTTTCCGTACTTGGCCAAGAAGTAGTCGTAGGCATGCCTATCTCCAGAGTTTTTCTGACGCTCTTGTTTTGGTAGAGCTTGTAGTTCAGCTTGAGTTTCTCGACAAGCATTGTCCTAAGGGCCTTGAGCCTCCTTAGCTTCCTTCCGGGCCTGAGCGCTCGTGCGCCCTTCTGCATATAAAAGAAAGGGTGCGGGATTTTTTGCTCAGAATGTTAATTTAGCAGCAACCTCCATCTGTTCGAATAAGCTAAGCATTCTTAAGCTTAGGCCCTGAGCGGTCGTGACCGGTTTGGTTAGAAGGAGCGTCGCGGTAGTCATACCGACGTACAATGAGGCGGAAAACATAGGCAGGGTCCTGGAGTCGACCTTTGAAACCTTCTCGAGTAGCAAAATAGACGGATGGGTAATCGTGGTCGACGATAACAGCCCAGACGGTACGGCGGATATAGCCGGATCCCTCAAGGAGAGGCACGACAAAATCATAGTCATAAAAAGACCCAAAAAGCTAGGGCTTGGCTCCGCCTATAGGGATGGGATCACGTTGGCTCTGGAAAAGCTTAACGTTGAGTATGTGGCGGAGATGGATGCGGATGGATCGCATCCACCCGAGAGGTTACCTTTCATGCTTGACTTTCTGATAAAAAGCGGTGCAGACTGCGTCGTAGCATCGAGGTACGTGGAAGGCGGAGGTTGGGGATGGGAGTCTTCCATTAGGACTTTAGTAAGCAGGGGTGCCAACCTGCTGGCTAGGCTGGCGACGGGTATTAAGTTAAAGGACATGACGTCCGGCTATAGGTTGTACAGGGCTGATGCACTAAATCGTATAAAGCTTGATCGCTTGGACCCTGGCTACGTTTTTCAAGTCCAGATAATTTACGAGTTGGTAAAGAAAGGATTTAGGGTCGTAGAATACCCGTTCGTCTTCATGCCAAGGCTTGGAGGAAAGTCCAAGCTTGGCAAGGCTGAGTTCTGGAGGTTTTTCAAGTGGTGCATTAAAACCCTCATGGTTAGGTTATTCAGGACAGATATGGGGATCAACGTTATAACGAAGTAGGTAGGACACCAAATGGTTGACACGGTTTGTCGAAGAGGCTTAAAGATATTGGCGAGAAAAGCATAGTTGAACGGATACTATCTAGGATAACCTTGACTCCACGGCATATACTTCCGAAGGGTGATGATGCCATAGCGTTTGAGTTTTCTGGAAAGCTCGTCGTCTCCACGGACATGTTGGTAGAATCGACTGACGTTCCGCCAAGCATGGATATGGAGAGCGTTGGCTGGAAGGCTCTTACAATGGTAGTGAGCGACCTTGCAGCTAAGGGCGCGACGCCCATCGCATACCTAATTTCGCTCGGCCTACCAAGAGACATGCGCCTCGAGGATTTTGATGCGTTATGGAATGGTTTAGAAAGCGCTGCGCGTCATTATGGCGGTACAATAGCCGGTGGCGATACCAACGAGGCCAAAGAGATAATCGTATCCTGCACGGGCGTGGGCTCGGCCGAAAGGGTTGTGCCAAGGGGCGGCGCGCGCGTCGGAGACATCTTGGCGACGACCGGTCTCTTTGGCCGCTCGGCAGCCGGCCTATACGCTCTGCTGAAAGGTGCTGAAGGCTTGGATGAATCGTTGAGGCGTGCGGTTTTGAGGCCGATGGCTAGGCTTAGAGAGGGGAGGGTTTTGGCGAAGTATGCGACCTCGTGCATAGATTCTAGCGATGGGCTGGCCGCATCCCTTTACGAACTGGCCAAGCAGAGCGGCGTTGGTTTTGAGGTGACCGCACCCCCTGTCGACGGTATGGCCAGAAAGCTTGCCGAGGAGTGCGGGTTAGACATATTCAAGCTGGTATTCTATGGCGGCGAAGAGTATGAGCTGGTGTTTACCGTCGGCCGTGAAGACCTAGAAGCTGTAAAGAATGCGCTAAACCATGTTGACGGGGAGTTGATAGAGATCGGCAGGGTGGTTCATACGTCGGAGGGCATAACCACCATCTGGGAAGGAAAACGCATACCGATAGAGTATAAGGGTTGGGACCACTTTAGGATGTGAGCTTCTTCAGCAACAATATGCCCGCGACGGTCTTAGCGTCCTCTATCTCACCACCTACGATCATATCTATGGCGTCGTCAATTTTTAGAATTACGACCTTTATTTTTTCGTCAGGCTCGAGCTTCTGACCTACCGTCTTGAGGTCAGAGGCAACGTAAAGATGAACAATCTCCGTGCTGTAGCCTGGTGCCAAATAGAGCGTCGTTACCTTTTCCATCCTACCCGCGACAAAACCTGTCTCTTCCTCAAGCTCCCTGTATGCGCACATTTCGGGGTCCTCTCCGGCCTCTATCGTTCCAGCGGGCAACTCTAAAAGAACCTTTCCAACCGCATGCCTGTACTGCCTAACCAAGACGATCGTCTCCTTATCCAGCAGCGGTATTATGACCACGGCGCCTGGGTGCTCGACTATCTCCCTGACGGTAGATTTGCCCCACGATGTCAACACCTTATCAACCCTTACATTAAACAGCCTACCCTTGTACACGAATTTGCTCTCTACGACCTTCTCGTGGGCTTCGTCGCTCATGCGCCCTCACGAAGCTTCGTGAGCTTCACGAGCATCCCGCTCTTTACTTTCTTGAGAACTTCGATACCCTCGACGACCTTGCCTACGGGATTGCATGGACTGTACGCCCGTGGCTCACCCGACTCGCTTACGGGCGTAGGGCCAAAGAATATCGCTATGGCCCTTCCCGGCGGCCAGTAGGCCAACTCCCCAACTTCCATTACGGTCTTCGTATTCTCTTCGCCGACGGATACTGGTATCTCAAAGTACACCTCATCCCCCCACCTCATCGCCGTGGATTCCAAGGGCAAACTCTTTAGGATAGCGGCGACGGTTTTTGGATTCAGCGACTCGACAAGCTCAGCCTTAACGCTACCGAGCCCTTTGAACTCGAGTAAGACAGGAACCATGGGGCCCGCTTATAAAACCAAAAGGACAATATATACATCTTTATTCTGGATCCGGTCTACGTCGCCATGCGCCACGTACCGTCCTCCAACACATTAGCTCGACCCATCCTCTGCTCCCGAACGTTTCCAGCCGAGGCTTCCTACGATGAAAAACCCTTCCCATCATGAGCCGCAGGCTGGAGCGCTCTCATAAAAAGCCAACTATCCGGCGACGGTACTCGTTTAAGCTTATATAACATCATCCCAGGTCCGGATAAGTTTATAATTGAGGTATTTAAAGCACCAGAATTGGGGCCCGTAGCTCAGCCAGGTAGGGGATTCCGCCTAGAGCGGTGGGCTCTTAGGTTTGCTTAAAACGGAGTAACCCATAGGCCGTGGGTTCGAATCCCACCGGGCCCGCCAACCATCCTTCCTAAAGCGAAGTAACGTTAAAAAGGAATAAAGAGGCGGGAGTCGGGCGGCTTGAGCGAGTTCAGGCTAATACCAAAGACTATGTCAACGCAGCACCCCGATAACGCCTCCATACCTCCCTGGTGTGATTCAGAGGTGATAGAAGGCGAGAAGGAAGTTTACGAGGCATATTACGCTTACAGCGTCTTAGGTTGTCAAGAGGTTATGTGGGATTCCGAGGGAAAGGACATAGACCCGCACGTCGTCAGGAAGCTTTTGACAGGCTATCCCAGCTTCTTTAAAGAAAAGGTTCTCGGCAGGGATGTATTCCTCACCTATAGGATTCCAAACCCTATGCTGGAGAGGGCGGAGAAGAAGGTTTTCCTCGAAACCCTTCAGGCAATACCCAAGCATTTTGACGTGGCCAGACAATTTTATGGGGAGGGGGAGCATGCGCCGGTCTTCGAGGTCATACTGCCCTTCACCAGCAGCCATAAGGATGTCGTTAGGGTGTTGAGGGCGTATTCGGAGGCGGTGGTAGGAATAGAGAACGTAAGGGTTGACTTCCCGGATGTCACGCTGGCAGAGCTTGTAGGCGAGATCCGACCAAAAACCATAAACGTGATACCGTTGTTCGAGGAATGGTCTAGCTTGACGAATTTGGATAGCTTGCTTTTTAAGCTTTTGGAGGCCACTTCTCCAAAATATCTGCGCGTATTCCTTGCAAGGTCCGACCCAGCCCTCCATTACGGGCTCGTGCCTTCAGTAATTCTTGTAAAGGTCGCGCTCTCTAAAATCAGGAGGCTTATCGAAAAGGAACGCGTTGACATCTATCCTATAGTAGGTGTCGGCAGCTTGCCCTTCAGGGGTCATCTCTCACCGAGCAACCTGGAAAACTTTGTTGAAGAGTATAAGGGCGTGAACACCGTTACAATACAGTGCGGACTAAAGTACGACTACCCTGAGGACGATGCGAAGATGGTTGTAGATTATCTGAACAGAAATTTACCAAAAGGTGAGGCTGATGACCTCTCGCAAACGGAGCAGACACTACTATCGGTCGCATCAAAGTTTAAGGATGCGTACTACGAATTTTTAACGTACGCTGCAAAGACGATCGAGAGGGTATCAAGGCTCGTGCCGGCTAGGAGGGCCAGAAGGCTACACGTGGGCCTCTTCGGCTATAGCAGGATGATAGGCGATGTAGCCATGCCGAGGGCGATACCGTTCACGGCCTCCCTCTACTCTTTGGGCCTACCACCCGAGTTTATAGGGCTGAGGGTGTTCGGAACCCTGAAAGAGGATGAGCAGCGTGCGATGCTGGATGCGTACAGGAACATAAAAGAAGACCTTAGGTTTGCCGCAGAATTTTTCTCATGGAGGAACTTGGATACAATCCGCGAAAGCGGAGCGTTCGATAAGATGTTCGTGGAATCTGCACTTCCGTTGTTGGTTGAGGACGTTAAGGTAGCGGAGGAGGTTATGGGTTTAAAAATGGGCCCAAATAGCTCTGTCGCGAGGAGGCACGAGAATAGCACAAACGATTTCATAATTCTGTTCTCCGAGGGTAAAATGGAGGAGGCGAAAAAAGCGTTGGTTAAGGCCGCAAAGCTTAGGCGAAGCCTCGGTTAAGCTCCGAAGGGTTGCGCGATCTTCATGATGCTGCCGCAAACGGATCTAATACAACTAGGAATTTTGGCAAGCCTCGTCGTTGGCTTAGCGACCGGGATAGGTGCCGTGCCTGTTTTGTTCTTCAAGCAGGTATCGCATAAGGTGACGGATTCTGCGCTAGGCTTTGCAGGCGGCGTTATGATAGCGGCATCCGTGTTCAGCCTACTCGTCCCTGCGATAGAGGCAGGGGGCGCATTCGTCGCCGTGACGGGTTTTGTTTTTGGAAGCGCTTTTGTTTACATACTTGACAGATACGTACCACACACCCATATCCTAAAGGGTATAGAGGGGCCGAGGAGCACGCTCTCTACGGTAAGCCTCATGGTACTCGCAGTAACCATACATAATTTTCCGGAGGGTCTTGCTGTCGGTGTTGGCTTTGGCTCGGGGGACTTAACGCTTGCCATGACGATCGCCGTAGCCATAGCTTTGCAGAACATCCCCGAGGGCATGGCGATAGCCTTTCCGTTGATTGGCGTAGGCCTGAGGAAAACGAAAGCATCCCTTTACGCGCTGCTTACTGGTCTAGCCGAGCCGATCGGGGGCATAATAGGCGTCCTAACGGTCACCCTCGTGGGCCAGGCACTTCCTGCCTCTTTGGCCTTCGCGGCGGGTGCTATGGTTTACGTGGTCAGCGATGAGATGATTCCGGAGAGCCATAGACGAGGCCATGAGCTAGAGGCCACTTTTGGCTTTCTCGTAGGCTTCGTCGTTATGATGGTACTCGATACAATTTTCCTATGACGTTATGGTTTTGAGTTTAAGCTATAAGGCACCTATCGTCCTATTTCCGACTGGATGCGCGTCTGCATAATATCCCATGAGGGAGAGCTCGGCCCGCAGATGATCCAGTTCGCCAGACGTATGGCCAAGAGGGGCATCGAGGTTCATGCGATAATCAGGTCGCATCCCCTTCAGATCAGAGAGTTTTCGATGGTCGACGGTGTTAAGAGACACATAGCTCCCGTGATTCCGATAAAGAGGCTCATGTTCCCCTCATACTTTTTGAGCGCTTTTCTCATAGCGCTTTCCATCAAGGATTCCATAACGATCTGTAGAGAGCCTTTCACGGGCCTCATCGGTGCTATGGTGAAGCTCATCACGGGTAGGAAATCTGTCATATACGTCGTAGACTCCTCGACGGAGCTTAAGGTCGAGCGGGGGGCATGGAGGAGCCGATGGCTAGTAAGGTTCGGGAGGCTGCTCGAGAGGCTGGCGATATCGGCTAGCGACCTAATAATAGCCTTAGACAACTCCCTGATACCTTACCTCAGAGCCATGGGTGCAAAACGCATCGACGTGGTACCCTATGGGGCTAACCGCGAACTCTTCAGGAGGGGCGACCCATCGAGGGTTTTGAAGAGGCTGGGCTTAGAGGGTAAGAGGGTTATAGTATACGCTGGAAGCATGGAATATTATCATGGAGCGCTGTACCTCGCAAAAGCCGCGCCTATCATAAAGCAGAAAGTCCCCGATGCAATCGTGCTATTTCTCGGAAACGGCCCTCTGAGGGGTGTCATGGAGAAAGAGGCTGGAGATGCCGGGATTTTCCTCGGTACCGTCCCTTACGAAGAGCTGCCTGACTACTTTGCGGTTGCCGAGGTCGCCGTGGCGCCACCAGCTCCGAGGTCGCCTTACGTGAGCGTCCTTACGACGAAGATTTTTGATTACATAGCTGCTGGGAAGGCCGTCGTCGCGACAAACGTTGGCGGGATCGAACGGGCATTTAGGGATGCGGCAATAATCGTCAAACCAAGAGACTACCTGCAGTTGGCAGAGGCAGTCATTCGAATACTGAAGGATGAGCAGCTTAGGTCGAGGCTGGAGAGGGGCGCTATTAGGCTGGCCGAGGAGGTATTCGACTGGGAGGGGCTTACGGATAAGTTCGTTGCCGCTCTTGAAAGATTGCACCCGGCTTAAAGGTCACTTTATCTTTATGTCAACGTAGGTCGTCTCGGACCTTAAGCCCCTGAAGGGCTTGCCGCTACCTTCGAAGAACTTTGTGAAGAACTCGTATAGGTGGAGCCTCAAGGATTGTATGAATACTATCAGACCCTCTAAGGCCATTATGCCTAAGTTTCCTATAACGAGTATCGGTAGGGACATCAGCCCGAGCGCATACCAAACGTTGTTCAGGAGCATCAGGAGGGCGACGTGAACGAGCAGGAGTATCGTTAGCCTAGCATAAGATATAGTGTTCGATAGGAAGTGGATTATGTTCTCTAAGACCTCGAGCAGACCCATTCCGGCGGCGCCCACGAATCCACCACCCCTTCTTGTTAACAGGTTTGCAACTGGTCTCCCCAAAATTAGGACGAAAATGCTCGCTATGCCGCCAGCCATGCCGACGGCTCCTACAAGCGAGGACGGAAGGCCTATGAATGGGGCGGGGCTCTGGGATGTCAACATCTGCGCAACGCCCCCAGCGCCGAAGAATGCGAGGGCAAAGAGTACGCCGAATATGTACATGCTTATCGTCGGAACTTTGGACGTAAACGCCTCCAGGTACTCTCGGTTCTTGATGAGCCTGTAGGCGCTCAAGGAGTAACCTAGGGTGAGGTGCACGATTCCTAGCATTATCGTAAACTGCAAGAGCTTCTGGACCGATGCCAGGTTGAGCTCCTTGACGCCGGCATGCTCCTCCACCAAATGTACGAGTTCTGGCGAGGCTATGCCCCAGCCTGACAGCCTAAAACCAAAACACTCGCCGAGCAGGAAGCCGACAATGCTGGACGATAACCCAAGCACGGCTAAGAGCACGCCCCAATCCCTTAGCCTGCCCTTGGTCCTCATACTCATGAGAAGGCCGAAAATCATGAGCACCAACCCCTGACCAAAGTCCGCGAACATTATTCCATAGAAGACGGAGAAAAAGAGCGCGACGAAGGGTGTTGGGTCTATTTCGTCGTTGCCAGGCAATCCTTGTATACCCGTAACGTTCTCGAAGGCCTTAACGATCCCCCTATTGCGGAGCAGGGTGGGCGGGTTGTCTGCATAGGCCGTACCGCCCTCACCAGCATGCGTAGCTTTCGCTTCGGAGACGAAAACTGGGTACCTCCCATCAAACATTTTGAGTAGCTCGCCGCTCTTTTCGTAGGGCACATAACCCTCGATTAGAGCAAACCTCTTCAGCCTCCCCGTAGTCTTTAGCCTTTCTAACGACTCCTTAAGCACGCTCGCACCCTCTCTCAGCGACAGGATCTTCCCCTTTGACGCTTCCAGCACCAAATTCAGCTTTTGCTTAGCATCAGCCAGCTCCGCGTTTAGCTCGGCCAGCTTAGACTCGACGGCCGCATACGCCTCTGGGATCGCCCTGGGCAGCCACTCTGGGACTGTGAACGGCTTCACACCGAAGCCCTTAAGAACCCTTTCGACCCTTTCCGCATCCTTAGAGGATGCTACGAAGAGGACGGCGCTTAATGTCTTGGTTAGCATAACATGCAGCGCTGCTGCCTCAGGAAGGCTCCTCTTTATCTCCTGAAGATCCCTGATTGGCACGACGGCAAAGACTGCGTAAATCCTCCTCAAGCTTGAGAGGTCAGAGGGTGCTATGCGCAGATCCTTCAGGAGCCGTAGGGCTGCGAGGAGCGCCTCATTCTTCTGCACCTCTTTCGTCAGGGCATCGATTTTCGTGGATAGCCCATTTAGCTCCGACACGATCGGCCCTGCCTCGGACTCCAATGCGTCCACAAGCCCCCTCAGGTCTTCGGCCTCAATTCTATGCCGCTCAACCTTGACGCCCTTTATTATGGAATCGATGATGCCGACCTCCGATCTTATACCGAATTCGCTGACTATAGTGTCGAGAGCCAACTCAACCTTCTTAACCTTCTCCAGCATCTCCTCCAAGCTTCTGTCGACAGTTTCGTGCTCTATTGGGTGGAAATCCCCAAACTTGAAAAGCTCCTTAACTACCTCTTCGACCTCTGTCTTCGGTGCGATTATGGATACCTTGGCCAGCTTTGCCAGACCCATCGCTTGGTATTTTAAGATTTTTCGTAAATATTAGCTTTAATGCCATAAGAACTGAAGCAGAACGGATGGTTATGAAATGCTAGCTATCCGACAACGGATACTAAACATCCTAGAGAAGGATAGTCTTATGACGTATGCCGGAACCTTTGCTACGTGTCTAAAACGGGATGCGGCCGCCGGGATTTGAACCCGGGACCTTGGGGCCTACCCCAACGACGGGGCCCCCACGTCCTACCAGCCTAGACTACGGCCGCAGGATTCCGGACAACACACCATTATAATATTGGATAATAGAAAGGGATAAACGTTATGCGAGCAAACTTGATAACATTAATTAACCCGGAATGGTACCTACCGACCGGAAAGGGATGCTCGAGACCGATGTTGTTTTTGATGGGGACCTAGAAAAGTTTTACTCTGAAGACACCGTGCTGATAGAGGGCCTCCCAGGCGTAGGTCTAGTGGCAAAGGTCGCCGTTTCCTACTTTTTGACAAAGCTTGACGCTAAAAGGGTATGCCGGCTCTACTCGCCCTACTTTCCGAGTGTCAGCTTCATAAGGGATGGTAGGCTCATGTTCAGCTTCGGTGGCCTTTACCTCGTCAAGTCGCCCAGGCCCTTGCTACTGCTTTATGGAAACGCGCAACCAACGACTAGCTATGGACAGTATGAGTTCTGCGAGAAAGTTTTAGACCTTGCATGCAAGTTTGGGTGCAGATTCGTCGTGACGCTTGGAGGTTACGGCAAGGACGTTGTATCGGATAAAAGGGCGGTTTACTGCTCCTCGACAGATGAAAAAGCACTTGAGAGATGGATTAAGAAGATCGGTGGATTAAGGTATTCGGGACAGATAATAGGTGCAGCTGGTCTGTTGATCACGCTGGCTAGCATGAGGAAGATGAGCGGCCTTTCGATACTTATAGAGACGAACGGTATAGCGCCGGATTTCTTCGGGGCCATGCGGGCTATAGAGTCCATAAACAAGCTCCTCGACATTAACGTTAGACCAAAAGACATTGAGGAGCTTTCCAGCAGCTACGCTCTTGCAGAGCTCGAGTACGAGCGCATGTGAGCTACCAAGGCCGTAAGCCAGCGGGCTTCCTGCTCCAAGGGCGGATCTTGCCTTTATCCCCAGCAGAGACCCCTCCTCGGTAAGCGTACCAGGCCTGCCCCATGACCTTATCCTGCACGTAGGGATCCTCAGCCTAGCCTCAGGTGGCCCTTCGTGGACTTTGGTAAACTTCAGCCTTAGTTTTCTCTCTTCTGACGGTTTTCAACTATAAATTTTGTTCGCTCCATCCAATACTAAAGGATGCAGGATTTACCTCCCAAGATGTTAAATACCATCCTCTTGGTCTCAATCACTTTGCCTCTTCTTTCATGAATTCCTCAAAGACCTTTTGGACACGCTCGGCGGCAGGCCCGGAACCTTCGACCACGCCATTCTTTGTTACCCTGATCCTGTCCATTACCACTATGACGTCAGCCTCTTTAATGTACTTAACCATGCTTGGGAAAACGCGATTAAGCCTCTCCGCCAGCTTCTGCATATCTATTCCTGCCTCCATGACCTCTAGCATCAAGATGTTGCTGCCGGACAGGAAGACCTTGGGGAAGACGTTACCGCTCTCATTCTTCGCATCGGCAAGCCACACGCTATAGTCCGAGGGGTTGTAAGCTAAGAGCTTACCCTCAAGCTTTATGCCCTGAACCGTCGATACCCTAACGACTTTATCTATGAGCGCCGCAAATTCATCGGTAAACCTTTTGGACGGCAACGCCATGAGCCTAACCTCGCTTTAGTAATGGAATTAACTTGGATAAAAACGTGAACTACCCCGCGCCTTAAAGGCTGTGGGTCCAATAGGTGATAGACCTACGAGCTCTTAGAGTCAAGAAACTTATGGTTTTAAGCCACGGGAACGTCAACTATGTCTGCGAAACCTCGCTACCTTCATCCTCGACTTCTTCCGTTTCGACCCCTGACGCCGCTGCTTTACTGACCAAGGAATCAAGGGGTTGCTTGATGACTATGCCAGCACCGGGTTGTATGTCAAACGTATATATCGTCGGGTCCATCCGTGACCACCTCATCTTCCTCACGTATAGCGTCCTGACGAGCCTGCCATCGAGCCTCATTATGCCCATAACTATAACGCCGGAAGCGAGGAACTCCTCATAGCCGAACCTGCTCAGCCTAGTGGAGCCCGTGGGTATGTCGGTAACGAGTAAAGTCGTGGCGTTGCACTTCTCCTCTAGGTAGTTTATGATCTCTCTCAGATACTCTCTAACGTAAAACTCCTCCTTCGCTCCCGCAGCAAGAGCAGAGACAGGGTCCAGGACGATCCTCGATATAGGCCCTCCCCTTGTTACCCTCCTTATAGCCTCGATGAACGCCTTGCTCTCCTTACCGTACTTCCTAACCTCTGCTGCCTCAAGCCTTATCTCGAACGGGTAGAAAAGGCCGCTGTTGATGTAGGGCCAAAAGTTCCAGCCTAGGGTTTCGACGCCCGAGAGGACGTTGCCGACCCTTTCGTCTAGCGATACGTATACGCAGGGCTCGTTGCGCGATAACCCCTCCCTTAAGAACTGCAGGGCAAGTATCGTCTTGCCTGCACCAGTCTCGCCTGCAACGAGGTACGTCCGTCCTTGGATTAGCCCGCCTCCGAGCATCCTGTCGAGCTTTAGTATGCCAGTCGAAACCCTTTGCAGCAAAAGCAGTCAATATACTCAACTACACTCATCTTATAAATATTCTCACCGGCTGAGCAGCGAGGCGAGAAGATCCCTGACCAGTCCCAATTCAGGTACGATTTCCGTTGGCTCCAGGCCCTTGATAAGCTCGGGGTTCGGGTCCTTTAACATACTTCCAGTGCAGACGCAAACTATCGTCTCATCGGCATCGATATCTCCGCTCTCTATGAGTTTCTTGACGCCCGCTACGGAGGCTGCCGCTGCGGGTTCCACACCTATTCCCTCGAGGCTAGCAAGCATCCTCTGAGCCTGGATTATTTCAGCGTCCGAGACCTTTGCGACGAGGCCGCCAGATTCCTTCACGGCCAAAAGCGCTTTTTTCCAGTTTACCGGCCTGCCTATCCTTATGGCGGATGCTACCGTCTTCGGCGTTTCGACGGGTCTTAAGGTCTCGAGCCCTTCCTTCACCAAATCGACAAACGGCGAGGCACCCTCGGACTGTATGCCGACCATCGACGGTTTCTCGTTTATGAGGCCAGCCATCTCCATCTCCTTAAACCCCTTCCAAGCCGCCGCTATGTTTCCGCAATTTCCGACTGGAAGGACGACGTACCTCGGCACCCTACCGAGCTGGTCTACCGTCTCGAAGGCCACAGTCTTCTGCCCCTCGAGCCTCCACGGGTTGATCGAGTTGAGTAAGTACACCCCTACCTCTTCGGAAGCCTTCCATACAAGGCTTAGGGCCTCATCGAAGGTTCCGTGAAGCCTAACGACCTTGGCACCATACAGCAAGGCTTGGAACAATTTACCTAGGGCGACAACCTCCTTTGGCACAACGACGATGCAAGGGATTCCGGCCTTGGCCGAGTACGCTGCCAAGGATGCGGCCGTGTTGCCGGTCGATGCGCACGCAACTCCCCTCGCACCGAGCTTTAACGCTTTAGTTATACCGACGCACATCCCTCTATCCTTGAAGCTACCCGTTGGGTTCATGCCCTCGTACTTTATGTAAACGTTTTTTGCCCCTAGCCACTCGGCAAGCCTATCGGCTTTGTACAGGGGCGTTCCACCCTCTTCCAGCGATACCGCATGCTCGTGGTCTTCAAACGGGAGTAACTCGATGTACCTCCAAACGTTAAACCTCCTCGACCTAAACCTCTCCCAAGAGATGTCACCTAGGCTTTCGATGTCTATACTAACTTCTAATAAACCACCACAATCGCACCTATACCTGACGGCGTCCGCATCGTATACGGAACGGCACTCTATACACTCTTGCCAAACCCTTTTCATAACTTTTCATCCTGAACCTGTGCGCTAATTTAAACGTTGCCGGTGCCTAAAAGGTTGTTAAAGAAGAAGGCCGGTTGGAGGTTGACGCTCAGCCTAACCTTATCGCCATCCTTAAGGCCATACCTCTCCCTAAGTTTGTAGGGCGAGACAACCTCTATCACAGATGCATCGTGATGCGTCCTTTCTATGAAGAGTATGGCGCATTCATCTACGTCGTTGAAAACAGCCTTAACGCACTTTGCGCCACCATAGCTCCTCTTCTCATCCTTGAAGCCTTCTATCACTATGTCCGCAACCCTCTCGAGTAGAAGCCTGCCCTCTATCGAGGCGCTCGACGAAAGCCTTACGTTGAGCGTACCCAAGAAAGGCTCAAAACCAAGCCTTTCCTTGAGCTGATTGTAATAACCAGGAAGTCCGATGTAGTAGGCGCCCTCGCCGAGCCCAGAAAATACCCTTCCTTCCAGGGTTATCTTCACGGGTCTCTCGAAGATCCCCTTCAACCTAGCGTACAACCCGATCAACTCGTTTACCCCTTTTTCTGTTAACCTCACGTAGGTTTCTTTCCCGACGATCCTTCTTGTTACGTAGCCCTCCCTCTCCAGCTGGATGAGAAGCCTGGAGGCTGTCTGTTGCGAAACCTCAACCTGCTTTGCAAGCATCGACGTGGTTATCTTGACCTCACGAGCAAAAGCGGCACCCTCTGCCAAGAATATCAGAATGCTCTCCTTTCCTCTTAGGAGCCCCATACGAAGAGCCGTCCCGTGCGCCGGCCTATGCTACCGATCGCTGACTCCCCGGCATCAGAAACGCTCCTCATAGATTTATAGTTTCGTTAACCATTAGACCTTTCTCGGTAAATATGAGTACGTCTATGCCGTTCCCGCTCGCCGCATCCCTAGCTATCGAGGCCTTGATTGCCTTTATGGAAAGATCGTAAAGCTCCTTCGGCGTCATGTCTTCCCTGTAATCGCTTTCAATGACACCTATCGCTATCTCAGCACCAGAGCCTACGACGGCATAGTCGTCCTCTATCATGGAGCCAAGCGGGTCCAGGACTATGACGTGCGCCCCGCTCTCATCAAAGCCCCCTACAACGCTTTCCGTCAAGTAGGGGAAGAACCTGCTGCTGAAGAGGTAGTTAGATAAGACCTTAGCTACCGTCTGTACCCTTGGCTCTATACGGTTCTCGATTCTGTAGAGGTTTATCACGGCCGTCGCATCCCTTATGAGCATCTGCATGTCGGCCACGAACCCTGCGCAAGCGGCGCCTATCTTAGGGGTTATCTGGAAGACCTTCCTGACGGATTTGCTCATGACGAAGTAGCCGTATGAAAGCCTCTTCTCCGAGGCCAGGGCGACAGCGTTCTTGCTCCTGATGCCCAGCGTCGTCGCACCCGGGTATGGAAACTGAGTGCTCAAGCCCGCTCACCGATCTGCCTGGTTAATCGTATTTTAAGCGGCATACTTAAACGTTCACCATCTCATAAGGTTTTCCAATACAAAAAGTTTGGCAAACGTTTTCGATGCTTGCGGCACCCTCGACTTATTCCCGTCTAATTTTTTATCAGCTTTGAGGTCCGGCCCACGCGTTGGTTAGGTTAAATAGTGGAGCGATAAACAATTAAAAAGGCATGGAAGAAATCATCCGATTTTACGGGTCGCCTAACCTAAAGGAGCCCTATCTAGTCGCCGGCTTCTACGGCTGGTCCGACGGCGGAAGGGTGTCGAGTATGTCGCTCCTTTACCTCTTAACGAGGCTCCCGTCAAAACTCCTTGCCGAGATCGACGCAGAGCCCTTCTACGATTTTACGGTAAGGAGGCCTTACGTCTCTTATAAGTCAGGCACGATCGTCAGCTATACTATGCCGAAGAACGAGTTTTGGTACGTCGAGGAAGCAGGGGGTCGATCGCTTGTGCTTTTCCTTGGCGAGGAACCGAATCTAAACTGGTTAAGGTACGTTAGCGCCATGATGCATGTGATTAAAAAGTTTGGAATAAAGAGGGTCTACACGGTAGGCGGTCTCTTGGACAGGATACCGCACACGGTCGAGCCCATGATCAGCTTCTTCGTCAACAGCGAAAACCTCAAGAAAGAGGTATGGATGCTTGGCGGTGAGCTCTCGGACTACGAAGGACCGAGCAGCATCCATAGCCTTATCCTGTACATGTGCATGAACGAGGGCATAGAGGGCATGAGCATATGGGCTCACTCTCCAATCTACCTTCCATTCCCTGACATTCAGACGACTTACTACTTGACAAAGAAGCTCGTGGAGCTTCTCAACATAGATCTGGACCTGAGCGGCTTCGAGGCTGAGAGTAAGGACTTCAGGGCCAGGCTCGACATGGAGGTGCAGAGCCAGCCAGAGCTGAGGAGGTTGGTTCTGGAGCTGGAGGAGGAGTACTATAGGACGCGAAGGAAGCTCGGATACATCTCTTAGATGCCCTAGCGGGTACGCGTGGTGTGCTTTGAGCGAGAGGCATCTGACGGACCTTGACGGTTCCGTGGGAGAGGGTGGAGGCCAGATACTGAGGGTTGCCATAGCCCTCTCCGCCGTGCTGCTAAAGCCCGTCAGGATATACAACGTCAGGGCCAAAAGGTCGCCCCCTGGCCTCAGGCCGCAACACCTGACGGCGGTTAAGGCAGTTGCTTGGTTGGCGGACGCTGAGGTTAAGGGGTTGAGCGTAGGGTCGAGCGAGGTCATCTTCTTTCCGAGGAGGCTTAAGGGCGGAAAGATGACGTTCGATGCGGGAACTGCTGGCAGCACGACGCTAATCCTCCAGTCCTTGATGCCGGCGATGGCCTTCGCGGAAGAACGCGTAGAGGCCGAGATAAGGGGAGGGACCAACAACCCCATGGCACCCACTTTTGAGTACTTGTCCTACGTGCTCCTACCCGTGCTTAGGAACATGGGTTGTAGCTTCTCGCTCGATTTGCTGAGGCGCGGTTTTTATCCAAGGGGTCAAGGAATAGTCAGGGCTGTCTCGGAGCCCGTGGATTATCTGAGGCCGATTAAGCTAACGGAATTTTCTGGCGTAGAGAAGATATCCGGTATCAGCTACAGCTGTAGATTGCCGGGCCACATAGCCGAGCGTATGGCCAAGAGCGCGTCTAGGTTTTTGAGCGAGAACGGTTACGAAAACACCGATATATCTTTGGAGGTGTTGCAGCAGAACGCGGCAAAATGTTCCGTGGATCCGGGCTGCGGCATCATACTGTTCGCTAGGACAAAGGAAGGCCACATCATCGCGTCTGACAGCCTTGGAAGGCTGGGCGTTCCTGCCGAGAAGGTAGGCGAGGAGGCAGCGGCAGACCTGGTAAAACAGTTGAACGCTAAAGCACCAGTTGACAAGCACCTTGGCGACCAGCTGGTTATATGGGTTGCAATAGCAAAAGGTTACTCTGAGTACAGGGTTACTGAGCTAACGTTGCACACCCTTACGAGCATAGAGGTCTGTGAGAAGATGACCGGCGCGGAGTTCACAGTCAACGGCTCGCTCGGTGAGCCTTGTAGGATATCTTGTAAGGGCATAGGCTTGATGCGGAAAACTGGGGAAGAGCGTTAGGGACAGCGTGTCTCAAGCTCGAAACTTTGCGGCCCTGTTGGCTATCATCGCAGAGAGGACGCCCGCCGGAACGCCGCCGTCTATGTTAACCACACCTATGCCGAGCGAGCAGGACTGGAGCATAGCCATCAACGCCGTCTTGCCCTTACCGCCGTACCCGTAACCGGACGATGTTGGTACGGCGACTATCGGCAAGTCTATGAGGCTTCCGACAACCGTCGGAAGGGCACCCTCCCTTCCTGCCACGACCACGAGTACGTCCGCATCCCATTCCAAAAGGGCTCTAAGCGGTTCGAAAAGCCTATGCAGGCCGGCAGCTCCAACATCGTAGAATGCTTTTACTGCGCAACCCATCTCCTCGGCAACCACCCTTGCTTCCTCGGCTATGGGTATGTCGTGCGTCCCGGCCGTGAGTATGCCGACCCTTCCGCCAGTGCTGGGTCTTAGGAACCCCTTCCTCCTTACAACAAGCAACTTTGCTAGCTCATTATACTGTAGCTCACAGTCTCCTGGTAGGCGCATTATTATTCTCCTGTATCTTTCCTCTTGAAGCCTGGTAACTATAACCCTGCCGGCTTCTTTAAGGAATGCATGCAGTATCTCCAGAAGTTGTTCATCCGTTTTCCCCTCGGCCAACACAAGCTCAGGTATGCCCCTCCTTAACTCCCTACCAACATCCAGCTTGGCGAAGCCAGAGACCTCTTGGATGGCAAGAAGCTTTATGAGCCTCTCGGCTTCCTCGACGCTCAATTGGCCTTTAGATACCTTACTTAGTACCTCGCGTAGGTTCATTCGACACCCACTCGGGTGAGCTACCCACGGCTGAAAGCCAGTGGGCTTCCTGCTTCAAAGGTGGAGCTTGCTGGTATCCCTACCAGTAGAGGCTCCACCTCGGCAGGCGAATCAGGGCTGCCCCATCCCCTCATCTTTATTCTACATGCAGAAATCCAGTCCCTATAAGGGTTTTCGTAGCCTAGCCCTTCCGGGGTGCCGCTCGGAATTCTCTCCTTCCCGTTCCACTGTGCTAGAAAGTAGTTGTAGGTCTGCCTGCAAAGCTCCAAAGTTTCCAGCAGCCTTTCTTCATGCTCTGTTTTCGGGTAAAGCCTGAACTTGTAGGTCAATTGGACTTTTTGCATTCACTTCCCCTTCTGTTCTTCTATGTATTTCTGTATCGTTTCATCCGAAACATGTCCATAAATCGAGACGAAGTATGAGAAGACGATATATAAATGCTCGCTTTCATCCTACCCATGAATGGTGTGGGATTTCCCGCTCACATTGTTAAAACCGATAGGTTCTTGTTTCTAAGGCTTTTCGGCCATCCGTAACCCTTCTAGGCTCCCGCCTCAAAACCATTCGCTTACGACCCACGTCTAAGGTATGGGTTTTTACCCATCGCTGGTCTCTAAAACCCTTCTCCCTGAGCCTCCGCTCATGCATCCGGAGCGGCAGAAGTTGGTTACCTACCGAGCTTACATCTCAACGTTAAAAGCTTATAATTTCTCGCCGAGCACTATGCAGGATTCCCAGTAGGGGTGGACTTGCCCGTATTTCGGAGGGGCTCGAGAAAGCTCCCTTTCCTGTAGCCCTCCATGTCGAGCGTAACGAAGCTGAAGCCCAATCCCTTGATGTATGCCGCTATCCTATCCATAAGGTTCATGTCAAACATAAGGTGCCTTTCTTCCCTGCCGACCTCTATCCTGACAATATCTCCGTGAACCCTGACGCGGAGAGTCTTTGGATTAACGTGCATCCTTATGAAAGACTCAGCCATCTCGACCTTTCTAAGGAGCTCAGCGCTTATCGGCTGACCGTACGCTATTCTAGACGCGAGGCATGGCGAAGAAGGTTTAAGCGCTGTGGGTAGGTCGAGGAGCCTCGAGATTTCCCTAACGAGTTCCTTCCTTATTCCCAACTCGGCCAAAGGGCTCCTAACCCCGAACTTTCTGGCAGCCTCTATTCCCGGTCTAAAATCTTCCAGGTCTTCAAAGTTTGTACCGTCTACTATTTGCTCAACTTTCAGTTCGGCTGCGAGATCCAGGAGCTTGGCGTAAAGCTCTTCCTTGCAAAAGTAGCACCTGTCAGGCATGTTTCTTGTGTATTCTGGCTTTGTCGTCTCGTCGACGTCCACGAAGATGTGTTTGATGCCTATGAGTTTAGCTATGTCCGCAGCCTCCTTCAACTCCCAGCTAGGGACGGACGGCGAACGGGCCGTGACAGCGTAGGCCTTATCCCCTAACACCATGTGAGCGACCTTAGCGACAAGCGTGCTGTCGACGCCCCCTGAGAATGCAACCAAAACGCTGTTGAACTGCTTAAACCAGGCCATGAGCGCTGAGAGGCTCGAACCCGCATCTTCCATCATCTTCCATACAGAATATACTTTAATCAATAAATCTAAATTAAAAGTTTTGAGGTAGAGCTATCATATGCGTGCCAACCCCTTGAGCATTCTCCTTCACGCTTCAAAAAGCTCACCATGAACTATCCGCGGCTGCAATACCGCGGCTTCTTGCATCTACGATGGAGCCTGCTATTATCTCCACCAGTAGGGATCAACCCCGACAGGTGATCAGGTCTGACTGCAAAGCTCCAAAGTTTCATTTGACGCTCTCCGCGGCTGAAGCCGGAGATTCTTGCTTCTAAGGCTTTCTCGTCGGGTTTTTGTAAAAATTCAGCGCGACGTTTTTAAACTACGGATAGTTTTTTAGAAAAGTCTTTTTGTTGCCGGATGCCTTAACATTTCGTGCCAGGGCTCGGAAAGAACTGGTGGAGGGTCATAAGGGCTCTCGACAGGCTCTCGCACTTCTACGATGAATTGAACTCGGTAATATCGCTCGGCAGGGATAAAGAGCTCAGGAGGGCTGTTGCCAGAAATCTAGGAAACGTATGCGGCGTCGTGCTCGATGCCGGTGCGGGAAACGGGGCTATGACGAAAGCCGTGCTTGCCGAGAATCCGAGGCTGAGCCTCGTCGTCATGTTGGATTTCTTGCCGGGAATGCTGAAGAAGGCCGACGTGGAACGCTCCCTTTGCGAGAGGGTCGTCGGGGTGTTCGAGGCAATGCCGATAAGGAGCGGCTCGGTCGACGGCGTGGTGATGGCGTTTTCCTTGCGCGATGCCTACGACGTTTATGCTGCTTTACAAAACGTCAAAAGGGTCATGAAGGAGGGCGGGAGGCTCGGGATTCTTGAGCTCGGGAAGCCCGATTGCGCGCTCAAGCGCTTACTCGTCTCTTTATATTGGAAGCTCATATCGCCGATGCTTGCGTTTCTGAAGCTAGGAAGGAAAGGTTTGCTTGCCTACGAAATATATCCAACGTACATGAAGATGCCCAAGAACAGGGTTCTTGTTGAAACGATTAAAACTTTTTTTGAAAACGTGAGCGTTGAGAAGAGGATGCTGGACGGTGTTTTGCTGATAAGCGCATCGCATGGTTAAATACACCCCTCAACCATCTTTTGTTGGTCAGTATTGAGGAGGGGCTTATTCATAGGAAGGTTCCAGCCAATACACATGGGTCACGTCGAGGCAATAAAGCACATACTATCAGAGAACGAAGAGGCCATAATCGTCGTAGGGAGCGCGCAGTACAGCCACACGTTCGAAAATCCCTTCACGGCCGGCGAGAGGATCGAGATGGTCAGAATGGCCCTAGAGGAGGCAGGCATAGACCTTAGGAAGGTTCTGATAATACCGGTACCCGACGTGGGCTCCCACCCCATGTGGGTTGCGCACGTTAAGTCGTTAGTTCCAAGCTTCCAAACGGTATACACTAACAACCCGCTTGTCACGCAGCTATTCAGGGAGGCGGGCTATGAGGTGAAACCCATCGAGATGTTCAGGAGAGAGGAGCTTATAGCTACGAGGATAAGGAAGATGATGTTGGAGGACGGTGATTGGAGGCAGCTCGTGCCAAAGTCCGTGGCCCAGTTCATCGACAGGATAGAAGGTACAAAGAGGCTTAAGACGGTAGTCAGCACGGACTCGCCTGCTCACGTCTAATTCGAATCCTTTCGCCGACCCTGGCTCCAGTGGCCTCCGCAGCGCTGCCCATGTTAACGGCGATTTCTAGGAAGCCAGTTCCACCAAACACTATGAGCATAGAACCCGGAGGGACATCTCCATAAGTTTTGCATAGGGGAAGGATATAGCGGTGACCGAGAAGCTCAACCTCATACTTCCCGGAAGTAGGCCCCAGCATCGTAAGGGACTCCTTTGATATGTTCGTTATGAGGTTACCAAACTTGTCTATGTGCATCAGCTCTGCGTTCAACCATCCGTTGGAAATCTTGGGCCCAAAAAATTCGACCCTTGCCATGCAGTCAACCCTTCTGCCCAACCTTGATGGCCTGACACCCATCGCGAGCTTTGCGGCCACGTACGCGAACACATCCCTTCCGTGAAAAGTCTCGCTCGTTCTCGGAGGTAGCCTCGACCCGTCTATTTCGTAGATGCCGATGATGCCTGAGGCGTTCGCCGCGGGCCACATAAGACCGGTATCCGGGCCGACGAAGGTATGTCCGAGCCTCGTGGAAACGATTATCCCCCTCCTATCCGTTCCGACCTTTGGGTCGACTATGCATACATGGACGGTACCCCTCGGAAAGTGTCTCGTAGCCGTTAGGAGTATGAACGCACCCCGCCTTTCGTCAAAGCTAGGTATCATGTGCGTTATGTCGACTATTTGCGCATCAGGGACGAGCGAAAGGATTTTCGCTTTAACCTCGGCGACGTACGGGTCTTCCAAGCCATAGTCCGTAGTAAGCGTTATAATTGGCCTCCTTCTCACAGGCATTAAAAACCGAGCCTTCTGGATAAAGCTTTTTCAGGCTGGGTTCCGTTGAGACCTCACGGCCGAAGCCATGGGGTTCTTGCTTAAAGGTGGGACGGGATGAGGTGGGAGCCTAAAAGGGCGATGAGCGACCAACCTATGAAAGCCTTAGAAGCAGGAATCCCCACTTAAGTGGGGGAGTGTCAGCAAAACCTCAGGCTGTATGGTTTAATAGATGGGCTGCTCAAGGGTTGCGGGAAGCAGGAAAATGGATGCTTTTCGATACAAGCAAGTAATCGTCGTCAGGACCGACATAAGCATGAGCGTCGGAAAGCTTGCGGCCCAAGTAGGCCATGCCGCGGTATCGGCGGCTGAGGAGTGTAGGAGGCTTAGGCCTAAGTGGTTGAGCGAATGGATGGAAGAAGGCCAGAAGAAGGTGGTCCTCAGGGTAAAGTCTGAAAGCGAGCTCGGGGAGCTGAAGAGGAAGGCCGATGCGCTCGGCATCCCAAACGCCCTCGTATGCGACGCCGGCCTGACGGAGCTCGAGCCCGGAACGGTAACGGCCCTAGGGTTAGGGCCAGCACCCTCCGAGCTAATCGATAAGGTGACTGGTAGCTTGCCGTTGCTATGAAAAACGGGGCGGGTATGCGATGCTTAACAAACTACGTCCAGAGGACGTTGAGCGTTTCATAGGCATAGAACGTTACGCGAGTAGGTCTGAGGGCGTTGGAGGTGTGATCAAGGAAAGCCCGGACGATTTCACGGTATGGGAGATTCTAAGGGACGGGAGCGATTCAAGGAGCATGTTCGAGATGGTGTTTTCGACGGAGAAGCGCGGAGGTTTTTCGCTGTGCGTTCTCCACAAGGTCGATGTCGATACGATATCGGCAGTATCCATCGTCTCCAAGCTGCTTGGCGTTAAGCAAAAAGACATAGGTATTTGTGGGATAAAGGATAGAAGGGCCCGCTCGTGGCAATTCATCACAATACCCGACAACGGCAGAATAACCTCAAGCGACGCTATCCAACTTACGGAGCGTGTATGGCTACGCAGGGTATCCGTTAAAGATTCCAAGCTTTCATCCGCCGAACTTTACAGAAATGCGTTCGAAATCAAGATTTCAAAGCTGCGGCTCGATGGTCACTCTGCTGCGGCTCTAGTGGAGAGAACTGTCGAGGAGTTAAAGCAGAAGGGAATACCGAACTTTTTTGGGCACCAGAGGTTTGGAGCGTCTAGGCCCATAACGCACGTAGTCGGGAAGCTGATAATAAAGGGCCGTCTAAGGGAGGCCGTTGAGGAGTTTCTTATGGACTGGACATGGTTCGAGCCAAAGGCTGTGAGGGAGGCCAGGATGAGGCTGGCGGAATCTTGGGAGCCTAAGAGGGCCCTTGAAGTTTTACCGAGGCGTCTTTTCTACGAGAGGGCCGTGGCAGATTATATAGCCAAGAACCCGCATGATTACGTGGGCGCTCTTAGGAGGCTGCCCTTAAGGCTGAGGAGGCTTTTCGTGGAGGCCTACTCCTCGTACGTCTTCAACAGATGCCTCTCAAGGCTACTGGAAAACAACGTCGAATTGCTGCTGCCCAGCGAGGGAGACTTGGTCGTCGAATACGATGCTCGCGGCGTTCCCTCTCGTAAGCCCTTCTTTCTACGCCCAGGCGCAATGCCTCGTGCTCTGTCCGTAGCACAGGCTGGCAGGCTATCCGTCCTACTTCCGACGCCAGGATGGAGGGTCAGGATACCTGCTAACGAGAAAGGGGAGGTCTTAGAAAGAATTCTTGAGGAGGAGGGCGTGGAATTGGAGGATTTTGCGTCCAGGGCCCTGCCGGAGGCTGCCACCGCAGGAGGTTACAGGCCGGTTTCCATACCGTCTTGGGAATTCAGGGTTTCTAGTATAGGGGATCGTCACATTTGGGTCAACCTTTCCCTTCCGGGCGGATGTTATGCGACGTCCTTGCTAAGGGAGCTTATGAAGCCGGCGAGCGCCCTTTGCTTAGAGGGTTACGCAGGTGACGTACCCTCCGCGGCTTAAGCCTGGAAAGCCCCATTCCAAGCTGAAGCTTTCTGTCAATTCGTCCTAAAGCTTCAGCGCTGGGTTTCCGGACATCCATTTTATTATAATTGTGGCCAGAAAAACCAAGGCCTTTTAAGCGTGGATGAGTGGCGTAAATGCTTAAATACGGTCTGGTAATAAAAGCTCTGAGCGAGCAGCTCGTATGCGGCCTGGACGTCCAAAAGCCGGATAGAGCCTCTGGGCCGAAAAGGGAGGTTCGGGCGGTCAATATGGGAAAAAGCATTCCATGCCCTAACGAGAGGCATAGGATGGCGGAGGCGTGAGCCCCGCGAACCAGCAGATGTGACCGGAGGCGCAAAGCCCGGCCGAACGCTGGAAGCTCCGGCTTTAGGTGTGGAGTAGCTCACAAATACTCCGGCCAGACATTAATCGTGGAGGAGGGGCCGGTTGGTAGAAACGATACAGGAGGGTTGCAGGGTTCTTCTACTGACCGAGCGACGGAAGCGTTATTTGGTTAAGGTTAAGCCCGGAGTAAGGTTCCATACGAGCGAGGGCTACGTGGACCTATCAGACCTCATCGGTAAGAGATACGGTACGAGGCTTACGAGCAACACGGGCTCCGTTTGGTTCGCTCTTAAGCCCACGATCTTGGATATTGTTATGAAGATGCCGAGGCCGACCCAGATAGTCTATCCTAAAGACCTGGGTACTATAATACTCCTTGGGAACATCAGGCCGGGCTCGAGGGTCCTAGAGGCTGGAACCGGTAGCGGCGTCCTGACAGCAGTGATCGCATCCTACGTCATGCCAGACGGTGTGGTTTATAGCTATGACATCGTAGGTGAGCATCTAGAGAACGCGAGAAAGCAACTGGAGGAATTGGGTCTGCTACAATATGTAAGGCTGAAGCAAGGGGACGTCACGGTGGCGATCGAAGAGAGGGATCTTGATACTGTAGTCTTAGATATACCTACGCCTTGGCTGGCTGTGCCAAACGCGTACGAGGCATTATCCGACGGCGGTATTTTTGTATCCTTAAGCCCTACGATCGATCAGGTCGTGGAGACCGTCGAAAAGCTTAATTCAAGCGGTTTCGTGGACATCACCACCATTGAGCTACTGATGAGGACTTTACGCGTTAAGAGGGGTATGACTAGACCTGACCATATAATGAGAGCGCATACCGCCTACATAACAGTAGCCAGAAAGGCCTGTCAAGGTATTCAGGGCTAAGCTTGGTGCTTCAAAGACCGTCTTACGTAGTAGCCTGCCCCTCGCCAGTCGCTGCCTCCGTCGTAGGCTTCTCCTCGGCCGGTGGAGCCCCTTCGGCCGGTGGTGTAGGCTTCTCCTCAGCCGGGGTTGGTGCTGCCTTCTTTGCCCTTTTAGCCGCTGTCTTCTTCTTAGCCCTCTTCTTTGTAGCCCTTCCTCTCTTCTTGCCTCCCTTTCTTCTCCTAGCCATACGCTTTCCTTATGTTTCTTCTCACGACTCCTTAATATTTATTTAGTCGGATACGAACGTTTGTGCTTGCGCATCGTGATAAGCTCGACAAAGGAGGGTAGAACATTGAGGAGCATCGTGAAGAGCATAACGTTAACTATGCTTACGCTACTAATCGGCCTCTCTGCAGTATTTGGCTACATCTCCGAGAAATTGCTACACATGCAGCCACCTACGGGTACGGCCGTGGCCCTCCTCACGACGGCTATAGGTACGGTTGCGATCGTCGTGCTATTTTGGAAGGAGAAGGCTATGTAGCGATGCCCTTTTGTTGTAGTACGTATCTTATAAGGTTTGCAATATCCTTGGCGCACTCTACTGCATGCTGAAAGGGGTACTCCTGAGGGTAGTAGTACTTAAGGATCTTCAGATGGCATTTCGCCTCGTTCGCTGCCGCAATGGCAAACATCCTGCTTACGTTTTGGTGCTCTTCTATCGCCTCTAAGCTATCCAGTTCTCTCTTCCTGACAGACTCTCGGTCCCTCTCCCTTCTCTCAAGTATATCTTCCGGCCTAAATTCTAAGACCACTATCAAATCGGCTTTTAGCGTCCTAACGACTTCTGGGGGTAACCCTGGGTAGTAACCATAAGGCGTGCTTATGGCGGCATGAGTATCTACAACAACGGCTCCATCACTCCGGCTTGCTATCGTCTCAGCTGCACGTAGCTGAAGGTTCCTATAATCCTCGAGGGCTATCTTTTTTCTCATCTCATCCCTATCCGTTATGCCGAAGAGCCTCGAGGCCTCCTCAAGCATCAGGTCGCCGAAATTTACAACGGAGACAGATGGCATGATCTCTTTGAGCTTCTTGAGAATTGTTGTCTTCCCAGCACCGGGTACGGCGACGACGATCAATAAAGCTTTACCCATGGGTGGCCACTACGGAATATACGCCCTGTATAAATCAAAACTGCATTTCTAACTGTTTTTCGAGCCTCTGCTTTTGGGCTAAGTACTCGTCCTCCTTAAGCTCGCCGATTTTGTACCTCAGCTCCAGCTTATTAAGCTCATGCTTTATCTTTCTATGCTGCTCCATCAGAACGTTCAAGTCCTCGAGCACGCCGCTTAGGTCCTTTAATACGAACTCGATGAGCTCGTCGCTCATTTTGAGGCTCTTGCCTGAGCTTTTGATCCTCTCTATCCTCGCTCGAACTGATTCCTCGAATGCCGGCAGGTCGGCAAGCCTTACGTCGTACGGATTTTGCAGAAGCCCGAGCTTTGGTCTCAGCTTTGAGAGCTCCTTGTCTATCTCTAGCTTAGACATGATGTACTGTCTATCAGGTATCTCGCCGACCTCGTGTCTGACCTTAAGCTGATTGAGCTTCGTCGTCAGCTCTCCTATCCTCTCCTCTATCTTTGCCTTCTCCTCCTGTAGCTTGCTTTCCAGAGTCTTGGTTCTCTCATGGTATTCTCTGTATATTTCCTCAAACACGTCTACGTCAGTACCGCCTTCCAAGAAGACGTCTATGAGCTTGAACTTCCATTTGTGGAGGTTTGCGAGCTGCTCAACGAGCTTCCTCTCCTCGGCCATCTCTTCTGGCTTGGGGGCCTCTACGCTCGGTACCTGGGCAGCTGCTTGCGGCTCAGAGGCCGGCTCCAGCTCCTTTCCGCAGTACATGCAAAACCTCCCTTTGATCGTTAGCTTCCCACAATGCGGGCATGCAACCCTCTCTATGCTCATACAGCTCACGATTTTCGCCTAAAAAATAGTCCCCGTAATTTAAAACTTTTTTACGTAAAGCATGAGCTGGGTTATCAGGGTATAAATCATGTGTTTTTCCAGTAGTTAGTCAGAGATTTTCTGGGTTGCCCGTTTAAAAGCCAATTTAAAAAAGGCAAAATAAAGGATTTTTAGCCCTTTAGAAAGATTATATAGGAGAAATAAGCCATATTTTCCGTAAAGAGGGTTGTTCATGGTCCAGAGCGAGCTTTCTTCAGCCCCGATTCACAGGATAATAAAGAAGGCGGGAGCTGCTAGGGTAAGCGAGGAGGCTGCCGAGGAACTCAAGCGCGTGCTGGAGGAGGTAGGTCTCGCGGTCGCGAAGGAGGCGCTGGGCTTAGCGAGCTACGCTGGTAGGAGGACCGTTAAGCGGGAGGATATAGAGAGGGCGGCAAGGACTTTGCTTAAGGGAATTTTCGCGCCTTAACACCGCGGAGAGGTCCCGTATCCCTTAGTATCGGTATATGGGCGAACATTTTTACGCCTCTCTACCTTCTGCTGCCTTTGCTAGGGATATGACGGCCGATGCCAAGCCTGCGGAGACCGTAGCTCCGCAACCGCCTTCTGGACATTTCCTTCGGAAGGGGCCTCGCAAAAGTGGCCTGCGCTCCGGTGGGGCTGGGACCGGGCCGGTCGCTGAAGCAGAGGCCTACTGGCTTGTAGGCATGGGTAGCTCACACTTCCCTGCTCCACTCCGCTTTGGCAGCATGCGTGCTCCTTAGCGATGGATAGGGTGTCACGGCCGTCGAGCCTTTGGAAGAAGTTAAAGGGGTTAACGGTTCGCTTTCTGTGGCTAAGAGAGCCTCTACTTACCCAGAACGCGGAGATTCAACCTTTTAAAGACACTAAAAATAAAAGTCAGTCGTTAAAGAGAGGGCTCAGCGTATGAGGGCTGCTAAGGTTGCCTTTTTTATTTTGCTATTCTTGGTTTTTCAACCAACCGTACTATCCGAAAGGCCATACGCCGTTAACGAGGCAGCTTTGAAGGTATTTACGGATGGTACTGTCCAGGTCTCCATCGCAGTCGCAGTCAGCGAGGTAGAGCCATCCGTCACCATTCCGCTTTTATCCCCAAAAGAACACGTATTCAACGTGATCGTTCTTGACGAGTCTGGAGCGCCGCTCGATTACGACCTTGGAAATAAAAACATAACGATCTATTCCCTTGGCGCCAGCAGCGTCTTTCTAGAATACGATACGGACGCTTTAACGCGCAAGGAGGCAGGGTTGTGGACTTTAACGCTTGCTACGCCTTTTGAGCTAACCGTGCTTTTCCCTGAAAACTCCATGCTGGTATACATGAACGCACCACCATCGACCATAAGCTCAGATGAAGGGAGGCTTAAGCTAGTCCTTTATCCTGGGGATTGGGAGATAAGCTACGAGATACTCCGTCCAGAGGCGAGGGCTACGACGACACAGACGGAAACACCCGTCGAGTCCATGCCCGCCTCAGGCCGTTACATCTTGGCCGCAGGCATCGTCGCTGCCCTCGCGGTCGGGCTGATGGCCTGTCTGATTTTAGCCAGGCGTAGAAGAAGGTTTGGAGGGCTCAAGGCGGAGGAGGCAGAGGTCGTTCGCTTCTTGGAAGAACACGACGGAAGGGCTTTGGAGGCGGAGCTGAGGGAGGCTTTCCCAAACATCCCCAGGACAAGCATGTGGAGGCTTATTAAGAGGTTAGAAAAGAGGGGGATCCTAAGGGTCAGGAAGGTGGGGCTCCAGAACGTAGTAGAGCTTATCCGGTGAGCTACTTCCCGACTTTAAGCCAGGATGTTTCCAGCGTTCGGCCTGTGCTTTGCGCGCCGTGTTCACTTGTTCGCGGGCTCACGGCTCCGCCACCGTGGAGCTCATTACCCTATGGGCTATGCTTACGCATGCATTTCAACAGCTTAGGCATCTGAGTATTCTTCCCTTGGCCAGGCAACATGTAGCTCCAAAATGCTTTAAGTTTGCCAACCCATACCCGGGCTAAAAGCCCTTGGTTTTATGGGCACAAAAGTTGTAAAAATTACGGCAATGAGAACTCGGCCGTAGCCTCGAGCGGTTGCTTGCCCTCTTCGTAGGTTCCCTGCACCCTGACCCTGTATTCTCCCGGTGAGGGTTGCTTAAGCTTCAAGACGACGTGAGCAGCTTGTCCTGGTTCCAGCGAAACTAAGGCCTGGGCAGACACGGGTGAGTAGTAGGGTTCCCATACCCCATCCCTGTTCTTCCGCTCTATCGTTAAACCGTAGACTGTGTTTTGGAAGCGTAGAATCACGCTTCCAACGTTCTCCACCACGACCTCTAAAGTGACCCACTTGAGGTTCCCAGTAACCTTTTTCGCATCAACCCTTACGCTCAGCCCAGGCACCCCCTCGATCTTAGAGGGCGCGGGCGTGGCAAGGAGGGGCGCGACCCTATCCTCTAGCTTGCTGAGGCCTTTTGCTAGCGATCCCAGTTGACCCATTAGGCCTTTGGCACCTTTTGGCTCAGTGCTTTTGATAGTTTCCTTTAGATGCAGTATGCTCTCCTGAAACTTTTCCATTCCATGTTCTGTGAAGTTTACGCCCGCCGCCTTTAGTCTATCGACAATCCCTCCGTACCTTTCTTGGAGCTTTTCCACGAAGCGCTCCATCCTTCTTGGCAATGCCTCCTCAGCCATCGACTTTAATGCTTGGCTGATGAGCCTATTGGCCTCGGCGATCGCGTGGGCAGCCCCGGACACATTCCCTTCTCTAAGGAGTTCTGCTATGCTGTCTATGTTCAGGAGGCTTTTGGCGGCCTCCAACGTTGCTTGAACCTCTGGTAAAGATTTCTCAAGGCGTGCTATCCTCTCCAGGGTACGGCTGGCCGCTACGAGAAGTCCTTGGGCCTTGACGGAACTATCCTCCCCGACCCCTTCGTGCTCCAAGGCCTGTGCCAATCCCATACGGGCCTCGCGAAGCCTCTCCATCGCGCTTATGGCTAAGCTCGTAGCCTCGCCGTAGTTCCGCTCCCGAATCGCTACCTCGGCTTGGTTGAGTAAAGCCTTCCCTTCTCCGTAAAGCTTTTCAGCATCCGTTACGTTGGCGCCCAAACTAGCCTTTTTAGCCTCGTTTATGAAGGATTCGACGCGAAGCAGAGCTTTCTCCGCTAACCCAACGATAGCCTCGGCCCTTTCAACCTCACCTGATGAAGGCGTTGCTGCGGCAGAAGTAAGCATTAAAAGCTGGGCGGATACCATAACGAGTACGAAGACAGCGCTTACCAGAAGAGCAGAGGCATTTTTCGGCATGCCAGTTTTCACCGCACAACCCATGACAAAGCATAAAGATAAGGGATGCTATGAAACGCTGCGTTTCACCTTGTGAAAAGCATGAATTTACCGGTATAAGCGATAAGACTAAAATTTTTACAACCGAACGTCAACTATCCAGGATAGGCTGAGAGGGCGCAAACACGACATCATCAAGGTTTGGATTCCATCTATGTTTCGCTAATCGAAACTGTTGCTTATGTAAAGCTTTTAAGTAAGTGTCGCTAAACTAGATACGAATGGATTTTGCGGTTCAAGTTAAAAATCTTGTTAAGGTTTATGATGGAAAGGTGAAAGCCTTAGATGGCGTTGAATTGGATGTGGAGCCTGGAGAGGTATTCGCTCTGCTTGGTCCGAACGGCGCTGGCAAAACCACGCTTATAAGGATTTTGACAACACAGCTTAAGCCTACGGCCGGGGAGGCATACATCTTCGGGCTAAACGTTGTCCGCAATGGTGGCAAAGTTAGAAGGTTAATAAGCTACGTCCCTCAGGAGATGAGTGTTTGGACAGATATTAGCGGCTATGAGAATCTCCTAGTGTATGCGAAAATTTTTGACGTACCCAGCCATGAAAGAGGTAAGATAATCGATGAAGTTTTGGAAAACATGGGTTTGACGCATGTAAAAAACGACCTCGTTAGGACGTATTCTGGCGGGATGATAAGAAGGCTCGAAATAGCCTGTGCCATGCTTACCAAGCCGAAAATCATGTTCCTAGACGAGCCGACTATAGGTCTGGACCCAGCCGCGAGAAAAGTTGTTTGGGAAAGGCTTGGCGTTTTCAAGGAGGAGTATGGTGTAACAATATTTTTCACCACGCACTATATGGATGAGGCCGACCTTTACGCGGATGACATAGCCATAATCAACCAAGGAAAGATAGTGGCAAGAGGTACAAGCGAAGATCTAAAGCATTCCTTGGGCGGAGAGGTTATCTCATTTACGCTTGAAAAGGCTGCCATTAAACCCGAATTATTCCAAGAGCTTCGGAAACTAGTTTTTGTAAAGGATGTTTTGGTCGAAAATGGAAGCTTAAATGTTTTCGTCGACGATGCTGAATCCACGTTGTCCATTCTGATGAATTTTTTGAAAAGCGAAGGGTTGTCTGTAGGAAAGGTTTCTATAAATAAGCCAACCCTGGATGATGTTTTCCTTAAGCACGTTGGGACACGGCTCGAGGAGAAAGGCAGAATTAGCGACGTTACGCAAATGCGGTACATGATTAGGAGGGGATAGGGGATGATGGAAGGTCTCAAGAATATGCTGGTTATGATCGAGCTTGAATTGAGAAGGTTGCGCCACGATAGGACGGAAATCTACTTTAGGGCAGTCCAGCCAATCCTGTGGATACTCATCTACGGTCCTGTCATGAGCAGCGTTAGGGCAATACCCACTGGCGGTGTACCATACACGGATTTCATAACCCCGGGCGTTATGATCCAAACAACGACCTTCGTCAGCATATTCTATGGGTTGATGATGGTTTGGGAGCGGGAATCCGGCATTTTAAAGAAGCTACTCGTCACGCCAGCCTCGAGGTATTCCATGGTGATAGGGAGGTCCATGGCTTCGGGCGTAAGGGCCCTATTCCAAGCTTTAATAATCCTGCCCATAGCCCTCATAATCGGCGTTCGGTTTATACCCAACCCGGCCTACTTCTCCTTAGCCTTCACGATAATCTTCTTTGCTTCAGGCGGATTCGCAGCCATATCAATACTTGTCGCCTCCTTCATGAAAACCCGTGAAAGGTTTATGGGTATAGGCCAAGCCATAATCATGCCCCTGTTCTTCGCAAGCAATGCCTTATACCCGGTCCAAATGATGCCGCCAATCCTAAGAGAATTTTCAACCTTCAATCCGCTAAGTTACGTTGTAGACGCGGTGAGGGGGTTGTTGATCACTGGAGACCTTTCCAACCTTTTAATGGATTTGGTTGCGATAGCCATATTCGACGCAGTATCGTTCATTTTGGCATCGATAAGTTTCAAGCGTATCATAGAATGATAATAAAAATAAGGATTGAATCGAACACTGTCGGCCATTATCCCAGCTTAAAACGGTATTCAAGGTAGTCTGGATGGTGAAATGGTGTTCAAGAAGTGTTAGGCATAGTTAGAACATTGTTCGAAAGCTAGAACCCAACTATAGGATTGTAGAAACACTTCAGGATATGAGACAAGCTATCTTCATCCTTTATCTCCTAAGGGAGATACTTAAAAATAGGTGGGTCAAGCTTATGGTCTCTGAGGCAAAACCGATGTTAAGTCTCCCTTATAAGATAGTATCCTGATGAGGGGAAAGAGGGATACGAATAAGGAAATAACTTCACAAAATTTTATCCTAGACGTATCCCTGCCAGCAACGGATACTCAAAACTATAAATACGAACGCGGTACTCCGACCGGAATTTGAACAGACCATCAACATATCTCCGGCATCCGTCATAAATGCTACAATCGACTAAAAGAATCTTTACGTTCATAACCATTCTGTATTCATTACGATTCTGGGCTAAGCACGAAACTCATGCTTAGTCCTTGAGCTTCACGGCCCTTATCCACCTCCGAGGTTCATCGGAGGCTTTTCATCGAGCTCTGCTCCCTTCGGGATGAACTCGCCCCATACGTTCTCTCCAGACCCTTTCGAGCTCGGGGTCATACGTATGGGGAAATTCCCATATCCTAAGGTCTTTTGCTTGCTCCCTCCAGGTCTTTATCGTAGCACCACATCTGGACGTTAAATTTTCTATAGTTACGCATATTTGTTTTGAAACTGCTGACTATAACATCCCTATTCCGATAGTTTTATAAGTCGTGTTTATATTGCAAACATTATGGTTCGAATATCAAACCTAGAATTACTGAAAATCCTCAGAGAGGATGCGAGGAAGCCTTTTCTTGAAATAGCCAAGCTACTCGGCGTGAGCGAGACCGCGGTCAGAAAGCGTGTGCGGAAGCTAGAAGAGAGCGGTATAATCAGGAAGTATACCGTTGAAGTCGACCCGAAGAAGATCGGGTTTAATATAAACGTGCTAATAGGCATAGACACTGTGCCTGAGCGCTTTATTTCGGCGCTTGAGAGGCTTAAGGATATGGAGGAGGTCGTAAGCCTTTACTCGTCAAGCGGTGACCACATGATTCTAGCCGAATGCTGGTTCAGAAGCTCCAAGGAGTTATCGGACTTTGTAAGAAAGCTAGAAAGTATAGATGGTGTTATCCGTGTATGCCCAGCCATAATCCTTGAGAAGGTTAAGTGAGTTGGAAAAAAAATAAGGTGGTATGTGTCTATATCTTTCCGACAAGCTCTAATCCCGGCTTAAGGGCCTTTTTCCCCGGCTGCCAGCTCGCTGGACAAACTTCCCCTGGATGCTCCCGTACATACTTAGCGGCCTGAAGTTTCCGTAGAAGCTCCTTAGCGCTTCTACCGATGCTGTTATCGTGCATCTCTAAAGCTCTAAGTACCCCATCTGGATCGATAATGAAACTTCCGCGAAGAGATATCCCAGCACCCTCGATATACGTTCCGAACGCCCTGCAGAGTTTTCCGGCCGGATCAGCGACCATCGGGAACCTAACCTTCTTTATCGCTGGAGAGACGTCGTGCCAAGCCTTATGCACGTAAACAGTATCCGTGCTGATACTAAGAACCTCGGCTCCTTGCGCCTTAAACTCTTCGTAATGTTCAGCAATCTCCTCTAGCTCTGTCGGACAAATGAACGTGAAGTCCGCTGGGTAAAACACTAGCACCAACCATTTACCCCGATAGTCCGATAGCTTAATCGTCTTGATGTCTTCTTCATGGTATGCTTCCAGCGTGAAGTCCGGAACTTTTTCGCCGATCTTCACAACGGTGTCCACTGCTGTTTTTTCCATACTTTGCTCACCTTAGTTCTAAAATTTCAAAAAAAAAGTTTGTTTATATAAAATTTTAGTTCGAAAAACGAACTTCGGCATGAAGGATAATAAATACTGCTAGCGTTTAACATTTTGGAGTTCCTTGATTGATTTTAAACAAACTGGCTGGAAATTCAAACTTTCCACAGCTCAGCCCTTAACAATCGTTAAATATGATGGGCTTCTGAGCTATTCAAAAACAAATAGCAAAATAGAAGTGTCTAAGTTTGGGACCAAGCTTGTCACTGGAATTTTGTGGATTAAGGAAGGATTCTGACGAAAAATATATTGTTGAGACTGTATGAGAACGCTTTGGTCTCTTTTTTTATTTTAAGAGACTATTTAAGAAATTTTTAAAACCAGTCAATCTTTTTCTCATACCATTTTTGCTATCTCGCTCCTTAATAGCGGTTTAAGCTTTGCGGTAAATCTGAGCTTTTTTCATATTTAAGTTCTGGCAGTTTTGTTTTTATTGTTTCCCAGACCAAGTCTAAGTTTACACCAAAGTACTGATGGATTAGCTTGTCCCTCATTCCTGCGATTTCTTTCCATGGAATTTTTGGAAACTAGGGAAATAGAAACGGTGTGGAAAACTAAAAATCAAAAAAACTTAGAACGAAAGAGAGTTCGCCTGCTTACCCTTGCTTTTTCCTACCACCAATACAGGAGGGTATGAAAAAGTAGTTAGCTCCTGCCTTGTTAAGCTTCAGTCATTCATCCGTAGGGCCAGACCCCTCGCTACCAAACGCATGCTCATAGAAATGTCTTCTATAGATCTCTTCCGGAGCCTGGGCGGAAATAAAAAGGACAAAGCCCCTTATAGTGCCAGCATGTATCCTGTGAACTCTGAAAGGTCGAGCTTTCTTTTAGCTAGGTCGAGTTTGATCATGTAGGCTTCCATGTCTAATGCTCCAAAGATCAGGGGGACTGGTAGCTCGTCGACGAGGAATGCTTCAATACCTATTCTCTTCCCCTCAATTTCCACGATTAAGTCGCAAAAATGCTTACAAACAACTTTGTGACCGTCCACCACAGTAAATTCCCTTTGAATTATTAGTTCCTTCGGCGTTGAAATTTCTTTAGCAACGTCGCTTCTGATAAGCGATCTGGATGCTCCGCTGTCAAATAAAACGTTAATGCTTGCTTGTACACAAAAGAAAGAAGGCTAGTAAGAACTTTAGATGGAAAATCGGAACCATTCTCTCTGAACGCTATCGGATAATGGGCAACTATGACATAGTCTTTCTAGCTTTGAACGGCTCGAGAGGGATGAAACCATCGAAATCTTTCGAATAGACTTAACCGAAAGCGTGGACAGAACGTTAACAGTCTCAATAAAAGAGTGGGATGTTGTTTACGGAGGAATCATCTTAAGAAATTCTGAAGTCTGAGCCTCAGCCTTGAGTGTAGAACCATTCATCCCTACAGGGTCTGCCTAAACGTGCTAATTCCACAACACCCTTTAAAGAAAATACGCATTGGAAGGTATACGCTCAAAGTTGGCGAGGCACATTGATCAGAGGGGACAAGAGAATTGGAAGACAAAGCCTTGCGTCAAAAATAAGGAAAATTTAGAAAAAGTGGTGCTCCGGCGCGGGATTTGGGCCGGGTCACCCTCGCCTTTCGACGGGATAAGCCAGGCTCTTCATCAACGTCATTGTTAAATTAAGAGGGGTCAAGAAGGTCGTTAGATGGTTAAAGCGTCATTACATTAATATGGTTGCTCTTGGATGTGCTTTAAGTGAGCCCCGGTGGTGTAGCCCGGTCAAGCATGCGGGCCTTTCGAGCCCACGACCCGAGTTCGAATCTCGGCCGGGGCATCATTCTCCAAACAATCCTTCCTATTGTGAAGTAATCACGAAACCGGTGAAAAAAGAGGAAGAGGTTTTGGAGGTCAGCTGAGTTTTTCCTCCTTTTCCGCTCGGAAAGTATACAGCCGCCGGCCATAGGGTGGTCGAGGAGGCTGGAGAGGAAGATTTGTTCTAAGGTTTACATGATTCCATATACAGGGAATGGAGTGTTGAATGTCAGCATCTGGGCGATGACGGGGAGCGTATATTGTATGGTGTAGGATGCAAAGGAAAGGAATGGGGCGGTTCTAAACCTCACTTCCTTTTTATCTTATTTCCCTCTTGCTCGAAAAGCCCGTATACTTGGCCGTTCTAGTGCAACCGTACGGTTATACTACCGGGACCACGGCTATCGAAAGTTCAGCAGGAAATACGCATGTTTCTCCTTTACCTTATTCCTTGGCTTCTATGGCGTAATTGCTCATTATGCCCCTGAATCCAAGCTTGTTGTAGAACCTTACAGCAATCTCGTTCAACGTCGGGAACTCCGCAGTTATCATGTCAACCCTGTTTTTCAGCCTCTGGATTACGCTCTCTATCAGCTGCTTTCCGAGCTCTTTTCGCCTGAACTCCGGGAGGACGTACAGCTCCCTTACTCTACCCTCTATCCTTGGCTCGTAGAATATCCTATCCACGATGTCGGCTTTCACTACGCCTATGATCTTTCCCCTCCGCTCAGCCACCAAGATGACGGAGTCGTCCGAGCCTAAGGCCGACTCGATGTACTTCTTAGTATGTACGGCTATATCGTCCCTGATCTTAAACAATGGGTCAAACTCCTCGTTTAACCTTTTTAACCTTATGACGAGCTCTACTATGCTGTTGATATCCTCGGGCCTGGCATCTCTTATTACCACTTCCTGCATGCTTCCCATGATGATTACCCCGGTTCATTCTGGAGGCGGCGGTATGAAGCCCTTCTCCATCAGGAGCTTAGTCTGATCCCTTGCTGCCTTTATCTTTCTGTAGGCTTCCTCGTAAATCTCTTCCCTGCTCTTCTTTATACGCGCGACGCCCTGCTCTATAGCCTTCATGGCCACGACGGTGGCCTCCCTCGGGTAGACCTCCCAGTCCTCCATCGTCGGGAGGATGTAGTCCTCACTAAGACCCCTTTCCTCTGCAAGCCTTGCCAACTCCTCGGCTGCAGCTAAGCACATCTCGTCCGTAATCGTGTATGCCCTAACGTCTAAGGCTCCCCTGAATATCCCTGGAAAGCCTAAAGAGTTGTTCACTTGGTTCGGGAAGTCCGACCTTCCAGTCGCGACTATCTTGGCTCCTGCCTCCTTAGCCTCCCAAGGCCATATTTCGGGTACCGGGTTGGCACACGCAAAAACTATGCTATCCTCGGCCATCGCCGTAACCCACTCCTTCTTTATGACGCCAGGGCCTGGCTTGGACATGGCTATGCATACGTCGGCGCCCTTTAGCGACTCTGGTATGCCGCCGACAACCCTGTCCTTGTTTGTCTTGATGGCCATCTCGTACTTCCACCTATCTTGGAACTGGAGCTTGTCGACATCCTCCCTTTCAGCGTAAAGTATTCCTTTAGAGTCGACCAATCTTAAGTTTCCTGGCGGTACGCCGTAGGCTATGAGGAGCCTTGCTATCGCTATGTTGGCCGCGCCAGCCCCTATAAGCGTCACGATAACGTCGCTAATACGCTTCCCCACGAATTTTACAGCGTTTATAAAGGCAGCGAGCGTGACGGTCGCCGTACCCTGCTGGTCGTCGTGCCATACAGGGATGCGCATCTCCTGCCTAAGCCTTTCGAGTATGTAGAAGCACTTAGGCTTCTCTATATCCTCAAGGTTTATACCGCCAAAGGAAGGCTCTAGCGCTTTAACGACCTCTATTATCTTTTCTGTATCCTTCGTAGCCAGCACTATGGGGAATGCGTCAACGCCGCCAAGGTACTTGAACAAGAGAGCCTTCCCTTCCATGACAGGCAAACCAGCCTCAGGGCCTATGTTGCCGAGCCCCAGGATCCTCGTCCCGTCTGTTATGATGGCAACAGTATTGGCCCTATTCGTATACTCGAAAACTAAGTCCACATCCTTCTGTATAGCCTTACAAGGCTCGGCTACGCCGGGCGTGTACCAGATTGCGAAGTCGTCGTATGACCTAACGGGGCATTTCAGGGCCGTCTGTATCTTGCCCTTATAGAAGGGGTGATATTTCATCGCTAGAATGCTGGGATGAGATGCTCTCTCTTCGAGAGATACCATATTTAAGTATCTCGTGTACAGGTATTTAACTTTTATGCATTAATTGTTTACACATCACGCTTAGCAGCTGATAGAGCTTTCGTCAACTACCCACGAGTAAAACAAGTGGGCTTGCGGGTGAATCGTGATGGCTCACCGTGAGCTACCCAAGGCTTAAGCCAGCGGGCTTCCTGCTCCGATGACGGGTTAATTTTTCTACCAGCAGGGGTTCCACCTAAGCAGGCGGATCAGGCCTGCCCATCCACCCATCATTATCATGCAGGGCTAAAGGTTTCGAGTAACCTTTCCTCATGCTCTCTTTTAGCTATTCTAAGCTTTTTCAACCCATCCCTCGTCTATTTTTGCACGATTATTGTTGTCTGCTCACGTAATATACATTTCTTCGCTCTCATCCAACCACTAAAGGGCGTGGATTTTCGCTCAAGATGTTAAAATTGCCATTCATCTCTGCATCGGGCAGGTTGGTAACCGCCCGTCCAGACCTTGAAGCCGTTGAAAGTCACAAGAAGGTTCTTCGAGCCGATGTCTACACCATGCAGTTATATCTTACAGAAAACAAAAAAGGCCTTAAACGGCTTCTCAGGATCTTCGGTATACTTAGGCTTTCATGCTTAGAGCCCCATTCCAAAAAACATATATGCAGACCCGGTGTTTAAGCTTTGAAAACTCAGCTACCCCACCAACAGACGGTTGGTTTCCTTGAGGTGATTCGATGAACATAATGATCGTAGGCTTCGGTACCGTTGGGCAGAGCTTAGCGCAGCTGTTACTGGGCTATAGAGATTTCCTAAAGAAAGCTTACGGCATGGTCGTAAGGGTCGTGGCAATCGTTGACAGCAAGGGCGCCGCTGTATCCCAGAGGGGGTTGGACCTAGACATGGCTCTGAGGTGTAAAAGAGAGCATGGTACTGTTGCAAAAATGCCCTCCGTAGGCTCTGAGATGAGCGCCCTAGACGTCCTTCGGAGCGTCGAGGCCGACGTCCTGGTTGAAGCAACCCATACGAACTTGATGAACGGCGAGCCCGGTATGACGAATATCGTTAACGCCCTACAGCTCGGCCTTAACGTCGTAACCGTGAACAAGGGACCGCTGGCGCTGGCTATGCCGATGTTAAAAGAGATGGCTGAGCATAGAAAGCTCGCGTTGAAGTTTAGCGGAAGCGTTGGAGGGGGCTTACCAGTCTTAGCCTTCGCAAAGGAGTGCGCTATGGGCGACAGGATAGTCAAGGTAGAGGGCGTGTTGAACGGAACGACGAACTACATACTCACAAGGATGGAGGAGGGGTTGGGGTTCGATGAGGCCTTGGCGGAGGCGCAGGAGAAGGGATATGCGGAGCGTGACCCGACGCTTGACATAAGCGGCATGGATACTGCCTGCAAGCTCGTCATACTGGCCAATGAGGTTCTGGGAAAGAGGGTGACGCTTAAAGATTTAAAAATCGAGGGCATAGCCGAGATTAAACCCGAAGATATTAAGATGGCGAAGAGTAGTGGGAAGGTGATTAGGCTGATAGGCGTGGCTGAAGAGTCGGGCGTTTTCGTTAAGCCCCTGGCCGTAGACCGATCGGACCCGCTTGCCGTCAAGTACGCCTACAACGCCGTCACGCTGACCCTCGAGAATTCGGGTAGGCATACCATAACCGGAAAGGGTGCGGGCGGAAGGGAGACGGCAACAGCTATAATAAGGGACCTAATCTCTATAAAGGAACGCCTCATTGGCTATAAAATAGTTTAAACATTATATCCAGCCGTTTTTCTCGGATTTCCGCCTTGAGGCTAGTGATGAAGTTCGGAGGGACGTCGCTCGGCGATGGTAAGAGAATTAGGAACGTAGCCAGCCTGATAAAAAGATACGTTAAAGGAAACGAGCTGGTCGTTGTCGCCTCGGCGATGTCGAACGTTACAGACGAGCTCATCAGGCTAACATCCCTCGCAGAGAGCGGAAGGGAAGACGAGGTTGACGAGCTCTTAGAAAAGCTAACCTCCCAGCACGAGGATGCCGTAGGCGAGGCCGTCAGGGAGGAGAGAATATCTGCGGAGGTATGGAGGTACGTGCAAAGGGATCTGGACGGTCTGAAGAGGGCGGTTAAGGGCGTTTGCTACATCATGGAGGCAACGCCAAGGACGAGGGACCTCATACTCTCCTTCGGCGAGAGGCTATCCACGAGGATCCTATGGGGGGCCATGCTAGACCTTGGCATGCCCGCTGTATACTTGACTGGGAAGGATGCTGGCATAGTCACCGACTCGAACTTCGGCGAGGCCGTACCGCTCATCGAGACGACGCGCCTGAACCTGTCATCCAGGCTAGGCGACCTTATCTCGGATGGAAAGATACCGGTCGTGACTGGTTTCATAGCAGCGGATACGAGCGGCGTGATCACGACGCTTGGCAGGGGCGGCTCCGACTACACGGCCACGCTTATAGGGAGCGCCATAGGTGCCGATGAGATCTGGCTTTGGAGCGACGTAGACGGTTTAATGACAGCCAACCCCAGGCTGGTTCCCAACGCCAAAGTCCTTCCAGAGGTCTCGTACGCGGAGGCAATAGAGATGGCAATTTTCGGTGCGAAGGGGCTTCATCCTAGGGCGTTTGAACCGACGATGGAGAAGGGCATACCCGTTAGGATTAGGAATACGTTCAACCCGGAGAACCCCGGTACCCTCATAACGAGGTCCAGAACCGTATCGGATAACGTGGTCAAGGCGGTACTCTTGGTCGATAACGTCGGCATGGTATCCGTCAGGGGCACGAGCATCGTCGGAAGGCCTGGGACCGCGGCGAAGGTTCTGGATGCCGTAGCAAGACGCTCGGTTAACGTGATGATGATTTCCCAGAGCGTCTCGGAGTCGAGCATATCATTTATCGTGAAGAGGGATGCTCTGGAAAAGGCAGTCGCGGCAATCGAAACGTCGCTCCTGAGCTTGGGCATCGCGAAGGACGTTGACGTTGAGGAGGACGTGGCTGTTGTCGCCGTGGTTGGGGAGGGTATGAGGGGGACGCCCGGAATTGCAGCCAAGGTCTTCAAAGCCGTTGCCAGCAAGGGCATAAACGTAATGATGATTTCCCAGGGCGCCTCGGAGCTTAACATCTCCTTCGTCGTCCGAGGCGCGGATGCCGTAGAGGCTGTCAGGGCTGTACATGACGAATTTAACTTAGGGACAGAGGGTTAGCTGAACATTACTTTTTTCAAAATAATATAAAGAGGGGGGATGTTCAGGAGGGACTGTTTTAGACTATTACGCCTCCTGGGAATATCATCAGGAGGAAAGTCATAACTCCTGACCAGAGGCAGATGACGCCGCCAAACTTCGGTGCCTTACCGTGCGTTGCCAGGTAGAAGCCAAGGGCGGCCAGCGCGTAGGTCAGCAGGGCTATTTGAATTATCGCGGCATTTAAGTCGTACCTACCGCCGATTAGGTAATGGAAGATCCCCATGAAGATGAACTGGTAGATGCATACAAAGAGGGCCATGTTACCAAGGTACCTTCCGTCCCATCCCATCCATGTTACGATGACGGTCGTTAGCCAAAGGAAGGCATACATCAGCGGCGTGATGCTGAACAGCTGCGTTAGGGCTACGCCTACGGGGCCTGCTGCAGCGGGATTGACGGCAGCCGGTGAGGCAGTAATCTGGTGGATGGCCATGACGAACAGCGATAGGAATGCGGATAGCGCACCGATCGTGGCAACGGTCTTTCCTGGGTCTGGTGCGCCTTCCTTTAACGGCTTCGCCTCAAACCCGAGTAGGTATAGGCCGTACATGAAAAGGCCGAAGGTCAGTCCCATCATGCCGAACGCAACAGGGGCTAAACCCATGCATTTTTCACCTTTTGGTATTTTTAGGTTGTATATTTTGGGTAATTAAGCTTTTC
>NDWU01000021.1 GCA_003056285.1 Candidatus Terraquivivens tikiterensis
AGGTTAGCGGACCATCCCTTCCCCTAGCTTTCTGAATGAGCTGTATATCTGTAGGGTTCTGAGCTATGTAGTCTTTAATGAACATACATAGCTCTTGGGACTCATCAGCCTCCTCCCCCGTCAGGGTGAGCCCTCTCCAAGCATTCATGAGCTCATCGAAGAGCCTTGGGCTTGGAGTAAGACCCTCCATCTTAAGGTATAGGTTTATGCTCGCGTTCAGCTGCCTGTCTATCCTCAACCCGCATTTGTATTCGTAAATTGCTCCTTTCGGGGCATTTGTCATCCCACATCTGTAGCACCTTTTAGTTGAATTGTATGGGTTGAGGATTTTAACGTCAGCCTTATAGCCCATCATTGGAATTATTGAACATTCTTTGCTTTCAGGTATCCTCCTGCGTCCGCCAATCGTCCTAACAACCCTGATCTTTCCATCATTATCCCAACGCTGGATAGTCCTCGTCGTGACTCCGAGAAGTTCTTTGGCCTCCTTAAGCATGTAAAAGCTTCTCCATTAACCTTTACTATGGCTTATGTCTATATATTCTGAAACTGTTGGCTACGGCATTATAGACGTAGTGTGATCTCGGTCGGCTCATCGGCCCACAGTTGCCGAGTTCTGGGCTGTGCCAAACCAGACCCTGGATAGAGCTATAAGCTCTACCCCGCTGCCCGAGCGCCTCCACACATCTCGGCCCGGAGCCTTATTCGGACCTTTGGACGTCTAGGCCGCATGCTCGAAGCTTTCATCGTCAAGCCAGTTAGGGGCTTTCTCGTCGAGGTGTTTGTAAAGCCTCTTCGTCAAACAAAATCTGAATTTTCTGCTTATGCTAGACCCCGGTGAGCTCTATCAGCTTCCTCTCTGCGTCGAGGCTGATGACCCTTACCTTCTCGTGCATCTCCAGCTTCAGCAGAGCCTGCCTGAGCGCCTCAGGCCTTAGCTCCAGGCCCCTTGCCCTGAGCTCCTCCAGAAGGTTCTGCTCTAAAGCCTTTCCGCCCATCCTCTGCAAAGTTTCCAGTATAGTGGAGTGGACCTCTGGCCTGACGTTCAAGGGGCTTCATCCTATCATCGTCAATGGCTTCTCTGAAGACCTCAGAAGCTCGCCTATCTTCTCGTACTCCTTTATCATGTGGGGCGAGAGGCTCGGCTTCACTATCCTAAGGGCCTCCTGGAAGTCCTGCCTCGTCACTATCTCCGGCTCCGCGCCCCTCCTGATCGTGGATAGGGCGGCCTCCCTGCACAGGGACTCCAGGTCGGCGCCAGAGTACCCCTCGGTCATGCTAGCCAGCTCCTCCAGGGATACGTCCTCGCCAAGCGGCATCTTGGCCGTGTATATCTTCAGTATCTGAAGCCTTGCCTTCTCGTCGGGCGGAGGCACGTATATCAGCCTGTCGAACCTGCCGGGCCTTAGTATGGCAGGGTCGAGCAGGTCTGGCCTGTTGGTCGCGCCGATGGCTATTACGCCGTTCAGGTCCTCTATCCCGTCCATCTCGGCCAAGAGCTGGCTGGCCACCCTGTGGGATACGCCGGAGCTGTCCTCCAGGAGGTCCTTCCTAGGAACGATGGACTCTATCTCGTCAAGGAACACTATCGACGGCGCTGCCTGCCTCGCCTTCCTGAATATCTCCCTGATAGCCTTCTCGGACTCGCCAACCCACTTGCTGAATATCTCGGGCCCCTTTATCGATATGAAGTTGGCCTCTGCCTCAGTCGCTATCGCCTTGGCCAGGAGCGTCTTGCCGCAGCCAGGCGGGCCGTATAGTAGTATTCCCTTCGGAGGCTTTATGCCGAGCCTCTCAAACTTCTCGGGATACTTTAGTGGCCACTCTATCGCCTCCTTCAGCCTCTGCTTCACCTCCTCCAGCCCTCCCACCTGATCCCACCTAACAGTAGGCGTCTCTATCTCGACCTCCCTTAGGGCCGTGGGCGTTATCTCCTTGTAGGCATCCAGGAAGTCCTTCATCGTCACGGTGAGGCTGTTCAGCAACTCCGGCGATATCTTCTCCTCGGAGAAGTCTATGCTCGGAAGTATCCTGCGTATGGCCCTCATGGCCGCCTCCCTGCAGAGCGCGGCTATGTCTGCTCCGGTGTACCCCTTCGTTATCTCTGCAAGCCTTTCCAGGTCAACGCTCTCGTCCAGCGGCATGCCCCTCGTGTGTATGTCGAGTATCTCCTTCCTAGCCTTCTTATCCGGTATGCCGATCTCGATCTCCCTGTCGAACCTGCCGGGCCTCCTCAGGGCAGGGTCCAGGGCGTTCTGCCTGTTCGTAGCGCCTATGACGATGACGGAGCCCCTCGACTCCAAGCCGTCCATGAGCGCAAGGAGCTGGGCCACGACCCTCTTCTCGACCTCTCCAGTTACCTCGCTCCTCTTCGGGGCTATCGCGTCTATCTCGTCGATGAATATTATGCTCGGAGCTTCCTCCTCTGCCTTCCTGAATATCTCCCTAAGCCTCGCCTCTGTCTCGCCGTAGTATTTGTTCATGATCTCGGGCCCGTTTATTAGTATGAAGTTGGCATCTGCCTCAGTCGCTACTGCCTTTGCCAGGAGCGTCTTGCCGCAGCCAGGCGGGCCGTATAGTAGTATGCCCTTCGGAGGGTCTATGCCGAGCTTCTGGAAGAGCTCTGGATACCTTAGCGGAAGCTCTATCAGCTCCCTTATCCTCTGTATCTGCTCCTGAAGGCCTCCTATGTCCTCGTACGTGACGCTAGTCCTGAAGACCCTCTCCTGTACCGACCTGGCCTGGACTATCAGCTTCGTCCTTGGCGTTATCTTCACTATTCCCATCGGCCTCGTCTGTATGACGGCGAACGTGAACAAGTTACCGAAGAAGAGGACTGGCACGATGTTCTTCTGAACGGTCGGGTACTCTATCAGCCTGCTCTTCACAAGCTTCACGAAATTCTCGTCGGGCTTTATGGAATTGTTCACTGGTGCCAGCACGACCAGCTGGGCTTCCTTCACCTGCGCCTTCCTTACGGTCACGTAATCGTTCAACGATGCGCCGGCATTGCTCCTTATGTAACCATCTATCCTTATCGTGTCCTTCTCGTCCTCTATGTAGCCCAGCCATAGCGTCGCGGCCGTGACCCTCTTTCCCCTTATCTCTATTATGTCCCCGGTCGTGAGGCCCGCGGAAGCTCCGACGTCCCTGTCGATCCTGGCTATGCCGTAGCCAACGTCGCGCTGCTTCGCCTCGACAACCCTAAGCCTAAGCTCCTTGCTGCTCATTCTACCAAAAACCAACAGCGTGCATTATTTAAGCATAGCCGGGAGATGGTGCAGGCTTAGGACCGTGAGGGCGAGGCCCGTGGGCCTACGGCCGTCGGAGCTCGCAATACCTTAAATCCTAGTTACGAATTCTGTCACGAACTCCTGTATCTCCGGGAAGCTCCTCAGGTACTCCTCGAGGGCGTAGGCATGCCCCTCCTCATCCGGCATCGTAAAAGCCATCAAGAGGGATTCGGCTCCGAAGGCTATCGGCTCCCTCTTGCTCTCGCGCAGCTCTATTCCCTCCGGAAGGCCTTTGGATATTTTATCCACCAGCCCGTCTAAGTCGACGGTCTCGTCCGACGGCATTACCCTGATGAGCATGAGCACCTTAGCCAAGGACGACCCCTCCTAAGGCCCCTCGAACCCACAAGACGGACAGACGTAGGGCCTCGCCAGCTCCCTGCAGACTCTGCACCTCCATATCGTCACCTTTCCACAGTTCGGGCATGGAAAGCTCACAGCCCTCTCGTCCGGCAATATCGGCCTGTGACACCATGAGCACGTCGGAAGCGTTACCTGCTTCATCCCAGCCCATTGCGGTCTCTTAGCTACTATAAAAGCATGAACCCTCGCCTCGATCAACAGTTTCGAGATAGGTATGCGTGAGCGCATCTGGTATCTGAAAGGCTTTAAACGGTTAAAGAAGCTCCTCGATGTCAAGAAGCTTGTTGGTTAAAGCATACCGCGCACCTCATAGGTTTGACGTCGATGGTTTATGGAAGGCTACACGTACATCCTAAACACCATCCTGGACGATTTTATGGAGAAGTATCCTTAGGGAAAGGTAGGGCCTTTTGAAAAGGGTTTAAGGGATAAGTATCTTGTGGGATGGGTTTGTTCAGGCATTACGTTTACTCGGTGATAAAGCAGGCCTACTCCACGCCCTCCTCGTGGGCAAGGGCTGGTCAGACAGGACCGATACATTCGAGGGCCTCAAAGGAAAGGACGGCCAGAACAAAGAGCGGGAGCATGAACAGGCAGAAGCCCGAAGCACGACACATAATGCTCCAAAAGCTTTTGGAGCACGAACCTGCACAGAACGGCTACTCAACGGTATTCAAAACCCCAAGATGCAGGGTTCTGGATTAGGTAGATACATGTAAGCTTTCGTTTCTCTCATATCTACCCAACCCTTCCCCCTCGATAATCTCATTGAGGGCCTTCGGGGCGAACCCATGTCCCCACATCCCGAGTATGTTTATGCATGCCACGAAGTTCCTTGGGATGCAGGACTCGGGCTTGCCACGAAAGGAGCAGAGCCCTATGAAAAGCCTCCGATGGACCGGAGGAGGATGAGGCCCAAGGTCTAAGCGCGGAATCCATGCTTAGCCAAGAACCCTAAGGGATGCCCAGGGCGTCCTTCACAGCCTGGAGGATAGACCTCATGAGAAGCTTAAGAGCCATGCCAGAACTGAGCATCGCGCTCGCCGTATCCGCATGCCTATCCATGTCGCCCTCGGAGCTCAGCCAAGCGTCCAGGCCGATATCTCCGGCTGCCTTGAATATCGTGTCGTAGAATTTCGGCTGTATGCGTGATATGAGGACGCGTAACCTATGTATGGACTTAAGCTGCGCGTATATCCTCCTCATCCTACTCCGGTACTCACGAGCTCCAGCTCCGTTCAAGAGAAAGTTTGCGACGTACCTTCCCGTCTCCAAGGCGCAAAGGCCTCCGTACACCACGCCACCGCCCGTCGTGGCCTTCGCCTGGCCTGCAACGTCCCCGACGGCCAGAACCCTACCGGTCTGCCGAAGCTCGAGCGGTGGGCCAGTGTAGATGGACGCCGACGTCGTGGATAGGATTCTAACGTGCCCAAACTCTTCCTGCAAAAAGCGAAAGAATAGCTTCCTAGTATCCTTCCTTGCCGCAACGCCCAGCTTTCCAAGCTCGTCGTCTATCGGAACCAAGTATGCGAAGAAGTCCTTCAGGTAATCCTTGAAATACAGGTAGACGAACTCCCTGTCCATCCGATGGTTCTCCACGACGGCCTGTATTATCGGTAGCCATCCCCTCGGCCTCCAACCTTTCCATACCTGCCTCGCCAGGAAACCGGACCGCCCCTCGGCATCTACGACCATCTTGGCTGAGGCCGATGAGTTAGACGTTCTGACGGATGGCGACCGCTCGCTCGGTACTATCCCAACAACCTTCTCACCGGTAACTATCTCCGCGCCCTTAAGCGCTGCCTGCCTTGCCAACGACTTGTCGAACATCTCACGGCTCGTGACAACTGCTACCGGCTTCTTCGTATCCAGGACAAATTCCCTTCCTGAAGGTGAGGAGAATACTGCGCCCCTGACTACGTTCTGGACGTACGACGGCGATAGGGGCATGCCGAGCATCCTTAGACCGGATAGGCTGAAGAGGCCGGCGCACCTCTCGGGCTTTCCTACCTCCCCGTGCTCCTCGAGGACGAGGACCTTGCAGCCCATGCCAGCGGCTTCCCTGGCAGTGAAGAGCCCCGCAGGCCCTGCACCCACGACGATGAGGTCGTAGTCGCTATTTTCCATCGTATACCGCCACTATGGCGCAGAGGGTTAAGTTCATGGAGCTTTCTTACCTAAAAGAACCTCCCTGTTCACGAGGTTCTTGGGCGGCATGCCCTCGAGCATCCTTATCGCCTCCTCGGCCACTGACCTCTTGAGCCGCTTTAAGGCCTCCTCGGTGTACCATGCCACGTGGGGTGTCAGGACGACGTTATCGAGCTTGAAGAGCGGGTTGTCCCTGTCCGGCGGCTCCTTCTCGTAAACGTCCAGCGCCGCGCCCGCTATCCATCCTTCCCTTAGCGCCTTGTAAAGCGCTCCCTCGTCCACTACAGGCCCCCTGGACGTGTTGATCAAGTACGCCGTCCTCTTCATCTTCCTCAGCTCCAGCTCGCCTATCATACCCAGCGTCTCCGACGTTAGCGGCACGTGGATCGAAACGAAGTCGGAGCCCTGTAAAAGGGTGTCCAGGTCGACGAGCTCGACACCAAGAAGCCTTGCCCTATCTTCTCCGAGGTAAGGGTCGTATGCCATGACCCTCATGCCGAAGGTTTTGGCCCTTCTGGCGACGGCACAACTTATCTTGCCCATGCCTATCAGGCCCAGAACCTTACCCTCGAGCTCCGTACCCATGAGCTCTGCCGGTTGCTGCGTCCAGACGCCCCAACTGGCGGTCTTAACGGTACGGTCCGCCAATACGATTCTTCTGGCCAAAGCGAGCAAAAGCGCAAACGTGTGCTCGGCGACTGCCCCTGTGCAGTAGTCTGGAACGTTAGCGACGTATATCCCCCTCTCCGTCACCGCCCGTACGTCAACGTTATCCACGCCCACACCGTACCTCACGATACCTTTCAGGCGCCTCGCGGCCTCGATTATCCTCTTTGTGATTTTTGCGTAGACTACCAAAATCACGTCCACATCCCCTACCTCGGCGAGCAGGCCTTCCTCCGTCGTGCTCCCAGCCAACTTAACGGTCGCATGCTTCTCGAGCATACCCCACTCTTCCTCGATAAAGGGGGTGGCTCGGTTATCAGGACCTTCTTTTCCATTCCCATGGCCTACCCTTATCCCAGAAACCTATCCAAAGCAAAAATGCTTATAACGATTAATCGAGGAGAAAACTTCTATATGGAGGCAAATTGAGGCAGGGCGTAAAGGTTGCTGCCGTCCAGGTAGAGCTCGGTGATGGGATAAAAGAAAACGTTGCCAGGGCAGAGTCCCTTCTAAGGGGTGCCGCAAAGGCAGGTGCGGAGGTCGCATGCCTGCCCGAGATGTGGTTGCATAAGGAGCCATACCCGAACATAGAAGAGGTAATCGGTTCTGCCGATTACGTCGTATCCGAGTTCTCGCGTCTTTCCAGGGAGCTGAAGATAGCGACGGTCCTTGGAGCCGTATACGAGGAAGACGTGGAAGGTACGTTTGTATCGGCATACGTTATAGACTCCGAAGGCCGCGTGGTCGGAAAGCAGAGGAAGGTTCACCTGTTCAGGGACGAGAGGAGGTTCTTTAAGCCAGGCTCAAGTTTCGAGGTCTTCGAGGTCGACGGCATAAAGCTCGGCGTCATGGTATGCTACGACGTGGCGTTCCCTGAGTCTGCCCGGTGCTTAACACTGAAGGGCGCGGAGATAATATTCAACCCTTCGAGGGTCGTAAGGGAGGCCTTAGAGCCCTGGCGCTTGTACGTAAGGGCAAGGTGCCTCGAGAACAGGGTACCAGTCGTGGCCGTTAACGTATCCAATGGCGCCCATCCGGGCAACTCCTTCGTTTGCGTACCCGTCGAAGGCGCCAAGAGGTTCGTCCACCCGGTCATCTTAAGCCAGGCCGGCTCCGGGCCTAACGTCATCGTCTGCGAAGTCGACCTGCTGAGCATAGTGGGCTCGAGGCTCGACAGGCTATCCAGAAGGGTTCCGGCAGCCTACGGATGTCTCCTAAGGCAGAACGCTTTTGGTGAGCCGTATGAAGGCTAGGGCTCACGTATACGTGAGCGGCCTCGTTCAGGGCGTATTCTTCAGGTCCAGCACGAAGAGGATGGCGGACAGGCTCGGCGTGAAGGGCTGGGTCAGGAACCTCCAAGACGGCAGGGTAGAGGCGGTCTTCGAGGGCGATAGGGAGGCGGTAGCGTCCATGATAGAGTGGTGCCATAGGGGTCCTCCTGACGCTATCGTAGAGAAGGTAGACGTCGTGTGGGAGGATTACAGGGGCGAGTTCAAAGACTTCAAAATACTTTACTGAAGCCAAGCCCCTGCACGCCATCAGAAAAGGAGCCCTAAGCCCATGGCCGGTCATGCGTATCTGACAACCCTCTGAAGTATCCTAGAGGTACTAAGCCCTCCGTCGACGCCAGCGGCTATGATGGATACGTTCCTTACCTCGAGCTCCTTTAGCTTCAGGAGCGCCAGGGGAACGCTGACGCTGAATATGTCCCTCAGGAACGCATCCGACGCCCTCTTCAGGGCTAGCTTCTCGAAGGCCTCCTCGAGGGATTTTATGGCCGTAGCGCCCTCGGCTGAAGGCTCTGGCAGTATGGCCTTGTAAGGTGTCTCCCCTAAAAGGTACAGAACGTCCGGTATCCCCTCGGCCTCTACCATCATCTCCAAGGTTTCTTTTGGGATGTTAACAGCCTTGTCCAGCAGGAAGCGTCTTGTCTCCGCAACCGTAAGCCCCCACAGCTTGGACCTCATGACTGCCAGTACCGTATAACCGTCTATGTCTACGGCCACAATCTTCCTGACCCTCCTCCGCTCCGCGAAGCTAAGCTTGTTGAACTCCCTCAGAACCTCAGAGAAGTAAGCCTTGTCCATGGCCACGTCGAACACCACAAGGTCCCCTTCCTTCTCGTAAACTTCCATGGCCATGCTCGCAACCTCGCCGAATTTTGTTCCTGAAAGGGACCTTACGGCCTCCTCTAAGTCCTTCGCCGCCATCGCCCTCACGACGGCGTCCCTCCTTCTAACGATCTCCTCGGCCCTTAGGTCTATGAGCTCCAGGAGCTCCTCGTATCCCTTGCCCAAGGCCTTTCCCTTTAGGACGGTCTTGAGGTTTGATGCCAAGTACTTCATGTAGTAAGCTTGGATTATCCCCGCGCCCCTAGACTTCATGGCTAGGTCGAAGTGGACCTCGACCAAACGCCTCCTTAGCGCCAACTCTATGCTCGTGGGCCTAAGCGGCCTTGGGAGGCCTGAGACGTAAGGGCCGTACTCGGTCGGCCTTAGCTTCTCGACAAGCTCCTCCAGGTTTTTCGAGCTGGCCAACTCCTCCAGCATGGAGTATGAGAGTAGCTTGCCCTTTAGACCGTAACTCTTTCCTACGACGTATTCCAAGTCTTTGAGCATCATGCTATTTCCTTCTTCCCCAGCAAAACATCCACCGTGAACTGGATTGCTTCGTCAAGCTTACCTTCTATCCTCGCCCTGAGCCTCTCCAGGAGCTCCCTGTTCTTCCTTAGCATCCTATCAGCCTCGGCCTTGGCCTCCTCCTGGGCCTGCCTCACAATTTCCTCCGCCAACGCCCTAACCCTCCTCAAGGCCTCCTCCTTTGCAGCCGCAGCCTCGCCCCTCGCCAGGTCAAGTATTTCCATCCTGGCCTTCTCGGCATATGCCCTCAAGTCGTCCAGCTCCTTGTCGACGCTTATCAACAGGGAGACGATGCCCTCGAGCTCTTCCCTGCCCACGAGCGTCATCTTAAGCCAACCAGTGGCACTCGTGGGATTTATAATTTTTTACTAAGGGACAGGCTCTGTTAGCTTATCGCTGGCACCAACGACAAGCAACTTCCCCCTTCCGCTCACCAGCTTGTCCACACCCGAGGGGCGTTCGTCCCCGAACCTCAGGACAGAAAGCGCATAAATACTACCTTGCGCAAAGGTAAACAGCGAGAAGTTTTGAGAGCTTACGTTATGCTCACGACAAAGCCGGGCACGTCCATGGAGGTTTTGAAGTACATAAAGGAGGTTTGCAGCCTCGAGGGCGTAGTCCAGGCAGACTCTGTCTTTGGAAGGTTTGATGCTATAGTCGTTGTCGAGGTTCCCAGCTTAGAAAAGCTGAGCGAGGTAGTCTACAAGGTAATCGAGAAGGTTCCAAACGTAATCCACACAGAGACCGCCATCGTCCTTACCGGGTTCAAGAGTGAGAAATGATGCCTGTCATAGCCTTCGTCTTGGTCAGGACCGTACCGGGTACGTCGCACGAGCTTATAGCGTCCAGGAAGATCAAGGGTGTAAAGATGGCGCATAGCGTATTCGGCAGGTACGATGCCGTCCTAGTTTTAGCAGCAAAAGACCTGGAGGAATTATCAAAAACCATATACGAGGTCGTCGAGAAGCATCCAAACGTCGTGCATACTGAGACTCTGATAGCCATGCCCTACCCGCCCCGTGAGGTTAAGCAGCCTCTTGAAAAGCCACACACGGTCATTTCGTTCCACTGCCCGAGTTGCCACCATCTAGTTGAGCAGGGCTCAACGATCTGTCCGTTTTGCGGGTACGTCTTCCAGTGATCGGCGCCGTTATCTCAGCTTGGCAAGAAAGCTCTCTCCAAGCGAGGCTAGCATAACGCTCGTCGACGCATCAGGAAGACACGTTTATCAGCCAGGGTTCATCTACGTCGCTTTTGGTGGCGAAAGGCCAGAAAACTTAATCAGGGAAGAGCGGAGCTTACTCGACAGGCACGTTAACTTAATCATCGATGAGGCTACGCTGAGAGAGCCCGACGACAGAAGAGCCCGTCTAAACTCTGGCAGGGTCTTGGATTATGACTACCTAGTCGTGGCCACGGGTTCCAGGTTACGCCCTGAAGGATTGCCTGGCTTCGAGGCTGCCCATCACTTTTACGACCTCGACGCCTCGATTAGGTTGAGGGAGGCGCTCGAAAACTTCCCGGGCGGCAGGGTTTTGACATTCCCACGGCTGAAGCCGGAGATTCTCGGTCGGCTCATCGGCTCACAGTTGCCGATTTCTGGGCTGTGCCAAACCAGCCCTTGCCATGGCATGTAGCCCATGGTCCGCTTGCCCTAACCTCCCTTCCCATCTCGGCCTAGAGCCTCGAGCAGCTCCCTCACGCTCTTTTCGGTAGAGCCTTTCAACAGCTTCCCCGTCCCTTTCCGTAGCGTTATCGTCGTCCATCCGCTCATAGCGATGCATCCCGTTCGCTTCCATCCAATCCGTGAACGGTGGTTTTCCGCAATGGTATGTGGAAAATTTTAAAACCAGAGGTTTAAGCTGTAATCTTATGCCGAAGTACAAGATCGCCGTGCTACCGGGTGATGGGATAGGCGCCGAGGTGATAAGGGCCGCGCTCACGGTCCTGGAGGCGGCGAACCTCGATGCCGAGTACATTCACGGAGATATAGGCTGGGAATTTTGGTGCAGGGAAGGAAACCCCCTACCAGACAGGACGCTCAGGATCATAAAGGAGACGGATTGCGCGCTCTTCGGTGCGATAACCTCGAAGCCTAAGGAAGATGCCGAGAGAGAGCTCGCCCCGGAGCTTCGGGGAAAGGGCCTCGTTTACTACAGCCCGATCGTCCGACTGAGGCAGGAGCTCGACCTTTACGCCTGCGTTCGACCGTGTAAGGCGTTTCCCGGAAACCCCCTAAACTACAGGGAGGGCATAGACATCGTGATATTCAGGGAGAACACGGAGGGGCTTTACGCAGGCGTTGAGTTTTATCCGCTGAGCAGGGAAGTGTTCGATGCTCTCTGCAAGAACCCTAGGATGAAAGAATTTGAAAAGTTTGGCCTAGAAAACGTGGCGGTTTCCCTTCGTGTCATGACGAGGCAGGCATGCGAGAGGATAGTCAGGGCTGCCTTCGAGTATGCGAGGAAGCACAAGAGGAGGTCTGTCACGGTCGTTGACAAGCCGAACGTGCTGAGGGAGACGGGCGGGCTGATGCTGAACGTTGCCAGAAGGGTTGCTGCCGAGTATCCGGAAATAGAGTACAGGGAGGCAAACGTGGACGCCATGTGTATGTGGATGTTGAAGAACCCCCTCGAGCACGATGTCATAGTGGCCGAGAACATGTTCGGCGACATACTCTCGGATTTGGCTGCGCAGCTCGTCGGAGGTCTTGGGTTCGCCTACAGCGGAAACATAGGGGATAGGTATGCAGTCTTCGAGCCCGTCCACGGCTCGGCACCAAAACATGCCGGTAAGAATAGAGTCAACCCGATAGCCGCGATAATGGCAGGCAAGATGATGGTAGAGTGGCTCGGCGAGGTTGAGGTTGCGAAGGCAATAGAGGACTCCGTGGCGGAAGTTATACTCGAGGGGAAGTTAAGGACGTACGACATGGGAGGGCAGACAACCACTACGGACATGGCAGAGGGTATAGCTGAAAAGGTCGCCAAAAAAATGAGAAGGTAAAATTCCGTACATGACAGAATCCCTGCTTGAGAGCTTTAACAAGCATAAGCTGGCTATAGATTTTCGTAAGAATCTTCAGAGGAGCTTGCGGACTCTAGCTTAAATAGCGACCGTTGCAACATCTGGGGCGGACAGCTGTTGAAGCCGTCACCCGAAAGGGTCGCCTCGGACTTAAGGGAAAGGATCTCCGGCGACGTGCTATCCGATGCTTGGCAAAGAGCGCTCTACGCGTCGGACGCCAGCGCATACTTCATAATGCCCATTTGCGTCGTCATACCGAAGTCGAAAGAGGACGTCGTGGAGGTCGTAAAGTACGCCTCGGAGAAAGGGATACCTTTGACGGCAAGGGGCGGCGGTAGCAGCCTTCTGGGCCAGTCTGTCGGGAACGGGATAATCGTCGACTTTTCCAAGTACATGAACAGGATTTTGGAGATAAACCCCAAAGAAAACTATGTAGTCGTAGAGCCTGGCATATACAAGTCGGTCCTCGACAAGGCCCTCGCAGAGCATGGCAAGATGTTTCCACCGGACCCCTCGAGCTCCGACTTCTGCACAATCGGCGGCATGATCTCGACGAACGCTGCCGGTGCTCACACCGTGAAGTACGGCACCACCGTGGATTACATAATATCCTTGGAGGTGGTTTTGAGCTCGGGCGAGGTAATAGGGTGTAGAAGGCTTAAGCTGGATTCCGACGAGTGGAAAGACCTGACCTCGAGGGATACCCATGAGGCCAGAATATACAAAGGGTTAAGGAAGCTTATGGAAGAATACGGAGGGCTGATAAGCAGTAGGTTTCCAAGGCTGACCAAGAACTCCTCCGGCTACAGGCTTGACAAAGCGTTCGGGGATGGCTTCATAGACTTAGGGAAGCTTTTTGCCGCATCGGAGGGCACGCTCGGCATGATAGTATCTGCCAAGCTGAGAATCGTCGACAAGCCAAAGCACACATACCTGATGCTTCTGAACTTTGACGACATTTACAAGGCCGGTGCGGCCGTCCAAGAGATACTCAGGCTTAAGCCATCGGCCATCGAGATGGTCGACAAGAGCCTCGTGGAATCTTCGAGGGGACTCTATCCTGAAATAAACGACTTCATACCTAGCGGGGTAGCAGCCTCGCTGTACGTAGAGTTTGATGGCGATGATGCAGAAGAGATAGAGAGGAGCATAGCGTGGCTCGAGTCTTTCCTTAAGGACAAAAATCTTGTCGTAAGTACGTTTAGAGCGTTCGATCCAGAAAGCATGAAGAGGCTATGGTCGATAAGGAAGAAGAGCCTAGGCTTCGCTTATAAGTTCAAGCATGACGGTAAGAGCGCAAACTTCACGTTCATCGAAGACTTGGTCGTTCCGCCTGAGAGGTTGGCAGAGCTCGTGGACTCCGTCGGCAAGATACTTAAAAGGCACGGCCTTGACTTCCTCATATCCGGCCATGCCGGAGACGGAAACGTCCACATAAGACCGCTACTAAACCTAAACGAGAAGAAGGACTTTGACCTAATACCGACTATCGCATCGGAGGTATTCCAGCTCACGAAGGAACTTGGCGGGAGCATAAGCGGCGAGCATGGTGACGGTATGATCAGGTCGCGGTACCTTAAGCTCCAGTACGGCGAGGACGTCTTGAGAGTCTTCTGGGAAATAAAACGCCTCTTCGACCCCTTCGGGATAATGAATCCAGGAAAGAAGCTCGATACGGACGGTATGAGCTTTGAGGGGCTGAGGACTAGGCCGGGCACACACCTGAGGGCGTTCGAGACGCAGCTGCTTTGGGAGGGCAGGACGAGCCGCATCAGGAAGCTGATGAGCGGTTACGTACGAAAGCCATCCCTCGTGGAGGAGGTTGAGCTTTGCGTAGGCTGCGGCCTGTGCAAGGGCGGAGCGCTCGCGGGAACGAGCCGTATGTGCCCCGTCTTCGCGGCCTCGGGCGACGAGGTTGATGGCTGTAGGGGAAGGGTAAACCTGCTGAGGTGGTTGTTGAGGACCGAAAGCCCTCCAGAGGAATTCATTTCCTCGGAAGCTTACAAGGAGATAGTCTACGGCCACTGCATACAGTGTCGGATGTGTCTCCTGGAATGCACGGCGAACGTCGACGTCGGGAAGATCATGGCAGAGATGCGGGCATGGTACTCGAGCAAAAAGGGCATACCCAAGGGGTACGGGTATTTCGTAGAGATAGACAGGTATGCGAGGATCGGTTCGGCGCTCGCCCCAATCTCGAATTGGGTTATGGGGAACAGGTTCTTTAGGGTTCTGGCAGAATACCTCATCGGTCTTGATAGGAACAGAAACCTTCCACCGTTTCGTAGAAAAACCTTCAAAAAAATGTTCGAGGAATACAGCAGGGTGCACCGGGCGGAAGGTGAAAAAAGCGTCGTCTTCTTCTACGATACATACATCAACTACAACGACCCTGAGCTCGGGATGGCTATCGTAAAAATCCTCGAGCTCAACGGCTTCAGGGTAGTCGTTCCTCCGCAGCTATCCAGCGGGCTACCTGCGATTAACGAGGGAGCCCCCTCCGTGGGAAGGAGAATTGCCGAGTTTAACGTCGCCAACCTTGCGCCGTATGCCAGAAGCGGCGTGCCGATAGTCTGCTTCTCGCCCGCCGCAAGCCTTGCCCTGAAGCACGAGTACCTTGACCTACTTGATACGGATGACGCTTACGTAGTCTCGGAGAACACCTACGACGTCCACGAGTTCCTCTACAAACTTTACGAGGAGGGAGCGCTCAACAGAAACTTTCGTACGGTGCAGGAAGACGTTTACGTCCATCTTCACTGCCATACGCTCGTTCAGTGCATAAAGGATAAAGTCCTGGGGATTTTGGAGCTCGTTCCAGGCCTATCCGTCTCGGAGCTTGAGAAGGGGTGCTGCGGCTCTGGGGGTGCTTTCAGCTTCGTTAAGGGAAACTTCGAGAAGTCGCTTAAGATCGGCTCTAGGCTGTTCGAGGCAGTAAAGGAAAGCGATAGGCCTGTATACACGACGGGCGAGCTCTGCAGGCTACAGATAGAGGCTGGCTCCGGAAAGAAGGTAGGCTTAACGATCGACATTCTAAGGAAGGCTTACGGTGTTTAGCGGAAATGCATACCTTCAGTATAGGACTCGTTAAAATTATAGCACGCCGGTAGCGCAAAGATGGAGCGGTAGGGAGCTTAAGGGTTTGCTGCGGCTAGGCTACAGACCGCAGGGCTCTGGCGGTGTTGTGTGAGGCCTAAAAGGGCGATGAACGACAACCTATGAGAACCTTAGAAGCAAGAATCTCCCGGCTTCAGCTGAGGAGGGTGCCAATCTGCCGGAAACCGTAGACGTATCAAAATGACCGTCCACTAAGCTATATAAGTAGGGCGTACCCCTTAAAGACTGGGTCATGGCTATTAGGGCTACTGGAAAGGAGGCTCGACTGTTTGAGAGGCTACCATCCGGTAGGATAAAGTGTAAGGCTTGCGCGAGGTACTGCCAGATAGGCGAGGGGAAGATAGGTTTTTGCGGTATAAGGGGCGTGGTCGACGGAAAGCTCTACCTATTCGCCTACGGAAAGATAATCACGGCGCATGTCGACCCTATAGAGAAGAAGCCCGTTATGCACTTCATGCCGGGAAGCAGGGTCTTCTCGATAGCCACGACAGGCTGCTCCTGGATGTGTGCCTACTGTCAAAACTTTGACATAAGCCAGAGGCGTAAGGTGGAGGGCATGGAGGTGACGCCCGAGAAGGTCGTGGAGCTGGCCGTCAAGTACAGGAGCCACGGCATAGCATACACATACAACGAGCCTATGATATTCATGGAGTTCGCGCACGACATCGGAGTCCTAGCAAGGGAACGCGGCCTCTTCAACGTCTTCGTGTCAAACGGCTATGGCACGCCAGAAAGCGTTGATGCGATGCGCGACTTCCTCGACTGCATAACAGTCGACTTCAAGGGAAACGGCGAGAGGGAGTTCCTTAGGCAGTACGTCGGAATACCAGAGCCCGAGCCGATTTTCCAAACGTTGCTGGAAATCAGGTCTAAAACCAATGCGCACATAGAGATAACGGACTTGGTCGTACCGAAAGTGGGCGAAGACCTCGAGGCTGCGAGGAGGCTCTGCAGGTGGATATACGAGAACCTCGGGCCCGACACGCCAATACACTTCCTCCGCTTCCACCCTGATTACAAGCTAATGCACCTACCCTGGACGCCGACGGAGACCCTGGAGAAGCATTGCCAGGTTGCGAAGGAGGAGGGGCTGAGGTACGTATACGTCGGCAACGTCCCTGGACACCCGCTCGAGCACACATACTGTCCTGGATGCGGCAACGTAGTCGTCGAGAGGTATGGGTTCGACATAATAAGCTGGAACATGGACGAGAAGAACAGGTGCCTGAACTGCGGCTATCCTATAGCGATCGTCGGAAAGCTGAATCCGAGGTCAAAGGAAGAGCGTTTCGTGCCAGTGTTTTGGTAGGCTTAGGCCAGATACTTAGCGTCCACTAGACCTACCTTAGCTGCGAAGAGTGCCCATCCCATCAGGATTATGGATCCGCCGAATAGCATGGCGGCGTCGTAGTAGCTCCCAGACAGGTGGCTCACTGCGCCGAGCCCTCCCAGAACCAGGGCGAGGGCCAGAAGAAGGCCCGCTATCCACCAAACGTTTTTCAACAGAGCCCTCACGGCATACGAAGGGTTGCCTTCCGACGGCCGCTTCTGCCTCCTCGGCGGAACGGGCCTTGATGTAAGCTTAACACCAACGTAACCCATGACGATGGCTACCGCTATGGCCAAGAGCAAAGCGTTGATCAAAGGGATCTGCTCGCCAGGCGTCAACTGGCCGTACAAGAAGAGCATGACGTACTCGCCCACGAATATCAGACCGTACGTCGTAGCTATCCTCCTGTTCATCGGGTGTCTGGAGTAGAGTGGGTCGACCCATGGCATGATGACGAATATCAGCAGCCCCATGCTCGGTATGACAAAACCAGCCAGGACAGGGTCTATTCCTGTCTTTATCAGGGCGTATAGCGCCATTAGGTACCATTCGGGCTGCCCGACGGGGAGCTCCTCGCCGAAGACGAACTTGAACCCGAGCTCTGGCGGAAATGCCGCAGAGAACGTCACCAAAGCGCCTACGACGACCACGGCGGCCGCCAGCTCCGTGAGGAGGAAGTTGGGATAGAAAGGTATCGCAGGCTCTGGGTCGCTATCGTCGTACGGTGGCGATATGTGATGGGCATGTATCATGTAGAAGTGGAGCAGGAGGACTAAACCGAGAAGGCCAGCAACCCCTACGTGGAGCGCGAGGAATCTAGGGATTACGTCGTCGAACGAGCCGGAGCCGAATACCAGGGAGTATAGCCAGCTGCCGCCCGGTAGTTGGAGCACCAAGAACTGGCCTATCCTAATGGCCTCGACGGATATATGGTCCATGCGGAGGGAGTAGCCGAGGAAAGCCGAGGTTATCGAGAGCAGCCCCGCCGCTATCCCTACGACGTAAGTAAGCTCCCTCGGCCTCGCGTAAGCTCCCGTGAAGTAAACCCTGAGGAAGTGAAGCATGGACAGCAATATCATGAGGGTCGCTGCGTAGCTATGAATCCCCCTCACGACGAAGCCGTAAGGAACAGACTCCGTGAAGTGCCTAACGCTCTCGTAGGCGATGTTCCCCTCGCCGAAGGCCGGCGTGTAGAAAGCCAGCTGGACTATCCCAGTGAGCGCCAGCAGGAAGAACATTAGGGATGCCAGTCCGCCCAGGCTGTACATAGGGTGGAGGGCGTGCCTCGGTATGATCGTTTTCGTGAATTCGCTGGCTCCTGCCCTCTCTATCAACCATCTGGCGAACTTCCTTAGGCAGCTTTCCTCAGACCCAGCCCTCTGCATATATATCACCGTTCTCGTCGATGCGCAGCCTTACCTTGGGTAAGGGCTTTTTCGGAGGCCCGCTTATGGCTTTCCCGTCCGTTGGGTCAAATCGTCCTGCATGGCACGGACAGAACAGCACTTCCTCCTCGCTTCTGTAGCTTACTATGCAACCAAGATGCGTGCATACTGCGCTGTATGCCACGAACTCCTTACCGGCTGATGCGGCCTTGTCCTCGGGAAGGTGTATGAGGATTGCTGGGTGCTGTCCTGGAGAGCCGTCGGGGTTTCGCCTCATCACGAAGGAAACCTGGGAATCCGGAGGAACTTCCGCGACGTTAGCAATTTTTGGCGGGGCCTCCTGACCCGAGGAGATGCCGCCAACCAGCACCGTGCCCTTCCTGAGAAGCTCAAGCAAAGGTACTAAAATCTGGGCTAAGAACCCGGCCAATGCCAGTACGAGCACCCCGACCAAAAAATTCCTCCTGCTACTTGTACGCCCTTTATTTCCGGGGTTGCTGTGCTCCGACCTTAACGACTTGGTGTAGAAGTAGTATATTATTACACCGGCGCCTATGAGGACAGCTAAGAATAGCGCTATGCCCAAGCTTCTCAGGTTCGTTAAAGATATGGCGGCGAGTAGCGTTGCGGAAAATTCTCTTACTGCATCCACGCACCTACTTCCCTACCGGGTAAAACATAAACATTTATTTTCTCAAAAGCTGATCATTGGAACGCTTCATATGTTGAGTCGCAGGATGGCAAAAAATAAATAATCCGGGTTGTAGCGCATTAAAGAGCAGGGCGCGTGTTATGCCCGATAAGCTGGAGGCCGACGTCCTGATCGTCGGCTCTGGTCTCGCCGGCCTCAGGGCTGCCATAGAAGCCGCCAGCAGCGATAAAAGCATCCGGGTGGCCGTTCTGACGAAGGTCCACGCCATGCGCTCACACTCCGTGGCTTATGCGGGCGGAACGGCTGCTGTCCTTTATCCAGAAGAAGGCGACAGCTTTGACCTACACGCATTCGACACGGTAAAGGGCTCCGACTACCTTGGAGACCAGGATGCCATAGAGTTGATGGTGAGGGTTGCGCCCCAGGAGATACTCAGGCTTGAGCACTGGGGGATGCCATGGAGCAGGAGGCCTGACGGAAGGGTTGCCCAGAGACCATTCGGGGGGCATAGCTTCGATAGGGCATGCTTCGCCGCCGACAAGACAGGCCTTTATGCGATGCAGACGCTGTACAACACGACGCACAAGTACGATAACATAGAGATATTCCACGAATGGTACGTGACGTCTTTGCTCGTGGAAGACGGTGAGTTCAAGGGCGTGACGGCTATAGACATGAAGAGTGGAGAATTTTATGCCTTCGAGGCTAAGGCAGGGATAATCGCAACGGGCGGTGCTGGCAGGCTTTACTCTTTCACGACGTACGGGCACTCGGCTACCGCCGACGGCCTGGCAATGGCTTACAGGGTCGGGATTCCGTTGAAGGACATGGAGTTCATACAATTCCATCCGACAGGCCTAGTTCCGCAGGGCATACTCATATCCGAGGCGGCTAGGGGCGAGGGCGGGTACCTTAGGAACAACAAGGGCGAGAGGTTCATGAAAGATTATGCGCCGCAGAAGATGGAGCTTGCGCCTAGGGATATAGTCTCTAGGGCAATGATGAGGGAGATACTGGACGGCAGGGGCTTTCCGGGCCCGAACGGCCTCGACTACGTCCACCTTGACCTCACGCACCTAGGCGAGGAAGTAATAGACGAGAAGCTTACGGAGATAAAGATGATAGCGATCAAGTTTGGCGGTATAGACCCGGCCAGGGAGCCGATACCCGTTAGGCCCGTGGCACATTACACGATGGGCGGAATTCATACGGACACCTACGGTAGGACGCCGGTTCGGGGATTGTTCGCTGCTGGCGAGGCTGCGTGCATCAGCGTGCACGGCGCGAACAGGCTAGGATGCAACTCCACGATGGAGTGCCTAGTGTACGGGTACCTGACGGGGAAGCAGGCGGCTGAGTACGTAAAGGAAAAGGGCAAGAGCGACCCATCGCCAGAACTCGTCCTGGCCGAGGAAAGGAGGGTATTCGACGGCATACTTAGGGGCGGTAGCGGTGAAGACCCGTACACGATCAAGAGGGAGCTGCAGCAGACCATGTCGGACCACGCCTACGTCTTCAGGGATGGCGATGGGTTGAGCAGGGCGTTGAAGAAAGTTAGGGAGCTAAGGCAAAGGTTCGGCACTGGACGGGTTGCGGACAAGAGCCGCGAGTTCAACCAGAACCTAATAAACGTCCTTGAAATCGACATGATGCTCGAGGTAGCGGAGGTCGTGCTCGTATCGGCCATAGCGAGGACGGAGAGCAGGGGAGCGCACTACAGGCTAGACTATCCGAAGAGGGACGACGCGAACTGGCTTAAGCACACGCTGGCGTACAGGACGGCGGATGGGCCTAGGCTAGATTACATACCGGTCAGGATTACGAGGTGGCCTCCGGCAGAGAGGAAGTATTGAGGGGTGGGCTGCGTGGCAATCTACGAAGAGAATAGGGAAGGCGTGAGCGGATGGTTCAGGTTAAAGCGCTACTCGATCGAGAGGGCCCTCTACCTCCTCCAGAGGTTGACCGGAATAGGCATAGTTGTGTTCGCGTTCGTCCACCTCTTGTACACGAGCTGGCATCCAGGCGGATGGGGGGACGTCGTCCTTGGGGTTCTCGTAGTATACCATACGCTGAACGGCCTTAGGCTCGTGCTGACGGAGCACGGCTTCTTGATAGGAAAGCCCGTCAGGGCCGTTTACCCCTACAGGAAGGGCACGCTTTTCGGCCCGCAAAGGTACCTAACGATGGTAATCCTCGCCCTGTTCGTGGTATTCCTGTTGGTATGGTCCTACGTGGCCCTAGTAATATCTGCGGGGTGAGCCGTTGAGAGAGTCTAAAAGGATGTTCCTCCACTACGTCTCTGGGATTATTATACTTATAACTGGATTCGTCCACCTCGTATCCAACAACGTACCGGGCATCGGCACTGCAATCCACGAGAGCGCCCTTTATCCCGCGAACCTTATAGTGCTGCTCTCCGCGCTTCTGTACCATATGCTCAACGGCGTCAGGGTAATACTCATGGAGCTGATACCCGGAAGATGCGCCGCTAAGGCAATAACGTGGATAGTGTTCTTGGTAGGCATCGCGCTGTACATTTACGGCCTCCAAGTATTCCTGAACCTTTTCTGGCCCATGGGGTGATGGAGCATGGCCGGTAAGGAGGTCGAGGTTAGGTTCAAGGTCTTCAGGTTCAACCCCAAGACGGACTTCGCGCCAAGGTGGCAGGAGTACAGAGTAAACGTGGATAGGAGCACGACGGTCCTCGACGCCCTGCTTAAGATAAAAGAAGAACAGGATCCCACGCTGGCCATCAGGTATTCCTGCAGGCAGGCCGTCTGCGGGTCGTGCGGCATGATGATTAACGACAAGCAAATGCTAGCTTGCTTTACTAGGGTCCTAGAGCTGAACAGCAACGTTGTGAAGGTAGCACCGCTCAAGAATTACCGCGTAATTAAAGACCTCGTGACGGACTTTGGCGAGGTTTTCCAGAAGGAAAGGCAGGTAAAGCCCTACATAATCAGGCACGACGTAGAGGAGCTCCTGAACCCGACCGGTACGTACAAGCAGAAGGAGGAAGAGCTTTTGGGGTATATCCAGTTTGCCGATTGTATAGAGTGCGGAATGTGCAGCTCCGCCTGTCCGGTTTCAGCAACGGATCCGCTCTACCTAGGGCCCATGGTCTTGAATAGGGCGTATAGGTTTATCGCCGACCCAAGGGACCTTGGCTTCGAGCAGAGGCTCGAGGCAATAGACTCAGAGCATGGCTGTTGGAGGTGCCACTTTGCGGCCTCCTGCAGCGCAGTCTGCCCAAAGGGTGTCGACCCTGCAAAAGCAATACAGCTCCTCAGGAGGGCTTTAGTTAAAAGGGCAGTCCTAGGGATCTCAAGCTCAAAGGTGTCGGAGTTGATACCTATGCCTCACATAAAGGGCAAGCTCGAGCTTCCAAAGGGCTGGCAATAGACCGTTATATTTTTTAGTCGGCTATCTTCGGGGTTGTCCAAGATGGGCAAGGTAAGGACAAAGAAGGTCAAGAGGCTCGCCAAGGAGGTTTTGGAGCTCTACCGTGACAGGGTAAGCGAGGATTTTGAAAAGAATAAGCAGCTCGTGCGGCAAGTCTTCGTGAGCGGTGTCTCCAAGAAGTTGGCGAACCGCGTTGCAGGATACCTTACAACTTTGGTTAAGCTGCAGGCAAAAAAGGAGGCAGAGCTGAGTATGGAGAGCGCCCCGGCCCAAGCTGACACTGTGGCCGAAAAACCAAAATAAAACCATCGCATGCCCATTTTACGTGATGAAGCTGACCTGCACAGAGAGCGTAAGCTCTATGAAGAGCATACACCTTGCTGAGCCTCAACGCTTACAAAATTTTGCGGGAGAGCCTGCGCCCTTCAGTATAGGACTCGTTAAAATTATAGCACTCCGGTAGCGCAAGTATGGAGCGGTAGGGAGCTTAAGGGTTTGCTGCGGCTAGGCTACAGACAGCAGGATTCCGGTGGCGTTGTGTGGGGCCTAAAAGGGCAACGGATGGTCATGAAAACCTTAGAAGCAAGGATTCCAGAGGATTCAGGAGCGGAGCGTCAAAGCTATGAGGGTAGAGCTGATAGGGCATCTGAAGTCCGTTGTGGATAAAGATGCGCTCGAGGTCAGGGTAGAAGGTCGCGTAGCACTCATCGAGGTGCTCAGGATGCTCCCAGAGGGCTTAAGGGACGTCCTTTTGAAAGACGGAAAGCTCAGGCCTGGCTTCCTCCTGCTTCTTAATGGCTCGGACGTTCGCGCCCTCAGCAAGGGCATGGAAACCCCTGTATCGGACGAGGATACGTTGACCGTGATACCCATAATACATGGTGGCTAGGTTGGGCTACTTCACGGCCGTAGAAGGTCTGTTGGTTGGGGTCTACGAAACTAGGATGGGCAAGCAGGGCTTGGAAGGGCTGTTGAAAAGTTTAGATGAGGTTAGCGCCTCGCTGAAGCCATCCGTATGCCAGTTTTTCAACGCCGATAGGGTAGCATCTGCCCTCCACGTGGCCGTTGCGGCTACGGTCGCCATGGTTGCGTGGAGGTCTAAAATGAACGTGGCCAAGAAGCTTGAGGTGGAGTTCCTCGTCAGGTTATCTGCCCAAGACCAAATAAGCAGGGCAATAGAGATCTTGGGCATATCCTATGAAACTGATAGGGTTGGTGTCTGCGTCATGTCAAAGGATGCGGAAGGGATCGAGCTGACAAGGTCAAAGCTCGAGAGGCTTTTCGGCTGCAAGCTGGTACCTTTTGTTGATAACCAAAGCGAGTATATGGTAGATGAGCTGTCAAAGATCTATGGTGTGCCAGAGCGGGCTTTAAAATCCGTTCAGGCAGGGAACAGGTTCAAAGCCCTTGAACTCCTCCTGATGGAGAGGGTTGCTATCTCCCTCATCTCCAGGTAATCACTCAAGCTTTAGATCCAGGCCCAAATCCTCGATCCTACGTTTTATCGCGTTTACGGATACAGCTCCCTCCCTCAGCACCTTTATGCTCTTTCCATCTATCCTAACAACAGTCGAAGGGGTTCGGTGAGCGCACCTCCCACCGTCCAAGATCATATCAACACCCTCCGCTATGCGCTTATCCAACTCTAGAACGTCGAAGGCCGGTGGCTCTCCGCTAACGTTCGCACTAGTCCCAACGAGCAAACCTCCCGATAGCCTTGCCAGCTCTATGGCAACCTGACTTGCCGGAATCCTTACAGCAACCGTTGGCCCTCCACAAGTTACCCTTTCGAGGGGCAGCCTCTTCGGCAGGACGACCGACAACGCTCCTGGCCAGAACGCCGAGCAGAACTCGTAGGCTACCTCATCAAACTCAGCAACCCTTTCAAGGCTTTCCATGGAATCGCCCAGTATCGGGACTGGGACGTCCTTACGCCCCTTCAGGAAGAAGGCTCTAGAAACTGCCACGTCGTCGAGCGGATTGCACCCAAGACCATAAACGGTATCGGTAGGGTAGACCACGAGGCCGCCATCTCTGACCACGAGGGCCGCCAGCCTTATCGCCTCCCTGCTAACCTTCAGCAACCGCACGAATTGTTACGCTTTTTGCCTAAACTTTAATTTTATTTTCTGTACAGTCGTAGTTGCGGTGCGGGTTGCTTATTTAAGGCCTCGCAGGTCGCATGCATCTTTGACAGGTCGTGTTATGGTTAATAGAAGGCATGCATTCATAGCTGACGATGTTTAAGAGGGCATTCAAGACGCAGTTCCTTAAAGCGTATTTGGCTAAGTGGTTTTTTCTCTCAGTGATCATGGGTATTGCTTCTGGGCTTGCGGCCATACTTTTCTACGAAATGCTTAATCGATTTTCTGAACTTTTTCTCGTTAGACTGGCAGGCTACCGTCTGCCTTTACCCCTAGGGGAGGGCGAAGCCCAATTTCAACCCTCCAACAATCCATACATCCTACCTCTTGTAACTGGTATGGGAGGCCTTCTCAGCGGCCTGCTCGTGTTTTTGCTTACTCCGGAAGCCGAAGGTGATGGAGCCGATGCGGCGATAGATGCGTTCCACAACAGACGTGGTGAGATACGCGGAAGGGTCCCGTTGGTGAAGATGGTCGCTTCAGCCATAACCATAGGGTCTGGCGGAAGCGCCGGTAGGGAGGGACCAATAGCCCTTACGTCCGCCGGAATAGGGTCGATAATAAGTAGGTTATTCAGGCTTGCTGAGAAGGATAGGAGAATAGCAGTTGCTGTTGGGATAGGAGCGGGCATCGGAGCTATTTTTAAGGCACCATTTGGTGGAGCGATCTTAGCCGCGGAGATCCTTTATCTAAGGGATTTTGAGGTTGAGGTCCTGATACCTTCGTTCATGACGTCGGTCATAGCCTACAGCGTTTTTTCGTCTGTTTATGGTTGGCAACCAATTTTTAGCGAAAGGGAGGCTTACGTTTTCTCTAACCCCCTCAGTTTAGTTTTTTATGCGTTTTTAGGCATCCTATGCGGGGTTATAGGAATAGTCTATGTAAAATCGTTCTACGGGGCCAAATCGCTCTTTGATAAATTGAGGGTTCCCAGAATATTGAAACCCGCTATCGGTGGTCTTTTGGTCGGATTGATAGGGATGTTCGTCCCCCACGTATTGGGCACCGGTTATGGATGGCTTCAGAAGGTAATCTTAGGAGATTTCTCATACATTCCGCCCCTCCTGATTTTTGGGTTGATATTCTTAAAGATATTAGCGACGTCGTTAACGGTCGGCTCTGGCGGGAGCGGAGGGGTTTTTGCGCCAGCACTCGTGATAGGCGGGATGACTGGGGCTGCTACTTGGCTGCTTTTCAACGCTTTCGGGATCGTTCCAGAAAGCTCTCCAGCTCCGTACGTGATCGTAGGCATGATGAGCTTCTTCGGAGGCGTAGGCAAGGTCCCCATAGCGGTGATCCCCATGGTAAGCGAGATGACCGGAACGTACAACTTGATCGTTCCGTCCATGCTCTCGACCACGATAGCGTACTTCATAACTGGACGAAATACGATATATAGGAGCCAAGTTCCGAGCAGGTCCGACTCTCCAGCCCATATGACGGAGTACACGATACCGTTTTTGACAAAAATCAAGGTTAAGGATGCCATGAGCAAAAACGTTATGAGCGTTTTACCTAACGATGCCGTGAAGAAGGCTGCGGAGCTCATGGTTCAGCATGAGATAAAGGGCCTCCCAGTAGTCAGGGATGGAGAACTGGTTGGCATCGTAACATTCTCAGATGTGCTTAGGGTCCCGCCCGATAAGAGAAGCTCGGTTAAGGTGGAAGAGGTAATGAGCAAGAACCTAGTGACGGTAGACCCTGAAGAATCGTTGCTTGATGCGTTCGAGAAAATGATCCACTATCAAGTCGGTAGGCTTCCAGTAATCGACCGTAAAAGTAGGAAGTTCGTCGGGATAATCACGAGGGGCGACATAGGAAGGTTGATAGAGTTAAAGATGGACCAGATGGTCTCTGAAGAATCCGAGAAACCCTTTTAGAATATAAGGCTACGTAAGATCCCAGATAAAGCGCGCTAGCCTATGTTCTTCGGGAACTTCTCCAAAAGCCGACCCATGAGCATGACCTGGCACTTTTGGCCCGCTCGTCTGAAAACTTAAAAATTAGTCGTTTGGTAGAACAACGTTGGGGACCGTAGCTCAGCATGGTTAGAGCGTTCGAGCCCTCGAGGAAGGGCGACGAAGCTGATAACCGAAAGGTCGTGGGTTCGAATCCCACCGGTCCCATCATTTTTTCTTTCCAGAGGACTTTTCCTTAACCTTGACTATCACGATCCTCTTACCCTTCGGCTCTATGCTTATCTTTACCTTTTCGCCTACCCTGAAAGGATACTGGCTGTCCTCGGATATCGCCCTCGGTATCGTTATAACATGGTACTCGTACTTCTTTCCTGTCCTCTTGTCGTAAGCCGGCTTTCTCTG
>NDWU01000022.1 GCA_003056285.1 Candidatus Terraquivivens tikiterensis
ATAGAGTATACTCTGAAGTTTTATGCGGAGCTAACTAACCATTCAGAAACTACTGGCTGTCTGCCTTCCTGCACCATTCTTAAAGCAGCTTACGCTCCAACCCTGAAAAGGTTCCCTAAGGTATCCTCCTCGCTATGAAGCGCATAACCAGTATCAGGGCTACCCCAAGTATGTGGGCCGGGCTTGCCAGAAGCTCCCTAAAAATCCTCCTCCTATGGAAACCGGCCCTTACGACCCTTCGGTAGGTTTCGCGGCCATACGCTTGCCTAAGCTTCCTGAAGCCCCTCCTGGATATCAGCGTTTTCCTTAGCGTATCGCTCAGCGTTACCCTCTCGTCGTGGACCAAGCTCCCTGTCTCTATGGCAGATACCTTGTAGCCAGCGCTCAGGGCCCTCAGCCTTATCTCTACGTCGTCGCATAGCCTGTATTCCGGGTCGAACATCCCTATCCTCTCAAGGACCCTGCGCCTGAAGAACATAGTTTTGTAAGTGCTCTCCCTGATGATTGCTATGCACCTTGCTACGTACTCGTTTGGCACGCTCTTTGTAACAGGGACTGCGACGATGTCGTAGCCCTGCTCTGCCTTTCTCACGCACTCTTCTACGACCGTCGGGCTTATGTACTCGTCCTCGTCCAAGAAGTAGACGTACTCGCCCTCGCTCGCCATGAATCCTACGTTCCTCTTCTCTGCCGGAAGGCCCCTAAACTCAACGAGCACAGTCTCGATCATCGGATACGTCTGGGCCTCTATGGCTCTCAGACAGTTTACAAGCTTCTTCCTATCGTGGACAGGGATTATTATGGACACGAGCCCCGGCACGTACGGGTATCCTTCGCCGGCCGCTAGGCGGCCTTTTTTCTTTTGCATGCTAACCAGCCATCCCTAAGCTAGCGACCTGTAAATCTCAAAGACCCTGGAAGATATTATCCTAGGATCGTGGAATTTAAGAACGTAGTCCCTCTGCAGCCCGGCCACGAGCGAGCGCTCCTTCTCGTCCCTCAACCTGCTCAACGCATCCACGACTTCCTCCGGCGTAGACGCAAAAACTACTGGGGGCAACGGTATACCCTTGTAGTACTCTTCGTTGACGTACTGTACTACAGGCCTAGCGCACGCCATGGCCTCCAGGCTGCTCATGTGCAGGTACCCGAGGGCTAGGTCTGTTGCCACGACGTCGGCCCAGCCGTAAAGCTCAGCCATCCCCTCATGGGCTCTGTACCCAACCACCTCGTGCCTTACGCCAAGCCTCCTTAACAGGCTCAGTACGCGGCCGGAGTCCCTACCGTGGTTTATAACCCTAAGCGTGCTGTCAGGGTGTTCCCTCTGAAATTCCGAGAACGCCATAACAAACTTCTCAACACCTTTTACGTAGGACAGGTCCGATGCCCACAGAACGTTAAAGCCAGGATGCTCCCTGACCGCCTGGGGTTTAAACAGCTCAAGGTCGACGGGGTTCGGCAGGTACTCGGCATCGGGCCTGTACCGCCTGGCAACTGGCAGCACGTCGGGAACACCAACCAGGACCTTATCTGCGGACTCAAGGTTCTCCCTCACGACCCAACCCCACTTAGAATTTAGCGTCGCCCTGAGGTCTGAGCCGTGAAAGTGGCATACCGTTGGTGTCCTTTTTAGCGACTTTACGAGAAGGTGGTCCTGAAGGCCGTAGTGCACGTGGAAAACGTCGCCATCCGATAGGGCGATCTTCACGAGTATCCCGAGCGTCTTGGAGATTACGTTACGGCTCCTTTTAATGTGCCTGTACACCACGCCCGGTGGGGAGTACTTTATGAGCGTTTGCCCAACCCAGGCACAATCGTTTACCATGACGACGCGTATGGGTTCCCTCAAGCGCGCATCACCGGCTCAGGGGGCAATAGCCTATCGCCGCGTACATGAGCTTTCCGCCAAACTCCTTCGGGTCGTATATCCTCCTACCGTCGACTACCGCTGGCGTTCGCATGAGCCTCAAGAAGTCCTCCGGCCTCAGCTTTCTGAACTCATCCCACTCCGTGACGACGATGCAGCAGTCCGCACCCTTGATGCACTCCTCCGCAGAGCCAGCGTACAGGACCTCGGTCCCTAGGAGCTTCCTTGCGTTCTCCAAGCCCTTCGGGTCGAACACGACGACCTCGGCGCCCTCCCTTAGCAGCATGCCTACCAACCTTAGCGAGACTGCGCCCCTTACGTCGTCAGTGTTCGGCTTAAAGGCCAGGCCAAGCAGCGCCACCCTCTTGCCCCTCAGCGTCTTTAGCAGGCTCTTAGCAAGCAGGACTGCCTGGTATGGCTGGTTCTCGTTCGTGAGCTGAACGGCGCGCAGCAGCAGCGAATCGTAACCTAGGGATCGGGCATGGTTGACGAGGGCGGAGAGGTCTTTTGGTAGGCATGGGCCGGCGTATCCCAGTCCGGCCCTGAGGAAGAGCGGCCCTATCCTCTTGTCCAGGCCTATGCCCTTCGCAACGACCTCGACGTCGGCACCCGGAATCCTTTGGCAGATGTTTGCTATCTCGTTTATGAAGCTGACCTTCATCGCCAGGAATGCGTTGTTCGCATACTTGATCAGCTCCGCGTTCACAGTATTCGTGACCATGAAGGGCGGCAGACGGTTCCCGTAGAATTCCCTATAAAGATCGAGGAGCCTCTGGCCCGAGCCTTCATCGTGCTCGCCTATTATTATCCTGTCAGGGTTGAAGGTGTCCTCGACAGCAGACCCCTCCCTCAAAAACTCCGGGTTAAATGCAAGGCTAAAGCCTTGCCCGGCCTTCATGCCCGACGAGGATTCTAAAATCGGCGCGATAACCCCTGAGGTAGTTCCTGGCACGACCGTGCTCTTAACGACGACCGTGTGGTTTTTGCTCGCGAGGTGGAGGTTCCTGCCGATTGCCTCTGCTGCAGAGGCCACGTAGGATAGGTCTATGCTGCCGTCCGGCTTCGGCGGCGTTCCTACGCACACAAAAGAAAAGTCGGCGCCATCCATCCCCTCGGCGTACTCCTCCGTGGCCCTAAGCATGCCATCCGACGTTACCTTGGCCAGTATTTCCTCGAGGCCTGGTTCGTGTATCGGGGGCTCGCCCCTTCTAATTTTTTCGACGCGCTGCTTGTCTATGTCAACGCACGTAACCTCCATGCCCCTGCTGGCAAAGCATGCCGCCGTCACGAGCCCGACGTACCCGGAGCCTACCACGCAAACTTTATAGCCCATAGACGTTCTAGCGGATGTTGGCGTTCTGCTTAAAGCTTTTTCTTGAAAATTTCTTGGGGGTCGTTCTACTCCAGTGTAACTTCTTTTTTAACTTTGTTCTAACTAAATGTTATATACCCTCGTTGGCTTTGCTAAAGTAGCTGGTCCGAGTTGAAAGCCGTGCTTCCCGCTGCCGGGCTAGGTACGCGTCTTTTGCCGATAACCAAAGAGCTACCTAAAGAGATGTTGCCGATTTTTGTTAGAAGCGCTGACGAGGGGCTTTGCCTGAAGCCTATGATCCAGGCCGTCTACGAACAGCTTTACGACTTCGGCTTCAGAGAGTTCGTGATCGTCGTCGGCAGGGGAAAGAGGGCCATAGAGGACCACTTCACCCCCGACAGGGGCTTCATAGACCTACTTAGGATGAAGAACAAGCACAGCCTGGCAGCGGAGCTGGAGTCTTTCTACAACAAGATACTGACCTCGAACATAGTGTTCGTCAACCAGCCAGAGCCGCGCGGCTTCGGCGATGCCGTCCTGGCAGCAAGGCCCGTCATCGACGGCCCTTTCCTCCTCCACGCCGGGGACACATACATAATCTCCAAAGGCGACGAGCATCTAAAAAGGTTATTCGACGTACACAAGAGGTTCAACGCAGATGCAACGCTCCTCATACAGTACGTCGAGGACCCTAGGGCTTACGGCGTCGTAGAGGGCGACGAGGTCTCAGAGGGCGTTACGCTTGTTAGGAGCCTAGAGGAGAAACCAGAGAGGCCGAAAACGAACCTTGCGATTATGCCGATATACATATTCGACTCCGTAATCTTCAAGGCCCTGGAGGTAACGAAGCCCGGAAAGGGCGGCGAGATACAGCTTACAGATGCCATCCAGAAGCTCGTGGACTGGGGCCTTAAAGTCTACGCCGTCAGGCTAAGACCAGACGAGCAGAGGCTGGACATAGGAACCCCGCAAACGTGCTGGGAGTCTCTAACGATTTCCTACAATTACTTCAAGAAGGAGTGAGCCTTGCTGGACAGCATAGTCTCCGAAGACTTGGAATCCGTGGTCGCTAGGGTTGGAGGTTTGGGCGAGGCCCTAGAGGGCTCCAGGGTACTCGTGTCGGGCGGTGCCGGATTCTTGGGCAGCTATATCTGTGACGTTGCGAACAGGCTAGGAGCTAGCATCCTGTGCGTCGACGATCTATCGAGCGGCAGGCTGGAGAACGTGGACCACCTTACTGGGTGCGGGAGGTTCATGCTGGTAAAGGCGGACGTCTCCAGCTTCTTGACGGATGAGAAGTTCGACTACGTCCTGCACGTAGCGAGCCCAGCGGCCCCTGAAGAGTACCAGCATAGGCCGGTCGAGACGATGAGGGCAAACTCCGTGGGCACGCTGAACATGCTGGAGGTTGCGAGAAAGAGCGACGCTAGGCTACTCTACACTTCCACGAGCGAGGTCTACGGCGACGCAAAAGTCATACCGACCCCTGAAACGTACTGGGGCAACGTGAACCCCATAGGCCCTAGGAGCTGTTACGACGAGGGAAAGAGGTTCGGCGAGTCCCTTACGATGGCGTACATACGGGAGTACGGCTTGGATGCCAGGGTAGTACGGATATTCAACAGCTTCGGCCCGCGCATGAGGTCCGACGGCGTATACGGCAGGGTCGTGTCGAGGTTCATAACCCAGGCCCTTTCAGGGAGCCCCATAACGGTCTACGGCAAGGGAAGGCAGACCAGGTCCTTCTGCTACGTTTCCGACACGGTGACGGGAATAATGCTAGCCCTGCTCAACGAGAAGGCAAGGGGCGAGGTCATAAACATAGGCAACCCCCACGAAATAACGATACTAAGGCTTGCGAGGCTCATCAGGAGCATAACGGGCAGCGGCTCGAGGATAGTCTTCAGGAGGCTACCTCCCGACGACCCCAAGAGGCGCGTTCCGGACATAAGGAAGGCTAGGAGGCTCCTGGGCTGGAAGCCCATCGTGGGGCTGGAAGAAGGCCTGAAAAGAACCGTCGAGTGGTACAGGATGAGGGGCGGTGCCCTGGCGTGATGCTTCCCGGCGTTAGGTTGAAGGACGTAAACAAGCTGCCCGACGAGAGGGGGTTCTTCTCCGAGGTCTTCAGGGAAGATTGGCAGGATTTTCTGGAGGGCGATAGGATCGTCCAGGCCAACGTCTCGCTGACCTACCCAGGCGTTATCAGGGCATGGCATAGGCACCTAAGGGGACAGGTAGACTACTTCATCGCCCTACGCGGGGCTCTGAAGGTTGCGGTCTACGACGACGATGACGGCTCGCCGACCAAAGGGCAGCTGAACGAGATAATCCTAAGCTCCGAGAGGTTCCAGGTACTCCGGGTGCCTGGACGCTACTGGCACGGCTTTAAGGCCATAGCGCCCGAGCCGACGCTTACGCTCTACTTCGTCAACAGGCTTTACGATTACTCGAGGCCTGACGAGGAGAGGAGGCCTTGGAATGACCAGAGGATAATAGACCCTAGGACCGGGAGGCCTTACGATTGGAATGCGCCGCCGCACAGGTGATGCCATGGTGAGGGTACTCGTAACTGGCGGCTTAGGGTTCATAGGGAGTCACCTGGTGAGGAGGCTCGTCTCCAGCGATTGGTGTACGAGCTTGATAAACGTCGACAACATGGGGTTCGGCTCGAACGTAAACAACCTTAAGGATGTCGAGGGTTGTAGAAAGTATTCCTTCGTCTACGGCGACATAAGGGATCCTGAGCTAGTATCTAGGTTGGTAAAGGATGTTGACGTCGTCGTTAACGTCGCGGCGGAGACGCACGTAGACAGGAGCATATCGAACCCAAAGCCTTTCTTGGAAACGAACGTGTTGGGTACTTTCAACCTGCTCGAGGCATGCAGGCACAACGACGTCAGGCTCTTCATGCAGGTTTCGACGGATGAGGTCTACGGCGAGGCAGAGGGTGGCAGGTCTTTTAAAGAAGGCGACGCGTTCAGGCCCAGCAGCCCGTACTCAGCGACTAAGGCCGCGGCCGACTGTCTCGTCATGGCATACAACAGAACGTACGGGCTTAACACAATAATCACAAGGTCGACCAACAACTTCGGCCCGTACCAACACCCAGAGAAGTTCATACCGAAGGCGATAATCAGGGCGGCCCTTGGCCTGAAGGTGCCTGTCTACGGCAGCGGCAGGCAGGTGAGGGATTGGATATACGTCGAGGACCACGTGGAGGCCATAGAGTCTGCACTCCTTAAGTCGAGGGGCGGTAAGGTATACAACATCTCGGCAGGAAACGAGCTCAACAACCTAGAGGTCGTAAAGCAGATCCTGAGGATAATGGACAAACCCATGGACCTGATAGAGCATGTAGAGGATAGGCCTGGGCACGACGCCAGGTACTCCCTAGACTCCTCGCTCATAAGGAGCGAGCTCGGGTGGGCTCCGAGGCATAGCTTTCTCGAGGCCCTGAGGAAGACCGTGAGGTGGTACATGCAAAACGAGTGGTGGTGGAAACCTTTGGCGGATGAGAGGACGCTCCACCCGACGCCATGGAAGATCAGGTGGTAAGCTTGAGGCTGCTCGTGACTGGCGGCTCAGGCTTGGTAGGAAGGCAGCTCTGCTTGGAGGCCGTCAGGATGGGGCACGAAGTTTACGCGGCGGAGCACGAGGCCTGCGTCGACTTCGGCATCCCGGTAAAGCTCGACCTGCTCGACCTATCGAGCATAGAGTCTGCCTACGAGAAGTCCAGGCCGGAGGTCGTCATACACGCGGCGGCGCTCACGGACGTGGACCTATGCGAAAGGCATCCGGAGCTTGCCCTAAGGATAAACTCTGATGCGACGGCACAAGTGGCCTTCCAGGCAAAGAGGAGGGGAGCTTTCCTAATATACGTATCGACGGATTACGTGTTCGACGGGACAAAGGGCATGTACAGGGAGGTTGACGAGCCAAACCCGGTAAACGCTTACGGCCTATCTAAGCTTAAGGGTGAGGTTGCCGTGAAGGAGGTTGCAGAGGAGTGGTGCATCGTAAGGCTCAGCACGCCCTACGGCTTCCACAGCAGGAAAAGAACATTTCCTGGATACGTGATGGAAAGGCTAGTTAGGGGCGAAAGGGTTAGGGTTGCGTACGACCAATTCACTTCGCCCACGTACGTTCCGAACTTCTGCAGGATGCTCCTGGAGGTTGCGGAGCGGAGCGTCCAAGGCATACTACACCTATCCGGCAGGACGAGGGCATCCAGGCTTGACGTTGCAGTGAGGTTGGCAGACCTGCTCGGCCTCGACAAAGACCTGATAGAGCCCGTATCGCTATCTGAGCTCAAGCTCGACGCGAGGAGGCCGAGGGATTCTTCGCTCGACGTCTCAAGGGCCATGCAAGCTTTAAAAGAGAAGCCGATGGCTTTGGATTCCGGTCTTAGCATGTTTATCCGTAGCTTTTATGGATCGAAGAAAGGGGGCGATGCCGTGTGAAGGGCCTTCTGCTGGCAGGGGGGCACGGAACTAGGCTTAGGCCCCTTACCTTTACCGGCAACAAGCACCTCCTTCCCATCGCCAACAAGCCGATCCTCTTCTACGGCCTCGAGAACCTGGCGAGGGCGGGAATAAGGGAGGTAGGGATAATACTTGGTCCGATAAAGGAGGGGATCGTCGAGGCGGTCGGCGACGGAGCTAGGTTCGGCCTGAAGGTTACGTACATACACCAACCTGAGCCCCTAGGCATAGCCCATGCCATCCTGATAGCCGAGGATTTTCTCCGGGGAGAGCCATTCGTCGTCTACCTTGGGGACAACCTGCTTAAGAAGGGGATCGGGTCCTTCGTAAAGCTCTTCGAGGAAAAGCAGAGCGACTGCGTGATAGGCGTAACGCCGACAAAGGAGCCGCAAAGGTTCGGCGTCGTCGAGATGGAGAACGGAAGGGTCGTCAGGCTAGTAGAGAAGCCAAAACAGCCGAGGAGCAACCTTGCGCTTGTGGGCGTTTACGTTTTTAACGATTCTGTATTCGAGGCGTGCAGAAGGATTAGGCCATCCTGGAGGGGCGAGCTGGAAATAACGGACGCCATACAGACGCTAATCGACATGAAGAAGAGGGTGGACGTTAACTTCGTCGAGGGGTGGTGGAAGGATACAGGAAAGCCGGAAGACTTGCTCGAGGCCAACCAGCTAGTCCTACAGGAGCTCGAGCCTTGCACGAAAGGGAGCGTGGAGGAGGGCGTGGTAGTGACGGGCAACGTCGTAATCGGGGAGGGGACTGTCGTACGTAAAGAGAGCACGATAAGGGGGCCTGTGGTGATAGGCCGGGATTGCGAGATAGGCCCTAACGTTTACATAGGCCCGTATACGTCCATAGGCGACAGGACAAGGATAGTCGGCGCTGAGATAGAGAACAGCATAATAATGAACGACGTCGTCATAGAGTGCAACAGAAGGATAGTCGACAGCATAATCGGAAACCATACCACGATAATAGAGCACGAGAAGAATAGGCCGAGGGGTTTCAAGTTCATCCTCGGGGAGAGGACGTTCGCTAGCATTTAAGCCGACTTAGGCTACGGTAGCTAACGATTAGCCGGGCCTCACCCCTTCCTCCGCAGCGCAGCCCTGCCTAGGACCGTCTCAAGCCCCCATATCCTCACGAAGCCCTCTGCCATCTTCTGATCGAAGGCGCTCTCCCGTGAATACGTCGCCATGGCGACGGAGTACACAGGCCTCTCTGCCCTTCTTCCGACGATCCTGGCGGAGCCTTTGTACAGCTTTATCCTTACCTCCCCGGTTACGTTCTCCTGCGAGGCGTCTATGAAGGCGTTGAGCGAATCCATCAGTGGATCAACCCATAATCCGGCATATACCATGTAGCACCACTGCCTGTCGATCAGCTGCTTAAACATCAGATGCCTTCCGCCCAAAGTCATCTTCTCCAGGTCTGCGTGGGCCTTGATCAGCATGAGGGCAGCTGGGACCTCGTAAACCTCCCTCGACTTTATTCCCACGACCCTATCCTCTATATGGTCGACTATACCGAAGCCGTGCCTTCCGCCTATTCTGTTAAGACGCATTATTATCTCCGTCAAGGGCAGCCTCTCGCCGTCTAGCGAGACTGGGACGCCCTTCTCGAAGCCTATCGTTACCTCCTCGGCCTTGTCCGGGGTCTCCTCTAAGGGCGCGACGAGCTTGAAGGCCTCCTGCGGTGGCTCGAGCCATGGGTCCTCCAGCTCCGCAGCCTCTATAGACCTGCCCCATAGGTTCTCGTCCACGCTGAACCTGCTCTTCTTGGGATGTATCGGCAGCTTTCTTGAAAGAGCATACTCTATCTCCTCATCCCTGCTCATGTTCCACTCCCTCACGGGTGCCAGTATCTTTATCCCGGGAGCTAACGCCGCGAACGTCGTCTCGAACCTTATCTGGTCGTTGCCCTTTCCAGTGCAGCCATGGGCTACAGCGTCTGCGTTTTCCTTTAGAGCCACCTTAACGGTCTCCTCTGCTATCAGGGGCCTGCTGAGGGCTGCGGTTAGGGGATACTCTCCCTCGTACAGGGCGTTGGCCTTGATCGCCCTAGCCACGAACTCGTTCGCAAACCTCTCCCTGGCGTCTACGTAGTAGTGCTTCGAGGCGCCGCTAAGCCTTGCGCGCTCGGCTATCGCATCAAAATCTTCCTCTTGGCCGACGTTCACGGTTACAGTTATGACCTCTGCACCATACTTCTCCTGGAGCCACTTGATTATCACGGTCGTATCCAGGCCGCCGCTATAAGCCAACGCTACCTTCACGGCATGCCCCTCCAAAGAACTTACGCCTTAAATATAAAAGGCTGTTTAAAAAGCGTTTTACCGTCCTAGCGGCTTCCAGCCGTCCCTAATTAATGGTTTCCGTAATACTTTAAAAACGGAGACATCCCCGCAAAATTCCTTTTTATTTTTTCACGTAAGCCCTTCAGCCCTGAACCTTCTGATGGCCCTGGCGAGGTGTAAACGCTCTCGAACTCGTAGAAGTTGCCTTTCCATGAATAGCCTTGCCGCTCACGTACTGTTACATCAAACAGCAGGCCATCGACCCTTACGACGCCTGCGGACTATACACCGCGCACGACCTTCATGTCCCTCGTGCTACCGAGAGTTATGCTATCCGTTTCGGACAACCCATACTGCTGGATAAATTTATCCATTCAAGTGTCTCCTCGTATTCTTAACTTTATTCAACCCTTTGCAAAATACTGAATGTAGTTAAATTTAACTACTAAAACATAATATTGGCATTCTTAACGGGTAAAATTTTACCTGTAAGCAAACAGCTCTCTCTGTGTGTTTATGGTTGTTAAATTTAACTACTATGGCATAACCTAATCGTGAAATTTCGGCATCTAGGTTTGAATTAGCTCATTTCTGTTTTTCAGCTTTCAGCCGAGCCTCCACTTCATCCCACCGAGACCGTCTTCACGGTCTGCCCCTCCCCCGGCCCGCATCCGAAATACGAATGCATCCCCCTCCTCCTAATCGTCAGGGATTACCTGAGGTACGCGGAGTTCGCGGAGGAGGCTAAGAAGATCATTAAGAGCGGGAAGATCTTGGTGGACGGCCGCCCGGTCAAGGATTACAAGTTCCCCGTCGGCTTGATGGACGTCGTCTCGATCCGGAGACGGGCGAGAACTTCAGAGTCCTGCCGATCTACCGGAGGGGCCTCGACCTCGTTGAGATCCCGAAGGAGGAGTTCGGATTCAAGCTCGGCAAGATCATTACCAGACGGGGATACGCTGAAGATAGCGGTTCCAAGCCAGACGATACTCGGATATCTGAGGCTGGAGGGGGGCAAGTATGGCCTGTCGATAAAGGGGCCGAAGCAGGGGCTCCACGGGAGGATAGTGGAGGTCAGGAGGGACATCATCTACCCGGCCAAGCCGCTCGCGAAGCTCTCAACGAGCCGTGGCGAGGTAATCTCAATACTCGACTACGTGATGGTAGTGGGAGGAGCCTTGGCTGAAGCTGCCTTGATCGAGAGGGGGAAGGAGGAGAATCCCATGAGGATGCTAAGGATAGAGAAGGTCGTCGTAAACTCGTGTATAGGGGCGGCTGGAGTGAGGCTCGAGAAGGCTGCGAAGATCCTCGAGATGCTCACAGGCCAGAAACCGGAGTTCAGGAAGGCCAAGAAGACGATCAAGGGCTTCGGGATCTACAGGGGGCAGCCGATCGCGGTGAGGGGTCACGTTGAGGAAACGGAGGGCGGTCTAGTTCCTTGAGAGGGCTCTGAAGGCCGTCAACAACACCCTCAAGACCTCAAGCTTCGACGAGAACGGCAACTTCTCATTCGGGATTAAGGAGCAGCTGGACATACCCGGGACCAAGTACGATCCTGAGCTCGGAGGCGCCCCTCAGCAGAGCCCTCACTGCTAGCTCCAGCTCCTCAACTCTCCGCCTAAGCTCCAGCAGCTCATCCGCAAATCCCAGAATGCGTGGGACAAAACTTTCTAGACCCCTCCGAAGATGAGTCCCTGGATCTGAACAAACGTGAATCGAGCCGTTAACCCGCAATATTCACGTCAACCTCCCCCTCCAGCGTCTGAACATTTAGACCCATCTTCAGATCTGTGGAGGGTTATGCTGGCCGGAGGCCCTCCACATGGCTCAGCAGGACGCCTCTCCGATAAGCCGTGCGTAGGTATCGGAGATATGTGAGCTATGTCCCGATACTCCGCGGAGCCACATCACATCCCACATGCACGACTTCCAGCAAAATCCAAAAACATCGACCTCGCGAGACCTCCCACTCCTTAACGAGTTTTCAAACCCTTCTTGATGCGCTACTCAAGCCCATATGACGCTTCTCAATCCCCCTTATCTCATGCTCCGATTTTGATGGAAATGCCCGCTCCCCACCTCCGGAGATGCTGATGGCCTCGCCTTGTAGGCGTGGACGATGTGCCCGGGCGGGGGTTATGAATTTGACGGACCAAGACTCCCCTCTGAATCGGCTCGAAACGAGGAAGAGGGAGGCCATTCCCTTGGAGATGAGGCCAAGCAACGGGCTGACCAAACATCTAACCAGCTTTGTAGGTCTCGTAGACGCTAACACGCGCCTTGGCGACCATGTCCACCTCGATCCTCAACACCGGCTTCGCACCGTCCACCAACTCGCCCCCATACCCTTTATCAGGTCTCCCCGCTTAAGTGTAATGGTATAGGACTCCACAACTATAACCCTGAACCCCCTCTCCACAAGCTCCTAGAAGACGTTGAGTTGGTTATAGCAGGTAACCTCCCTCTGGCGATATCTCCTCTACCTCTCCGGTTCTGGGATTAATTTTAAAGCCGAGGGTCTCAAGCGCGTAAACCCCCAATAAGGGTGTTGGTGTGTTCAGCTCAGCTACGAAGGTGGGTCCCCTTCTGCTCTCGATCTCAACTTCAGCTAGATACAGCTTGGTTCTAATCCTTCTCCCATCAGCTAAGGTTACTTCAACTGTATAAGGCGTTTCGTAGAGGCCGAGCTCCCTAATAACATCGGATCCAAGGACTAGGTAAGTAGATCCAGTATCAACAAGCATCCTAACACTCCTCGACGACCTATACCCATGGACAATAACGTCGACATAGACAAAACTCATATCAATCACTCCACGTTTGAAGTCTACCTCCCTATCTGGAAAAGCGGCTTTATAAATCCTCTACGACCCGGTAACGGTCATTGCGACAACTAGTAGGAAATAAGACCTGCACTTGAAGCTGAGTGCAAACTTTCAGGATCACGACCTTCACCCCCGGATCCCTCAGCATTTCTTCTGGTATCCTGAGCGCCCACGCCTCCTCCTCGACGCCGGCCACGGGCCTCCTCCTTATCTTGTAGAGGATGTTGCATTTGTGGCATATGCGGCCCTCCATGATCTTCCTCAGCTCGCTTCCGCAGAGAGGGCATAACCTGCCGACCTCATCCTCATAGACCCACCTCACCTCGAATCCAGCTCCCACCGGCCTCCTCAGCCTCCCCGCTATCTCGAGGATCGCCCTTATACCATCATATCGTCACTATGTCGCGATACTTGTCTTTAGGCTCCTTCAATTATTTTCCTTGCTTGTTCCAGAAGTGCGATGGTTTTCTCCCATAGTCTTTCGAACTCTGCTTTACCTATATCTCCCTCATAGAAATACCTGTGAAGTAGGTAAGCACTATCTAAAAGCTCTTTGAAACACTCTCTATATTCTGGCTTGATATTGTGTTCCACGAAACGATATAGCTTTCCTAAGCTCCATTGAACGACAGGCACTCTCATACGAGCAGCACATAGCTTGATAAAAGCAGTGACTGCACCCCACAGTTTTTCTACTGCTTGCTCATTTTCATTTCTTTCTTTGCTCTCTAGCTTCGTTAAAGTACTTCACGAATAGTTCACGGTACCATTCTGCCCTCTTTGAAGGGTCTATATTGCTTAGCCTCAAGTCCTCCTTAACATCCTCAAAATCCCATCCTGAGGCATATGCTACTTCTTTTAACCACTCTCGGTCCCACCCGCTAAGCTCCTCCTCCGACGTTAGCTTCCTAAACACGTCAAGAAGCTCCGGCCACTCTCTGCTTATCTCTTTATACAGGTATAGGCCTATTGTGCCACCGGAATATCCAATAGTAGTTCTTTCCACAGTGTATGAGCTATATGAGTAACTTCTTCCACGGGTTCCAAACTCCGGTTCCCACTCATTTAATGATCGTAAGTGAACTTTCTCCTTATAGTCTTCTACTCTAATAAACTCTCCCGTTGACCCTTCTCCACATCTGATAGTAGGGCTAATTTCTTCTAGCCTTTGCATCTTATTATTCACCTTCCTTGACCTGTTTCCAAGAAACCTTATTGACCCATGTTACCCAGTAAACTGGCTCATTAGGAATAGTTCTATACAACATATTTCGCGCCACCATAGTGGCCTCAGCTTCCACCCTAATCTTAAATAACCCTTATTGAAGATTTAACGACCTCCTCCACAATTGCAGGTTCTTGTTTAACTATATCCACAAGTTCCCATCCTTCTCTAGGAGGCTCTGGAGGGGCAAGGGGTTTATCCTTAACTGCCTCTCTCCTAACTCTCCTGGAACACTTTGCGTAGCTACTCCGCCTATCCGCCTACAGGCTTAATATCAAAGTTGATGCCACCGAACGGAGAGAAGCCTGATTCTTTGATGTCAATTATAGTTACTTTGAGCTTAAGAATAGTTCCGTCAGCTAAAGTAATTAAGCCGATTGATCCTCTCCTATTGCTATCTTCCATATTCTTTCCGTCTTCAGGTTATCAACTTTCTCCGTATAAGGATTTCGAAAGAAGGTCGATCTAAGCACTAACGAAGACTCCGCATGATGTTCTGCCTCCATACGGCTCCATTCCTTTCGATCCTCCATGCGGAAAACTAGCAATTCCATAGATGTTATACCGGGCCATCGCTTAGGCCCTCAGGAGGGGCTTCTTGGCAGGCTCCCCCGTCTTACCGGCACCCTCCAGGCCTGAGTCCATGAAGGGACCTCAAAAGAGGCTTCGACGGAGTAATTAGGGCTACGTAAAGGCTCCAGGCTACCTGGAGGCCGTAAAGAATGCCATAGCAAAACAGGCCTTGGAGGGCCACGATGCTGTACACAAGACGAAGGAATTCTTGGGACACAAAAGCCTTGACTCAACGCTTATATACGTGAGCATCGAGAACGCCGTATTCGGAGCCGGGGACTCGAGCGAGTTCCACGTCGAGGTCGCCGAGAAGCCGGAGGAGATAAAGGCCCTTCTGGAGGCCGGCTTCGAGTACGTATGCAAGAAGGACGGCCTGATGTTCTTCCGGAAGCGGAAATAGGCCAAAAACGCGAGGGGTATTTAATAGTTATAAATGGGCATAATGGTTTCCGTAAAGTATTTAACGAATGGTGTAAATAGAAATGCTTGTCATGGACGAAATTGATAACAAGATACTTGAGATATTAAAAAGAGACGCAAGAAAGCCTTTCGTCGAGATAGGCAAGGAGCTGGGGCTTTCGGAGGGCGCCGTCAGGCGACGCGTGAAGAACCTAATCAAGAACAACGTGATAACCAGGTTCACGATAGAGGTGGAGAAGGGGCATGCCGTTAGGGCCATAACCTTTGTAACGGTGGACCCTGGGACGCCGACGCCGCTCGTGAGCGAAAAGCTTGCCTCCCTGGATGGCGTCGAGAGCGTTTACGAGCTGACCGGTGAGTACGACGTAGCAGCCGTGGTATCCGCCAACAACGTGGCCGGGCTAAACAAGTGCATCGAGGAGATAAGGAAGATAGACGGCGTGAGGAACACGAACACCGTCTTAGTGCTCAGGGTCGTCAGGTAACCTTTTCTCTGTTTTTGATCTGCTAATGTTCGCGAGCTCCTCTATAACACCCTCCCGGGACATGAGCAGCGTTAGCTCGCAGTACTTGCTCTCTATCTCGTTGACATAAACGTCCGGAAATGACAGGTCTATGGGCATCCTGGTCTTCCAGTAGTAGCCGTCCTTTACGTTAAGCCTCGTAAAGATCCCTACAAGGCTCTTCTTGAGGGGGAAGCTCGGCGCGTTTATTATGAATTCGACGAAGCATATTTTGTAAGCCTTTTCGTAAACGTCTCCGTAAAAGGTGTTGAAATAGATGTACAGGGGGCTGTCCCTGTAATACGTCTCCCACGTCGTAAACTGCGTGTAGAGGGGGACCCAGCCCTCCTCCCTTAACACCATGTCCTCGAGGCTCTGCGGCCTCTTCCAGTCGCTGACGATAAAACCCCTTTCCTCTAGGGCAGGTATCACGTAACGGTGGAGAATTCCTTGCCTAAGCATCTCTATCCTCTCTTTCAAACTAATCGGCATGCCGTTGATCTCTCCTGGCTCTCAAGCGTACTCAGCTACCATCTGCCCTTTGGGCTAGCTTAGAAAGGTGATTGGCGGGGGTTAAAACGTTTACTTTAGCGTTGATTAAGCATCGCGGCGTAAAGGATGCGCAGGGGCTGTTCGTCGGATAAACCATTCCGGTTAACGTTTTATATAACTGCCGAGGCCCGAATACTGTGAGGGGCGGGCTATGCCTTTCAAGCGCAAGAGCAGGGGTAGGGCCAAGGGTGCAAAGGGCAAGGAGCCGATGGTGCAGTGTGACAACTGCGGAGCCTACGTACCTAGGAGCAAGATCCAGAGGGTTACGAGGAGGGTCTCTCTAGTGAGCAAGGACCTCGCTAAAGAGCTAAAGCAGCAGGGCGCATACCTTGCCGAGAACATAATAACAAAGAACCTGTGCATTAGCTGCGCAATACACTACGGAATCCTGAAGGTGAGGGCCAGGGAAGAGAGGAAGCTGTGCACGTGAGCCGCGCAAGGCTTAAGCCAGCGGCCTTCCCGCTTCTTTAGCCGGACGTCACACGGAGCGCACGTTCCCTTCTGTGAGCCCTTCGCAGAAGCATCATGAGGGCTGAGGTCTCCTCTGCAGGCTTGACGGCCGTCCTAACCTACGCAGAAACGGGAAGGGTAGCTTTGTTCGCAATCCCTGAGGGTGCGGTTTTCCGCTATTTGGATAAAGTTTTTTAAATGGGTTTTGTCAGCCTTAGAACCGGTGAGCCCTCCATGCTACCCAAGGCAAGGACTTCGCTTGTAAGGCTGAGGCTTGCCATGCTGGGTACGCTGGCAGCCATAACAGGGTTGGCTACGCTCGTTTTGATGGCGATTTTAAGCTGGCTAAAGTTCCCATTCCTAAACCTATACACTGTGCTCGGCATAGTGGTAGCATTCCACGTACTACAGTGGCTGATCGCGCCGTACATCATCAACGCCATATACAGGGTCAGGCCCCTTGAGGCACACGAGTACCCTTGGCTCCACGATGCCGTATCGAGGATTTCGGCAGTAAGCGGGCTCAACGTTAAGCCAAAGCTTATGCTAGCAGAAATAGACCTGCCCAACGCCTTTGCATACGGCAGCCCGATAACAGGCAACTTCGTGGCGGTCACAAGGGGCCTCCTCTCCACGCTGCCGCGTGAAGAGGTTGAGGCCGTCGTCGGACACGAGCTCGGCCACGTAAAGCATAAGGACGTCATGTTCATGATGGCCATAAGCATAATACCTGCGCTGATATACTACATTGGGCACACTCTCTATTACTCCGGCTGGCTCGGTAGCATGTCTAGAGATCAGAGGAACGGCGGCGGCGCCCTTCTGGTTTTAATCGGGGTAGGGTTGATGGCCCTAAGCTTCATCTTCAACCTGTTCGTCTTCTACTTTAGCAGGCTAAGGGAATACTACGCAGACTCGCATGCCGCTATCTCCGTGCAGAATGGTGCCAAGAACCTACAGAGGGGCTTGGTAAGGATAATGAGCGCCTCAGGAAGGATCCGTAAGGATAAGGTTGCATCTTATACGCAGATGAAGGCGCTGTTCATAGCAGACCCTGAGGTGAGCGTCAGGGGCTATGCCGACATAGATGCTCTGGTAGAACGGATTAAGTCAGAAAAGCCAAGCATACTGATGGAGCTTTTCAGCACCCACCCGCACCCTGCCAAGAGGCTTCGGCACTTGGACGCTTACGTAGCGTGAGCTACCGCTGCTATGAGCCGTCGGCTTCCAACCTAGAGGGTTCGGGTTTCCAGCACGTCATTTAGGTTCAGTATGCCTTGGCCACGTAAACGACTTCCTGGGCCCTTTCGCCGCAAACTATGCAGCTCTTCTGAGGTACCTCCGCTACATCGAACCTGCTACCCCTTATCTCTCCGCCGGCGTACTCCTTGAGCTTTATGGCGCAATCCTCCTTGCCGCACCACTCTATCCTCGCTATCTTCCTTTCCGATAAAGCCTTCTTCACCTCGTCAGGTGTCTGGGCTTCAACTATTAACCGCTCCATCATCCTAGAGCTCCTCTCCCTCAAAGATGTAAAAATTTTTCTCATCAGCTCTTCAACCTGGGCCTCGAGGCTCTCCAGGTCCACCTCAACCCTCTCCAGGGTGTCCCTCCTAAAAAGCGTAACCTTGTTGCTCGAAACCTCCTTCGGGCCTACCTCGACCCTAACTGGAACGCCGAGCATTTCCCAATGGTAGAACTTCTCACCGGGCGTGACGTCCTCCCTATCATCCATCACACACCTGTAGACCCGTGCCAGCCTTTCGTGAATTTTCTTGCAATAAGACGCTATGGCCTCCTCGTACCCTTTAAACGGTATGGGTACTATGACCACCTGAACGGGCGCAACGCTGGGAGGGAATACGCAGCCCCTATCGTCACCGTGCTGCGAGATGAGCGCAGCCAGAACCCTGCTGAGGCCGAAGCCGTAGCATAGCTGGTACACCAACGCCCTGCTACCATCCTTCTGCTCGAACTCTATCTCGAACACCTTCGAGAAGTTCCTACCGAGGTTGTGAACCGTTGCTACCTGGTTGACCTTACCGTCTGGGTTCCAGGCGTCAAAAGCTATCGAGTACTTCGCGCCGGCGAACTTATCGAAATCCGGCCTCTTCAGCAGAAGATAGCTTATTCCAAGCTCCCTGAGGACTTTTGAGTATATCTCTATAGCCTCCCTTACCTGCTGCTCTGCATCCGCGGCCGTAGCGTGGGCTGTGTGTGCCTCGTTCCACGGAAACTCCCTCGCCCTGTATAGGGGCCGCGTCGCTTTCGTTTCGTACCTGTAAACGTTCACCGTTTGGTGAACCTTGAGCGGGAGGTCTGCGTGCGACCTTATCCACAGCTTAAACATAGGATAGATTATCGTCTCGGACGTAGGGCGTACTATTAGCTTCTTTTCCAGCTGCTTGTCGCCAGCCCGCTCTATGACGAAGACCTCGGAGGAAAAGCCCTTTATGTGCTCCGCCTCCTTACCAAAAAGCTCGTCTGTAGTTACGAGGGGGAACATCATGGTCTTGTGCCCAGTCTCAACTAGGAGCTCTTCCAACCTCCTCCTTATCATTTCGAGGATGAACATGCCGTTCTCGAGATAGACGATAAAGCCCTTGACGGGGAACCTGCTGTCTGCTATCCTAGCTTGGAACAACAGCTCGTCGAACCAGTTGCTAAAGTTCGTGAATTTGTTGATCGTAGCCGCCGCGACGGACATGCCCTCTTCCTCCAATTCTAAGCCTATGCATGAGCGCTAAGGATTTAAAAATCCTTATCTTTCACTCCACGCCTAAGGCTACCGATCGATGAGGAGGGTCGTATTTAAAAAGGACGTCCTGGTTGGGCTTTTGGAGATCTCCAGGAACCTCCACCCAAGGGAGGCCATAGTCCTCCTCAGGGGCAAAGAGGTTGGGCAGGACATCATCCTAGAGGAGGTATTGCTTGCACCGGCCTCGATATACGGCGAGGGGTTCTCAGGGTTCAGGCTTGACATGCTCTCCATGGACTTTTCCTTGGTCGGGGTTGCTCACTCCCACCCATCCGGCATACCCGTACCTTCCGTTGAGGACCTTAACAACATGATAGGCAGGGTGTTGGTCATAGTTGCGGCACCCTACTCGGGCGAAGACTGCGTCGTGGCATACAACAGCAGGGGAGAGCGCCTCCAGGTAGTCGTAGAGTCTAGCGGAGGCTAAGTACCGCTTTGGCCATATCCCTCATCACCGCCTCCGGGTCTTTTGCCTTTACGACGCCGCTGGCGAGCAGGACGCCATCCGATCCCAGAACAATCGCCCTGCTGACGTCCTCCCCAGTGGTTATGCCGGCACCGCAGAGGACCTTTACCTCCCTGTTTATGCTACGTACCCGTCTAACGCTCTCCGATACTATCTCGGGTTTTGCTCTCGAGACGGGTATTCCCGTTCCGATCAGCTCGGGAGGCTCCACGGCGAGCGCCGTTGGGTTCAAGGCGGCCACGGCCATTGCAGAATCGACGTCATCTGCGCATACCAAGGAGAACATGCCTGCATCCCTCAGCATCTTCACGGCGGCGGATATGCTTGCCAGCTGTAGTTTCTTCTCCGAGTGGTTAAGAATCGACCCCGCGACGCCAGCATCCTTTAGGGCCTCGACGGATACTGAGCCCGTATAGCTACCGGGCGGGTAAGGGTCGACGTGCTGGGCAAGGACCGGGATGCTGACGGAGCTGGCTATGATTCTAAGGTCCGTAAACTGCGGTGCTACGCATATGCATACGCCAGTCTCGTTGGAAACGCGCTCTGCGCCCTTTGCGATCTTCATACCCCTATCTCCCAAAGACTCCACGTATGTCTTGAAATTGATGACGATCGCCGGGAAGTTAAGCCGCTTTAGCAACGTCCTTCACTTTGGCAACGCAAACGTTTTCGCTACTTATACTTTTACAGCACCCTCCCACGCCCTGTCAGCAAACGATAAAAGCACGCCAACCCCTGTAAAAACGAGACCCTGCAGTGTCCGAAGCGTATGCATACCACCGGAGGATGCTAGGCGAGGTAACGGAGACCTGGAACCCAGTTATAGGGTGCAACCACGGATGCGTTTACTGCTGGGCGAGGAGGTTAGCAAGGAGGCTTGCATCGATGGGCGTAGAGCCCTACGCAAGCTACGCCTTCAGGCCTACTTTCCTTCCGAATAGGCTTAAAAAGCGTTTCAAGAAAGGCTCTATGGTATTCGTATGCGACATGGGAGACCTCTTCGGCGAATGGGTTCCAGAAGAATGGATACGGAGCGTCCTCGACGTGGTTAGGCGGCAGCCGCAGGCCTGCTTCATGTTCCTTACAAAGAACCCTGGCAGATACTTAAGGCTCGAGAACTTGTTCCCAGAGAATGCCCTGCTGGCTGCGACCATAGAGTCCAACCGTGATTACGGGATGTCACGGGCTCCAAAGCCATCGGCGAGGCTTGAGGCGATGAGGCTTCTTAAGCACCCATACAAGGGAGTTGTCGTTGAGCCGATCATGGACTTCGACGAGTGCTTCGTTCGGGCGCTGAGGGACGTAGGGCCTGTTTTTGTTTACATCGGGTACGACAATTACGGATACAGGCTTCCAGAGCCTCCGCTTGGCAAGACTATGGAGCTCACGAGGATGCTCCGCGGGTTTACCGAAGTCAAGGTAGGTACGCTGAGGACGGCATGGTACGAGCGAGCGCAGGGTTTCTAATGCCTTCGCCCCATCCGGGTAACATTTTAATCCAATCGTATAGCACGTACTAGCGGTGCGTGCTTTGCAAAAGCACGAGAAGGTCGGACCGAGGATTTGTTTCCTCGACGTCGAGGCCACGTCTCTGGAGGCAGACGTAGGAACGACCGTGGGGATTGGCCTCATGGAGGACGATGGAAGGTTCAGCTACATATCCGTGGACAGGCCGGAGTTGGAAAAAAATAGGCTAAAAAATTTTTTGGAAAGGCTTGAACGGCACCACATAATAGTCACATGGAATGGAAAGAGCTTCGACATACCATTCCTTGTCTCAAGAATAATAAAGCACGGTCTAAGGGTAGAGCCTTTGCTTTCTGCCTACCATCTCGATATGGCAGAGTTCGTCAAGAACAACCTCAAGCTAAGCAGGACGGACATATTTCATGTTTCGAAGTTTCTCGGAATAAGAAAGGATGTCGCGACGCTGGGTCAGGATGTCCCCGGACTTTACGTTAAGGCGATGAAGGGCGATAGGGTTGCGGTCAGACGTATAGAGAGGCACTGCAGGGATGACCTGAACGCCCTCCGTTTAATATTCCTAAAGCTAAAACCCCTTGTTAAGTTGCTTAAGCCGGAGCTGCCGATATGACGTTTAGTCCACATCGATGCTGTGCTTCTTCAGGGCGGCTTTTATCTTCGTGAGCTCAGCCTTAAGCGCCCGAACCTCTCTTATGAGGAGCTCTATCTCCGATGGTAGGACTGACCTTGGTTGAATTTCTCCGAGCATTGGCACATCCCCAAGCCTCTCGCGCAAAACGTCTTCAGGCCTTCTTATTCCGCTCATACCATGCTATACACGTTGACGGACAGTTATATGCTCTTCGCCGTTAGCTACCCAGGGCTGTAAGACCGTTAGCTTCCCGCTTCAAAGATGGGCTAGATGGCTTTTCGGTAAGCTTTTTATTGGATTTAAGCTGGGATGATGGGGGAACGGGTTGCAGAGGCCGGAGGATCTGGAGGTTCGCCTATACTCATACGGACCTAAGTGCGAGGTATCGATAGGCCAGAGGACCCTAACCCTGGAGCCTGATCTATTTATAGCGTTGGAAGGTGCCGGGACTTTCGAGGGCATATCGCTCGAGGAAAGGCTGCAAAACCTTCTCGAGAAAGGAAAGGACTTAGAAAAGTTCGCATCGAGGGCGCACGTTGAATCAACGAAGAGGGGGCATGCGTCGCTATCGACCAGCCTCTCCGTCCAGCTCGAGGTAAGGGGCTGTAGCAGGATAGGCTCCATGCTGCTCGTGGCGTCGCGCTTCGGCTCTTACCTCCAGGAGTCTCAAAGGAGGAAAAGGGTTGAGCCATCTTACCTTCTATGCCCAGAGGAGATATATGAAAAGGGCCTTGGGAGCTTATACCACGATTCTGCCAAATCTTGCTTCGAAGCATACTCGCGGTTCTGCGACGAGGGCATACCGATTGAGGACGCACGCTACATACTACCGCTCGGCGTTAAAACCTCTGTCTTTGTTAGCACGACGCTCGAGTCGATGATCCCGCTGATAAAGCTTGGCATTGGGTCTAAACAGTCCGAGCTCGTCCCGAACGAGATAAAAGTTATAGCAAAAAAAATAAGCGGCATACTCGAGAAGATATCCCCTGCCCTCTTTAGGGCAAGGATGGGTTTCGACGGCAGGCTTACGGCATACCCTTTGCCAAACCCGTTCAAGGACGAGGACGTAGTTACGAGGATCGCTATGGAGAACGGCTTGCCTTCCGAGCCTAAGCTACTCGACTTCAGGATAGTAGGTGGAGAGAGCGTTATCTCTTGCATAGCTGAGTGCGCGAGGGCCGGAAACCCAGAGCAGCTCAGCCACTTGGTAAACGCCAGCATGCTGGAGCCCATGTCGCTCGCGGCATACCATCAGGCCATCAGGCACAGGACAGTGCCCACGCTCGTCGAGTCCGTATACGCGGCCATCCGCAGGGCATTAGATGACTTCGGTAGGTGGGTTGTAGTTCCGCCAACCGTCAACAGGAACGCTAGCACGCGGAGGCAATTCTTAGATGCCGTCGGCATGGCCCTAAGGGCTTACGGAGAGCTCGTGGCTTCAGGCACCTCGCCAGCATCCGCCGTATACGTCGTTCCACAGGCCATGAAGATCTATACGGTAAGGGTATACGACGGTTTTAACCTCCTCTACCCAATCGGCTTCGTAGCCACTAGGACTTGTAGCTACGCCCAGCACGAGGAGAGGAGCATAGCGTACAGGCTTTGGGCTGCCGTCTCCAAGGTTAACGGCCTCCTAGGCTCCATGATGGGCGAGAAGTGCAAGCTCCTCGGGTACTGTCCTGAGAGGGATTGGTGCCCAATCATCTTAAAGTACAGAGATTACGACGATGAGGTTCACCGAAGATTTTCTGGCGCTTGACAGAAGACAATAAATACCCCCGCATACCCTAGAGAGGACGTGGTGGTGTAATCTGCCCAAGGTAACCGTATCGGTTATAAAGGCAGACATCGGGAGCGTCGTGGGACACTACAAGCCCCATGCAGCCATGATGGAATACGCGGAAAGGAAGCTTCTCGATGCGGAGGAGGAGGGGCTGATAAACAGCGGCTACGTATCCCACTGCGGGGATGACATAATACTCGTCATGACACACAACAAGGGCCCGAACAACTCCAAGATACATGGTCTTGCGTGGGACACCTTTCGCGAGATAACCGAGAAGGTATCTAAGCCGATGAAGCTGTACGCTGCGGGACAGGACCTTCTGAGCGATGCCTTCAGCGGGAACATAAAAGGATTAGGCCCAGGGGTTGCTGAGATGGAGTTCGATGAGAGGAAGTCAGAGCCAATAATAGTCTTCGCCGCGGACAAGACAGAGCCCGGCGCTTGGAACATACCGCTGTATAGGATATTCGCATCGCCGGATAACACTGCTGGCCTAGTCATAGACCCGAGCATGCACGGAGGGTTCATCTTCGAGGTCCTTGACCTAATCGAGTCCAAATCCGTTGAGCTGAAAACTCCCGAGGAGCTGTACGACCTGGTTGGCCTGATTGGAACGACGAACCGCTACGTCATCGCGAAGGTTTTAAGGGCAGTCGACAGGGAGCCGGCGGCAGCGACGAGCACGACTAGGCTGAGCCTCATCGCCGGAAGGTACGTGGGTAAGGATGACCCCGTCATGATAGTTAGGTGTCAGGCAGGGTTGCCGGCCGTCGGCGAGGTTCTCAGCGCCTTCGCTGTTCCTACGCTCGTAAGCGGTTGGATGCGCGGCTCGCACATAGGACCGCTCATGCCCGTATCCTTTAGGAAGGGGCAGAACGTGGTCTCCTACTTCGACGGCCCGCCAAGGGTAATAGCCATGGGATGGCAAATCTCTAACGGGAAGCTCGTTGGCGTCGACGGAAAGGAGCCCGCGGACATGTTCGACGACCCATTCTTCGATTACTCGAGGAGGCTCGCATCGGAAATGGCAGTCTACCTTAGGACGATGGGCGAGTTCCAGCCGGCGAGGCTTCAGGAGTCCGAGATGGAGTACACGACGTTACCCTCGATCCTGGAGAAGTTGAGGCCAAGGTTCAGGCCAGTAGAGTAGGCTCAGAAGAACTAACCGAGGTTTTTCTGGTACAAGTCGTAGAGCTTGGTCATCGTAGGCCTTCCGCACTCTGGAGGCTCTGCGCCGTCTCAGAACCTTTTGCCTCAGGCAGCCCCATACGTCATCTCGCGGACAGCTTCCAGCCGAGCCGTCCATGTGGAGAAAGTCACGACATACTAAGCTACGCATCGTCCGTTTTTCGCGCTTTTTACGATAGGATCAAGACCCCATGTCCATTCAAACGG
>NDWU01000023.1 GCA_003056285.1 Candidatus Terraquivivens tikiterensis
CTATCTTACACATCACCAACCGCTTACACCGCTTCAGGGGCAATACTTACGGCTATGCTCGATTCAGATATTGTTGACTTGGAAACATTAAATAAGATAAACAACGGCTCGGTTAAGAGACCAATATTTAGAGGTCCATATTTTATACTCAACGAGGAAGTAGCTATTCCACCTCCTAAAGACCTCTGTATTAGTAAAGAAGAGATCGGCAAATCTTATGAGGGAATGTACGAAAGTATGGAACAAGAGGCAATCCTTGCTGATGAGCTTGTAGAAGAGGCATGGTCAAGTGTAGGTGCAGGACTTATTAAGTTCGTAGAAGGTTACAAGCCAGCTCCACCAGAGTTCGTTTTACCAGAAGGCCAACTTAGACATTACATACTAAGCTTAACAAGAAACTTCAAGCTCAAGAGGTTGCCACTTAAAGTTGAGGGTGTGCTCGGGATAAAGTTGACGAGCGAGAAGACCGTGGAGCCTACAATAACATACACGGTGAGTAAGATTTGGATTAATGCGCATTCTGGTCTCTCGTGGGCCGTAGACATAAAACTCCCAGAATGGCTCGCTGCTGAGAAGTTTGAGAAAATGCTTGAAGGTAGTGTTGTAAAGTTAGGAGGCGAGGGTGGAGCTGTGAGATTAAAGGTTTTGAGCAAGCCTCGTTTAAGAGGTCTTCTCGAAGAGGTTTATAGAAGTTTAAAAAGTAAAAATAATTCTCTGTTAAAAGTTATTACGCTTTCCCATACCCCAATATCCATTGGTAAGCAAGTCCTACCAGCGGGTCATGGCTTGGTCGAAAAAATGCTTGGTGTGAGGATGTTAGATGCCATTAAGGCAAAGCTCATAACCATTGAGCCATTAGGAGGGTTTGATCTTTACGCTACGTTTAAAAAAGGAAAAATCTACAGAAAGCCTCCTGAAACGATGCTCTTACCAGGGTCGCTTTACTGGCTTCAAACCAGCCAAAGTCTTAGGCCTGAAGACCTTCTCAGCTTTTATGATGAAGGGATAGCTGACACCGAGAGACAGTGGAGGCTTGGAGCATCTTTTATAGCAACGGTCAGACAGGCGGAGTACTGAGCATGCACCAACTTTGCTTAGATTCCTTAGCAACAACGCGTAAAGGACAACGGAAACAAAAGCCCTAACACCCTTAGTTATAGTTAGATTAAGGTTTATTATGGAAGTCGTCATTTAAATTTCCGATGAGGTATGGTTATTACATCCAAGGAAGCTAAGCTTATAATGGATAAACTCGACAGCATAAGGTTAGAGCTTTTAAGGCTTAGGGCCGCGATCCTCCCAGAAGAAGAGTTGGGCGAAGAGATTAGGGAGCTGGAGGAGGCTAAGAAGGAAATAAGCCTGGGAATGTACGTAAAGCTTGAAGAATTACTAAAAGAACTCTGATGAAGATTGTTTCAGATTCTACTGTCCAATAGAGCTAGGAGAGTGCTTAAAAGTGCGGTGTTGTCATACCGACGCAAGAAACCCAAATAACCTTATTTAAAGCCAAAAAGGACAGCTTACCGAGCCTTCGCATGCAAAGGGGCATACTTGTTGCGGTCGAGGGGATAGACGGTGCGGGCAAGACTACGCAGTCCAAGGCCCTTGTCAGGTTGCTCAGGAAGAACGGTTACGATGCGATCTACACTAGCGAGCCTACGTCCGTCGGCGTAGGAAAGCTGTTGAGAAGGCCAGGGCTTGGGAAGGTACCTCCAGCCCTGGAGGCGCTCCTTTTCGCCGCAGACAGGATGGAGCACGTAAGGAGGGTAATAGAGCCTGGCTTGAGGAAGGGCTACGTGATAGTATCCGACAGGTACGTTCATTCCTCCATCGCGTACCAGGGCGCAATGCTCGGCGACGCGGAATGGGTAAGGACCGTCAACAGGTTTGCGCCCAAGCCAGACGTCGCCTTCCTCTTGGACGTGGAGCCGAGGCTTGCGCTCTCCAGGATAAGGAGGCCTAGGAGCAGGTTCGAGAGGCTCGAGCTGTTGGAGGCCGTCAGGAAGATATACTTGGAGATGGCAGGCGCGGGAGAGCTGATCCTGCTGGACGGCACGAAGCCTCCGGGCCAGGTAACCGAGGAGCTCCTGGCAAGGCTAAGGCCTTTCCTTCCATCCCCGAAGAGCAATTGCACCCAAAAGTTAGGCCCGTGAGGCTGGAGGCCATGGGAAGGATCGGCGAGGCCTACAGGAAGGTCAGGGGGCTCTTGCTTGATAGGCCCCAGAACTTCAGCTGGGTAAACAGCATGCTGGCGGCTTCCGGCAGGCCAGCCTCCATGTCCCAGGTCATGTGGCTACGCGAGCAGGGCATCATGGCGCTCCTCAGCCTGACGGAGTCCCCGCTTCCGAGGGAGTGGGTAGATTCGGCAGGTCTCGTCTACATGCACGTTCCGATGAGGGACCACGAGCCTCCGAGCGTCGAGGACCTCGACAAGTGCGTAGAGTTCATAGCGTCGAACATCAGGGCCGGCAGGCCAACTGCCGTCCACTGTGCGGCCGGTTTGGGAAGGACAGGGACGGTACTCGCGGCATACCTCGTGGCCTCGGAGAAGGTTTACCCCAACGAGGCGATAGAGAGGGTAAGGAGGCTGAGGCCAGGATCCGTGGAGCCCTCGCAAGAGGCATCTGTCTATGCGTTCGCAGAGAAGGTGTTCAACGAGGGCTGAAGAGCCTCGCTGTATAGCTAGCAATACATAAATATGCCTGTGGTAATTTTTGCAAAGGATGATGACGTTGAGGTACGCTGAGGCGTGATGATGGCTGCAGTAGCTGAAAAATTCCAGCGAGCTCAGCAGCGATGCGAGCGAGCCTTGCACCTCCTCCTTTCCGTTTTATTTGACACCCTTCACGGCTGAAGCCAGGATATTCTTGCACACAGCCCCTTCAGCGCTCGGGACGCATCTGCGGTAGCTTAGGGGCGCTCGTCAAGCTGCTCCTTGATCCTATGGGCTATCTGAGGCCCTATGCCTGGCACGGACATCAGCTCGCCGACGCTTGCCCTCTTTAGGTCCTCTAAGCTCTTGAAGCCCTTGCTGTATAGCGCCCTCGCCCTAACCCTCCCTATGCCCTCGAGCCTCGCCAAGGGTATCAGCTCCTCCTTTATGCCGTGCCTCAGCCTCTCGGTCATTACGCGGAGCGGGCTTATGAACTCGACGGCCTTTATGACGTTCGCTATCTGGTGGGCCGAGTAGCATACCCACTCCGCCCTCTCCCTGAGTGCTGCGAGGTCGCCTGGCTCGACGCCGAGCCTCTCGTAGATCTCGCCCTCGCTGACCTCGTTCACCCATGCCTCAAGGACCATAACGTTCTTAAGGGACTCTAGGTAAGCCTCGTATGCCTCCGGCTCTTCCTCCGGGTCAGGCGGCCTGACCAGCATCTCATCCTTGTGCTTCTCGTAGTAGCTGGCGAGCCTCTCGAGCGGAATCCTAGCCATGGGTATCAGGGGCACGTCAGGCGTCATGCAGAGCATCTGGAGGAGCGTCACGTCCGTTATCTCCTTTACCTCAGCCCTCATCGCACCGATGAGCCTGACGGCCGTCAAGGGGTCTACGTAGAGCTCCGAGACCCTCCTACCCAGCCTCGTCGCGCTCAGCGCCCCGTCGACAACCTCTACCATGCCGTGCCTCTCCAGGAAATCCAAGGCCCGCACGATCTTGTCCTTCACGCCGACGACGCCGTACTGGTATCCGAAGAAGGTCCTCTCGAAGAACCTTAGCAGCTCCTTAACGCTCTCCGCCGCCCTCGTGGCTATCAGCGCCAAGGTCTGAATCCTGACGTGCCTCTCGCTCGAGAGCCTCGAGTAGATCTTTTCAGGAACGCCCATTATGTACCTGCTGAAGAGCATTTCGCGCTCAGCCTCCTTCTTTGCTATGCTTACGGCGTAGCCTACCTCGTCGTAGCCCGGCCTTCCGGCCCTGCCAGAGAACTGCTTGTACTCCATGACGGGTATGTACTGCATGCCGTAAACCGGCTCGTACCTCCATAGCTCCGGGATTATCACGGTCCTTGCTGGAAGGTTGACGCCGGCGGCGAGCGTCGGCGTCGCGCAGAGTATCTTCAGGCACCTACTCCTGAAGGCCTCCTCGACTATCTGCCTGTGCCTGTAGCCAAGGCCTGCATGGTGGAAGGCGCTCCCCCTGACCATTAGCCCGACGAGCCTCTCCGTGAAGCTCGAGCGCTCGGCCTCGCCCATCATCTCCTCCGCAAACTTCCTCAGCATCTCAGCATCCTCGTAGCCGATACAGCCGGCGTGCCTGCTCAGGGCTGCCGCAGCCTTCTCCGCGAAGGCCTCTGCCTTTCGCCTAGAGAGAGCGAATATCAGAGCCTGACCGCCTTCCATTACAGTCCATATAGCCACGTTCAGGACAGGGTCCGGCTCGTAGCTCTCCAGCCTTAGGCTACCGTTGTTAAACTCCAGCTTGCCGTCAAAGTAGACGGCCTCCCTGAGCGGGACAGGCCTCCACTCGCTCGTTACGCAATCGCAGCCTAACCACTCAGCCAGCTCCTCTGCGTTCCTTATCGTTGCGCTTAGCAGGAGGAACTGGGCTTTGGGCGCCATCTCCCTAAGCCTCGTCACGACGACCTCTAGCGTAGGGCCCCTATCCGGCTCGCCTATGACGTGGACCTCGTCCACGATTATCAGCGAAAGATCCCTCATCCACTCAGCTCCGTGTCTAAGGAGGCTGTCGGCCTTCTCGTTCGTGCACACGATGACGTCGTAGTCGGCTAGCCACCTATCCTCGCTGTCGTAATCCCCGGAAGTTGCCGCCACCCTTATCCTGCCGTCCTCGGAGGCCAACAGCGCCTTGAACTCTCGGAGCTTCTCCGACGTCAGGGCCCTGAGCGGCGTCAGGTACAAAACCTTTCCTCCCCTCTGTAGGTGGACGGATGAGGCGAGGATTGCCACCAAGGTCTTGCCGCTTGCTGTCGGCGTCGCTAGGACGAGGCTCTTCCCTTCTAGGACGCCCCTCCTGATGGCCTCTGCCTGAGGCGGGTATAGCTCCCTTATCCCGGCCCTAAGGAGGCTCGACTTGAGATAATCGGGTATCGGCAGGTCTGTTATGAGCATGCGGGGCACCGGTCGTTCAATGAACCTACGCGACCTTGTAGCAGCCGGGCTTCGGCGTATAAACCTTGCCCTCAGTTATCAGCCAGCTGAGTATCCTGTTTATCTCAGGCTCGCTGAGGCCGTTCTCCAGAAGGGCTGCCTTCAGCTCCTCCTCCTCGGCAACCCCCTTCCTGTCCTCGAACTCCTTTATCGTGTTCAGCACGACGGCTAGCTTGTCCCTTACGCTCTTCGGCTTTCCCGTCATTATAACGTCTATGTCCGGCTTTCCTGTCTTGACGTCTATGCCTACCTCCTGCAGGCTCCGCTTCATCAGGAGCACGACGGCGCCAGCATCCTCCTCCGTTACCTTGTCCCTAAGAGCAGCCCTTGCCCTGGCCTCTGCGAGCCTTATCAAGGATTCAAGCTGCCTGGCAGTTATCGTGACCGTGGAGGTCTTCTCGTAGACGGACCTCATCTGGAGGTAGAAGTCTTCAAGGATCCTTAGGGCTCCTGGTGTTAGCTCGGGGTTAACCCTTTTGGCGTACGCTATGTACTTCTTCAGTACCTCTGGCTTTATCGGGGGCACGACCGTAGGGCTTCCCATCGAGTGGAGGGCGAGGATGTGCGAGGAGACCTTCCTGTCCTGCTCAGGGTTGGGCTCGTCCCTAAGCACGAATATTAGGTCGAACCTTGAGAGGAGGGTAACTGGCAGGTTGACGTTGTCCGTGAACGACATGTAGGGGTCGTACCTACCGAGCGCAGGGTTGGCTGCGGCCAGGATGGCAGTCCTTGCGTTCAGCGTAGCTACTATCCCGCCCTTCGCGACGCTAGCCGTTTGCTGCGCCATCACCTCGTGAAGGGCCACCCTGTCCTCTGGCTTCATCTTGTCTATCTCGTCTATGCAGCAGACACCCATGTCGGCGAGGACAGTCGCGCCTGCCTCGAGCACCATGCCGCCTCCCTGCTCCCTGATGACGGCTGCCGTCAGGCCAGCGGCCGTAGTACCCCTTCCGGACGTATACAGGCCCCTAGGCGCTATGCTGGCGACGTACTGCAACAGGGCGCTCTTGGCCGTTCCAGGGTCGCCGACGAGGAGTATGTTTATGTCGCCCCTGACCTTCACGCCGTCGGGAAAGACCTTCGTCCTGCCTCCGAAGAGAAGGAGCATTATGGCCTCCTTTATGTGCTCGAGGCCGTAGATGCTTGGCGCAAGCGAGTCTATTATCTTATTGTAGATGAGCGGGTCCTGGGCCATCTGCTTGAACATCTCCTCTTCCTCCGGTGTTATCTGGAGGGATTCTGGCTCCTTGCTGACCGTCTCCACCCAGACGGCATCCAGGTAAGACCTGAAGGTCCTGAGGGGCGCCTCTCCAGCCCTCTCCTGGAGGGAGAGGAGGATGCTAGTTATCAAGACCCTATCGCCAGGCCTTGCCCTGTCCACTAGGTCATCCCGCAGCCTGACCTCTACGATCCTTGGAAGCTGACCTGGCGGAAGGTCCTCAGGCTTTTCCTGTATGCCGATTATCTGGTAGTCCACGAACTCCGACTCTTCCTGGATGAGCTCGAAAGACGGCCTCTTGCCCCTGCACTGGGGGCTTACGCACCTTTCAGGCTGTCTAAGCCTGGGTGCGTTGTCCTGCGGTATCCTGTACTTTTCACCGCAGTACCTGCACTGGAATGTTCCGACGTCCAGCATCGGCTTGACCACGGTCGCCCTGACGACTATACCGTCTACCATTATGAGCTTCCTTAGGTGTGCCGACCTTATCTCCCTTATCGGCGTTACCTCAGGTAGGTTGTGGACCCTTGCGTAGAAGTTCGTTATCCTTGCCGCGTACTCCGGGCTCTCTATCTGGAGCTGCTTGTAAGCCGCCCTGCTGAGGGCCGGAAGGTACCTTAGCGGCTCGTTGACTATCCTGTTGGATATCTCCTCGTCGAAAGCCAGCAGGTCGCTGAAGTCAACCGGTATGGACCTTTGGTTCGTGAGGGCTGCCCTTGCGAGCAGGGCCCTATACTTCTCAGCCTTGAAGAAATCCACGAGCTTCTCCTCGAGCGGTACGCTCACGTGCCCGCATCCTCCCCTTGCTGGGCTGGGCAGACGTAGGATAGCCACTCGTTGACTAGCCTTATGACCTGCTCGAATAGCAGGCTCTCTTCCGGCGTCATCCTGCTGGCCGTCGCCGGCCTAACCCTCTTCGCCGCGTAGGATAGCAGCTTTAGCAAGCGGAGCGAGGCTATATCCATCAGCCTCCGCCTAATCTCCTCGGCCCTCTCCTTGCTTACCCTAGAGGCCTCCTCTATCAACCTCCTCGTCTCCATGTAAAAGTACTTAGGCACCTCCTGTAGGTCCGCGGTGTTGTTCCTCTCCCTCCACAAGAGCTGCGAAAGGTAGTTCGTATCGACAGAGAGCTCCAAAAATCTTGCGACGCCCATCTCGACGAGCTTATCCGCGACCCACTTCCTGAGCTGCAGGACGTTCCCCTGCTTTAGGTTCTCTATCGTCGTGCCCATCACCTCAAGCCTCGGCACGTCCCTCAGCAGCACCACCTTACAGTAGGAGTTCATGTACTCGACCTCGACCTCTCTCAGAAGGTCGCCGAGGGATGAAAGCCATAGGCCCGTGCTCATCATCGTATGTTAGCTCTGGCACGCTAAAAGCGTTAACGCTACAGAGAGGTTCCCGAAAGTGGGGAGGATTACGGAAGTATTTGTTAGGTCTCATCACCTTATTTTTCTAAATACTTAAAAAGAGGCTCAGCAACAGTTAACGCGAACGGAAAGCATGACGGATGGCTTCTTCCTAAACCAGTTGGTAGGGCTCGAGGATACGGGGCTGAGTACGCTGGTTTGGCTCATATGGCTAGGCCTGATGATGCTCTTCCTGTTCTACCCAACGATGAGCCAGAGGATCCAGCTCGGGTACATGCTCAGGGACCTTGAGAAGAAGCTGGCAAGGCTTAAGCTGGTTAAGGACGAGGTCAGGCAGAGGACGATAGAGACGATAAAAAGGGTCGGAAAGCCAGAGAAGGACCCAACCCAGGACGTCGACAAGCTCATGGAGTTCTTCGTAATATCGCCGGAGGACATGGACCCTTACGGGATAGTTTACAAGCTCGAGCACGTGCTGGAGGTTGGCGAGTCGAGGTTTGAGGAGGAGGTTAGGAAGATAAGCCCGGCGGCGGAGGGTTACAAGGTTAAGACCCTGGCGAACCTGCTGGAGGTGGCCAGGACTGCCAACTACCTTTACCGCATAGTCCGACACTACTACCTGCTCGGAAAGAAGACTGCCAACATATACCTGATACTTCAGCTCCAGATGCTCATGCCCCAGCTGATGGAGATAACAGAGGCGCTAAGGCTTGCCAGCTACGCTTTCGCATACGGTCAGCCGATAGGCGACGGCATCGGCGTGCTCGCCGTAGCCAAGCTGGCATACGGTAGGGAGAAGGCACGGTACGAGATAGCCAAGGACACGACTGTCTCGGAGATAGAGTTCGAGAATAGGAGGGTGCTCATCGTTAGGGCGACAGGACCCGGAGGTACTGTCGGCAGACCTGGCGAGGGCGTGAAGAAGCTCATCGAGAGGGAGGGTGACAACGTGAAGCTCGTGATAACGATAGACGCAGGCTTGAGGCTCGAGGGCGACGAGTCCGGTAAGATGGTGGAGGGCGTAGGCGTAGCCATAGGAGGCCCGGGCGTCGACAAGTACAAGATAGAGGAGATAGCGAAGGAGAGGCAGATACCGCTCTACGCCTTCGTAGTCTACGAGTCGATAGTGGAGGCGATAACGCCTATGAAGGAAGCGATAGCGAAAGCAGCAGACGTAGTCGTCGAGAAGGTAAAGAGCGTCCTTCTCGAGAAGGTTCCAGCAGGCTCGACGGCGATAGTGGCAGGCATAGGGAACAGCGTGGGGATCGGCTGACCGCTGGTAGCACCTCGAGCGTAGTTACCATACTCAGCGAGAAAGCCCACGGTTTTAACCGTGGGATGAATCGCCGATAATTGTTAAATACATGCTTAGTAATAAAAAGTTTTGAGCGGGTCGCTCGTATGTGGCCTGGATGTCCAAAAGCCCGAATAAGGCTACAGGCCGAAAGGGAAGGGAGGTTCGGGCATGCGGGCCATGGGCTACATGCCCATGGCAGGGGCTGCCTTGACACAGCCCAGAACCCGGTATGATGAAGGGCTAAGCCCTGAAGAACCGAGAATCCCATGGCTTCAGCCGTGGAGAGTGTTAACATCCATCTCGCCAACCTATCTTCATAGCCCGTCAAGCATCTTTAAGGGATGAGGCATGGGAGCAAAAGCCAGATGAGCGACAGGCCCATGAGGGCTTTAGAGGAAATGATGCCAAGGCTTAAGCCGTAGGAGCGTAAGCAGAGCCTCTGGCTGAAAAACATTTATAATGAACGGCACCGGCTCCCGAATGGTAGGTGCGCCCGTTGGAGAGCATCCAGCCGTCCAAAATGGTACAGAAGTACGTTCCGCCTTTGACGTTTCTAACCTGCACCCATTGCGGGACGGAGAACTCCAGGGCCTTCAAGGAGGACGACTACGTTTTCAAGAAGACGGACGAGGTATGCCCGAAGTGCGGCAAGAATGAGATGCTGATAGTAGGGATATACGTCAAGGAAAAAGAGAAGAAGGCCTAGGTCAGGACCCTGCACCCGTCCTCCTCAACGTAGACCGTACACTCCGCCTGCGCCACAGGCTGTCCCGTCTTCTCGACGAGTACGGGATACTTGTGAACCCTGCCCGCCCTAACTAGCCTATCGTGTACGCTCAAGGGGTCTGGAACGTTCGAGGCCGACAGCCACCTCGGCGAGTAGGGCAGGCCCCTGAAGGACTTGTCTATGTACTCCAAGAGCGCCCTCTCGTCGGGCCTCAGCTTTTCCGTCGGAACCCTCCTGGCGTCCAGCCTGAATATAGTCGGCGCATCGGCGCTAACGACCTCCCCGGCTGCCCTAGGAGGGCATACGAAAGGTTCTATTGCGTAGACGGCTCCCTTAGCTATCCTCCTAGGGTCAGGTACGGCGATGTTGGGTATGGACGCTCCGCCGTGGAGGCTGTACCTCGATATCTCATGGCCCGTAAGGTTCCTCACAGGCTTGAACCCTGCTTTTTGTATGGCCTGCTGGATCGTGGCGCCTACGTCCCCCAACCTCACGCCTGCCCTTATGAACCTTACGGCGGCGCGCAAAGCCTCCTCGGCCGCCAGGACTAGCTGCTGCTTCTCTCCGGAAAGCGAGACCGATATGGCCGTGTCGACGATGTAGCCCTCAAGGTGCACGCCCATGTCAACCTTAACGAGCGCATTCGGCGGCACTGTGGAAAAATCACCCGGCGGCGGAGAGTAGTGGGCCGCGACCTCGTCCACGCAGACGTTGCAGGGGAATGCTGGCTTACCGCCCTCGGACTCTATCATCTCTTCAACAGCCTCGCATACATCTATCAGCCTTACGCCCTCCCTCACCAGGCCGTATACCCTTTCCTTTACACGGGCCGCTATCCTCCCGGCCTGGAATAGGAGGTCTAGGCCTTCCTCGTCCATCCCCCACCCTCCAGGATGCTCCTCGCCAGGTCCATGAGCCCCTCCTTTCTCTCCTGGTGCCTCATCAAGAACCTCGAAACGACGTCGGCAAGCTGGGACTTGCAGTCACCGCATAACCTTGCACCGGTCTTGCACTCTAGGTACACCTTCCTTAACTCATCATCGTCCTCGATAAAGTGGTTGGTCATGAGCTCGAAGACGACGCACTTCTCGGGCTCTCCGCCAAGCCTTCTCTGCTCCTCCACAGTTCCCCTTCCCCCAGTTAGGGCTGACCAGATTTTCCTCTCGGCAAGCCTTGGGTCGTCTGACAGCGTCATCATGCTCATCGGGTTCCTCTTCGACATCTTCTCCTCACCAAGCAGCGACCTCGTCAGCTTATGGAAGACTGCGCTCGGCGGCACGAGCTTGAACTTCTTGGCGATGTCCCTCGAGAGCCTTATGTGCGGGTCTTGGTCGATGCCCACGGGCACGAGTACCGGCTTCGGCCCGCCGTGCTCCTCGGTCTGGGGCAGCATTATGTCTCCGACCTGTATCAAGGCGGAGAAGTAGTACTTGATGTGCTTAGGACCGTATATGGCCTCCAGCGTGTTGAACGTCACGGCCGTTGAGAATACGAAGGCCATCCTCTGGACGAGCTTCTCTTCTGACTGCTTGTATATGTAAGCCCTCCTGGCGTCAAGCCCAAGGGCGAGCAGGTCCGCGACGTTCCCGACTGCTATCCCGTGGGACTCCTCCAGGGGTATTCCGTTGTCCGCTAGCGCCTCGAGGTCCGCTATGCAGTAGTGGGCAACGGCCTTATCCGAGAGGCTCTGGTAGAATATTATCTCCTCGGCGGTCATCATCGTTCCTAGGTGGAAATCGCCCGTCGGCTTTATACCGCTCATCACAGCGTACGCACCGTTCCTTTTCAGGGCATCCAGGATCCTCGTTATGTCCCTATGGCCGAACTCCACCCTCCTCCTCAAAAGCCTGTGGGTCGACGGGAAGGCAGAGATTATCTCTTCTGTCATCGGCTCTATCCCAAACTCCCTCATCAGCGTCTCGTAGTCCGCTGGTAGCGTCGAGCCCCACGGGTCTATCGGCGCTTTATCTTCCGGCAATCTTCCTTGCCCCTCGAGCAGGACTCCTGAGCCTAAAAATAAGCGTATAGCAAGACACGAGCTGCCCAAGGCTATAAACCTTTGGCCTCCTCCTCATGCGTTAAAGTACGGCACGTTTTCTTACGCATCCTTAAGCAGGGCTGAGCGAAAGCGGACAGGCGTAGGGACCTGTATCGCTGGCCATTCGACTCCCTGGAACCTTTATCTCCTGCGCCACCGTTTATAATCCGGGTTGGCTAGCGAGGTCAAGAGGCTGAGGACTGGAGTCGAAGGTATAGACGAGCTTCTGGAGGGCGGGATTCCCGAGGAGTTCCTGGTAGCGGTCACGGGCGAGCCGGGCTGCGGTAAGACGATATTCTCTATACACTTCATCAACCAAGGCGTGATCGAGGGCGATAAGTGCATCTACGTGACGACCGAGGAGAGCAGGGAGTCGATAGTGAAACAGGCAGCCCAGTTCGGCATGGACTTTAGCGGAGCGATAGCCGAAGGTAAGCTCATCGTGATAGACGCTTTGATGGGCAAAGACGACAGGTGGAGCCTCCAGGGCCTCGACCTGGAGGCGTTGGTCGGCAAGATAATCGAGGCGAAGAAGGAGCTAGGGTACGGGAGGGCAAGGGTTGCTATAGACAGCCTATCGGCCTTCTGGCTCGACAAGCCTGCGATGGCCAGGAGATACAGCTATTTCGTGAAGAAGGTGCTTTCGAAGTGGAACTTCACGATCCTGGCCGTCAGCCAGTACGCCATAACGACGGCCGAGAGCTTCGGCTGGGGGATCGAGCACATAGCCGACGGGATAATAAGGTTCAGGAGGCTCTTGAAGGGAGGCGAGCTTAGGAGGTTCGTGATAGTCGAGAAGATGAGGCAGACCAACCACAGCAGGTACTTGCACGAGGTCGATATAAAGCCGGGGGTAGGTATGGTCGTCCTGGGAAGGGTTGATAGGAGGGCAGAGGACTACAAGCTCCCGCCAGACGTCGTCAAGAAAATCCTCGAGGCCAAGAGGAGGTCTGAGGGGGTTCTTTGAGTGGGGTGGGAAAGGGTACTCGAACATTACTCCAGAGAGGACGTGGGGCAGGAGATAGCCGAATACTGTGCCGGTCGATGGGTTGCGCTGCACTGCGAGGAGCTGGACAAGAAAGGAAAGCAGATAATGATCAGGTACGACAAGGACAGAAGGCCGCTGAGGCTATCCTCCAAGGACGACGTCCGGAAGGCAATCCTGGATTATGCAAAGCATAGGCCGAGGGCTATATACGCCTCAGCGCACGTTTACAGGAAGCTCGGTTCAAGGTGGAGCGTCGTCGATAGGGAGAACGTACTCGCATCCTCCCCGACTTTGGACATAGACTCCAAAGATGGTGATTGGAAAAGCGTGGTCGAGAAGGCCATGCAGGTCATCAGGCTTCTTGAGAAGTACGGCATCGTCAAATCCGTATTCTTTAAGTGGAGCGGCAGGGGAGCGCACGTTCACGTTCACCAAAACGCGTTCAGCGAAGAGATAAGGAGGAGGATAGGCCCGATGGACATAGCCTACTCCGTAACGAGGTTCATCGCAGGGATGATAGGGCCGGAGGGTGGTGCCATCGTCGAGGCGGTAGTCGACGCTCAGAGGGTATTCACGACGCCCCTGTCGTTCCACAGGTACGTAGACCGTGTAGCCGTCTGCGTTCCGCCGGAGAGCCTGTCCGAGTTCCACGTCGACTGGACGTATCCTGAATCCTATCGGCACTTCCCGGAGGCCTGGAGGAGGTTTTCTCCGGGAGAGGGTGACGGGTTGGCTGAGGTTGCCTTCGCGAAGATCGGGCCTTACCTTGCCGGCAAGACCCGAAGGAGGAGGCACAAACCCCTGGACGAGGAGATAATCGAGACGATGAGGAGGCTGGAGGGCCTCCTATGATCCCTAGCCGTTCGGGAATTAATCTTATTATAGCGCGACGCATGGCCGTGCTTCCATGGGCCGGAAAGCTGACAATCTGCCCAGAAGGGCCGCAAGGCTGGCTAGGATACTGGGCGAGGAGTTTAGCGGGTGCTCCCAGATGACGCTGAAGGCCCTTCAGGAAACCTTCGGCATCGTAGACCAAAACGTCTTCGCTGCGGCAACGCCATTCGCCGGGGGCATCGCGAGGGATGGAGAGGTATGCGGCGCGCTGCTCGGAGCCCTAATGTTCGTCGGCATGCTATGCGGAAGAAGAAGGCTAGAGAGGACGAGCGAATCGGAAGATTACTCGAGGTGCATGAGCTTGGCGGTTAAGGTATACGAAGATTTTAAGCAGGAGTATGGGAGCGTAAGGTGCAGGGACGTCCATTTGAGGCTCTTCGGCAGGGTCTACGATCTGAAGGAGCCCTAAGGAGCTCGAAGAGTTTGCCAGCTCGGGCGCGATGAGCAAGTGCGCGGACGTGATGGCAAAGGCCGCTGAGATAGCAGCAAGGCACGTCCTAAGCATGGAGTGACGCGCCGACCTACCGTTCTCAGTATGCCGTCTTTCTGGTAGCGGCGCTACACGTACTTTCTGCAGTTGTAGCAGTACCACCTGCCGTACTGCTCGATGTACGACAGGGGTTTTCCGCACGTCGGGCACATCTCCTTCCTTTTGAAGATGCCCGTTATCGTATCCATTACGCCTTTCCTCTCGGACGCTGGCGGTGCGGGGTAAGGTGCCTCTGGCGCTGGTGGCGCCTCGATCTCTATCTTCTCTTTCAGGATCGCTATGTCACCAACGGCGCCGATCTTGCTCCATGGCACTATCTCCGCTTTCTGCCATTTTGTTAAAACCTGAACCGCTATCTCGCCCTCACCGATTGGTAAGGCTATGTCCTGAATCGTTCCTACGTACGTTCCGTCTGGATTATAAACCTGCATGCCTAGCAGCTTCCCGCGGGGTACCGCCGACATACGGTTCACACAGGCTTTTTCACCAATAATACCTATATAAAGTTTGATGAGGGCTTATCCAAAAGCATTCTAAGCCGTCCTGCCCGCCTTGACGGCGCGAGTTGACTTTATATCCCAAAGCTGGGCTTTGCTGATGTTGGTGTTCAGGATAGAGGTTAGGATGCCACCGAGGTTCTTTTCCACGATACCTTTAGTTTACTCTGGCGTAGGGTTAAGGTATTTCCACACGGGCTTCATACCGAGCGGCTTCATGCACCTCGGCAAGTGGCTTTGGAGGTTCTACCCGCTGACCCTAATCTGGTTGGACGAGGCATCCGGGCGCTTTGAGGAGGCATTGTTCTCCTTCTGCTTTGCTCACCAGAGCGTGAGGGAAAAAGGCTCTTCGTAACCCAGCCGGTAACGTTCGTGGACGTCGGGTACGATGGGCTCAAGTTTTTCGTGGAGAGCATCGAGGATTTTGCGAGGGGAGCCTTCTTGGAAGGTATCGACGTGGAGCTGCATAGGCCTATGGGCGGGTACGTTTCTTACCCCACATCGTACTCCTGTATATCATACGACCTAGGCAGGGTGCCCTGCAACCATGAAGTGTTTGTCGAGCGGCTAAAGCTCATGGGCTATGAGGAGAGCGTAAAGGTTTGGACATACGGCATCGACACGCTACGTTACGGCGAGCATATGGGGTCGTTGGAAGACGTAAGCCCCGAAAGCATAAGCGTCCTCGTCCAAGAAGGCTCCTTCCCTTACAGTTCGTGGGCTTTACCGACCGTCGACCAGGGCCTGGAACCATCCGGCGACCCCTTCCTCGCTAAGGCGGCCCGAAAGGACGGCATGACGGAGGCGGCTTTCCTTGTGCTGCCCGACCTGCTTGAATTCGTCAGGAAGCATGGGACGCCCGTACCGCAGCTTTACCAGAGGGCCCTTAGGGGATATACCTTCAGCGGTTTAAAGGTGGCCAAGTGGGTCGCGAAGGACGCGGACGCCCTTTTGGCCTCTTTGAGCAAGCTAACCCATTCGACTGGGCTCTGCGGTTTAAAGAGGGTGGAGATAGCAGGCGTTCACGACAGTTTGTACGATGTTAAGAGCGCGCTGGCTGAGGCTAATTTCAAACCCGTATGCTGCACGACGATCTTGAGCAAGGAGCTGGCTTGATTGGGAGACGTCGACGTACTCTTCCTCCACCCGTCTACGCGCGTGCTAACGGCAGAGGGCGAGGTGGTAAGGTACCTAGCCATCCCTATGGGAACCTTCGCTCTGGCGGACCTTTTGGAGAGGAGCGGGTACTCGGCGAGGATAGTCCATACGGGGCTCGAACGGATGCTCGACCCAAGTTACAGGGTCGAGGACTCGCTAAGGATGCTTGAGCCAAAGCTCGTCGGCATAGACCTTCATTGGTACTGCCACGCTTACGACGCGATAGAGCTGGCGGGTTGCGTGAAGCGTTACTCGAACGCCAAGGTCGTGCTAGGCGGTATGACCGCATCCTTCTTCGCGGAGGAGTTGCTCAGCTCCTTCGGCTGCGTAGACTACGTCATAGTCAGCGACGCAGAGCTTCCAATGCTTGAGCTGACCAGGGCGGTAACGGGCGATGGGGACGTGCACGACGTGCCGAACCTGCTTTACAGAAAGGGTTCCGTGGTAAAGGGGAGCGGGAGAGCGTACGTAGCGAGCGGCGAGGATTTGGATAAGCTGACCTGCTCCAACATAAGGCTTCTTAAGGACTGGGATCTTTACATAAGGCTCATACATGAGAACGACGCCCTCTCGCCGAAGCTAAAGACACAGGGTTGGCTGATGATCGGGCGTGGCTGCTCCGTGAACTGCTCCTACTGCGGAGGGGCAAGCCTTGCCCACAGAAGCATATTCGGTAGGCAAAGGCCGATTTTTAGGTCGCCTGAGAAGGTGGTCGAGGACTTAAGGGTATTCGAGGAGCTGGGAATATCCTGCGCCTACATGGACTTCGACCCGTACCCCGACAGGAAGTTTTACTACAGGCTCTTCGAGCTAGTTAGGCGAGAAAAGGTAGACATAAGCTCCCAGTTCCTCGTCTGGTCACTAACGGACAGGAACTTCGTCCGAGAATTTAGGAGGGCTTTCAACCCGCTATACACGACGCTCACGATATCGCCAGAGACCGGCTCCGAGTCCGTCAGGCTTCTGAACAAAGGGTTCTACTACGATAACCAATCCCTATTGAGGTGGCTTGAGATGCTGGAGGAGGAGATGGTTCCGGTCGAGCTTTACTTCGCCTCGGGGTTGAGCGGCGAGGATGTCGAGGAGTTTAAGAAAACCATGAGGCTTGGCGAGAGGATACTCCGAGCGTACCATAACGTCGTCGGCGCTTCTTGCAGCCCGCTCTTCCTGGAGCCTTGCTCGCCCAGGTTCCTAATGCCGAAGAAGTACGGCATAAGGCTGAAGTTCAAGCGCTTCAGCGACTTTTACGAGGTATACAGATGCTTCGCCGAGGGTGCCGTGCCCCCATCGAGGCTTGGGTACGAGACAGAGCACCTTGACGAACCTCGGATAATAGAGCTGAGTAGCAAGTTTAACGAAATGGTAAACTCATTGATGATGTCAGAAAAAGCTAACCCGATGGTTGAATGAGCTCCAGAAAACCCAAGCCTTGGCACGGGTACGTAGACTTCATCGCTTTAGCCGGCTGTTCTCGGCGGCTTATCGCTCCCCAAAACCCGCTCGTCCCTACAGCTATGGCCACGGAGGCCAGCCTTAAATCCTCATGAAGGAATCGACCTTTCAAAGCTAAGCAGCAGATTTAACATGATCGCGTCGATTTCTGGAGAGGCTGGCGCCGTTCTCAGCAGTTTCAGAATAGATACGCTTCATCAGGCCTTGCTCCTTTCAGGTCTTTATTGTAGCACTCGCGTCTGGGATAGCCTTATAGTACGCTGACATCCTAATCGCATTTTTTGGTAGTTAAATTTAGAAAAGCTGCAGAACGCTCCGCCTAAATTCTATTTCTTCCAGTAGATCTCCATGTAGCCGCACGCATCGCAGATGCGGAACTCCACGGATTCGTATTTTTGAAACTCCTGAGGGAGTAACCTCTTGACCGAGAAGGGGCCGACGGAAGCGTGCAGGGTTTTCTTAAAAACCGCCATGCCTCCGCCGCACTTGGGACAGGTCGAGGACATATTACAGCGTTAGCAGGCTTCCTGATATTTCTTAACTTGACGGGTGAATGAACGGGTTAATGGTTACCTCATGGATTACCTAAGCTTAACTCCAGCCTCGTCGAATTCAATGATTCGACGTTCTCCACGGCTGAAGCCATGGGATTCTCGGTTCTTCAGGGTTTAGCCCTTCATCATACCGAGTTCTGGGCTGTGCCAAACCAGCCCCTGTCATGGGCATGTAGCCCTGGCCCGCTTGAGTGTGCTCCCTATTTGGGTTGAATCTATCCCAAGCCTTCTCAGGAACCTATCAGCTTACTGCCGAGTAGCAGAATAAAGCGAACCAGACTTATCTCCATGCAACTATTGTTGAAAGTTCCCATACTCTCGCCTCAGAAGCTCTTCTTTCCTTTCCGAAGTTCAAGAATCTTAGCCTTAATGGTCTTCCTTACCTTCATGAGCGACTCGCTTGAAACTTTTGTCGCCAAAACCCATATTTAACACATATCGACGATTCATCCCCTAACTGAGTTAGGGGTTTTCTTGCCGAGGTGTTTGTAATTAACCTACGCTTTCCGTGAAAGCCTAACTTTTCCATTCTCCGTCATCATAAGGATGAGGAATACTAACTTGGCGGCATTTTCCTAGCACCAGCAAAACTTTAAATCCTCCAACCCAGAGTAGAATAACGCTACATTTCTGATAATCGAGTTAGGTACCGCTGAGCCGGGGTGCCCTAGCCCGGTAGGCTAACCGAGGGGGCCGGTCTGCTAAACCGGTGGCCTATGGCCGCGCGGGTTCAAATCCCGCCCCCGGCGCCATACCCAAATGCTAAAAATGGCTTTATTCGAGCTCTTTTTTGGGCTGAAGGCCGCTAAATTTCCGCTCGATTTTTGCATAGCTAATCTTCAAAGGAAACGGCTGAAGCTCTTAGAGATAAGAGGATAAATCCTCCAGCTCCAATAGATCTTGGGGAGCTTTCTACACCCCTCAAACCATGCATTTTCCCCTTTTCGCTTTCATTTCCGTACTTATGCTCATATGTTAACTTGTACCGCTTGTCACAGTCCGTTAGGCGACCTTCAGCCAAAAATCACCTACCCACTCTCCTCAATTCTTATAGAGAAAAAAAGATTCCAAGCAAAGCTGCAGGAAACAAACCAATATCGTATATTTGCTGATGAAAAAGATAGAGTTCCGATTTTGAAAGAACCCGTTGGCAGAAGCACGATAACAATTAAACCTGGAATTACAAACATAATGTTGCGTAAACATCAACCAAAAACTTTAGCGCAAAAATCTAGGGTGAGGGAAGAAATGTTCCAGTCATTCTGTAGAAGAAATTTTTATCCGTGCTTTAGTTTTTAGGCACTGCTTTTCAAGAGTTCTATTAACGTGTAAGAGTTCCGTTAGTTCTTTTCCGAAAAAGATGAAATGATTAGACGGTGAACTTACTTAATTTTTCTAAGGCGTCTTCTTCCTCTGGATCGATGCATTTTATTCCCTCCCTCTCAGCCGCTTTGCATAGGTCCTTGTCCGAACATATGAGAATGGGCTCCTCCTTTATAGGCTCTAAAGCCTTCTTCAAACTTATTGCGCTTGCCAATTGCAGGCAATCCGCTGATGGTAAAGCATGCCTAACCGCTAATGGGGTTGCTAAAGCGATGAGCTCATCATTCACGCTTATTATGGCAAACCTTTCTAAAACATCTTTGAGGAAATGTGAAACAACAGCGTTGAAAGCTTTTCTCGATAAAGCCCCCCTCCTCATGCGAGTTGAGAATACAACTGTAAACTCCAGTATGCACCAGAATGAAATAGTAAAAGCGTGTCCTTTAAGCTCAAATATCTTGTCCAAAACCCCAGAGCCAACCTCTTTACGATATCTCTTAACTATGGCTGAAGTATCGAAGTAGAAATTAGCCATTCAATGAATCTCCCTTCTCCTAAGCTCAACAACATCTTGGCTCAAAGTTTCCTGCTCAGGAATTTCTTTGGCTAAAATTTCCCTAACTTCTTCCAACGGCTTTAAGTATGGCTCATAACTCTTGTAAAGTTCTCTAACGTACTCTTTTACCCTGTTAGCCCTAGCCTGGTACAGACTTATTGCTATAAGCTCCTCAACCCGTTTCTGAATCTCAACATCTTCCATAAGAACCACTACCCAATTGGTTTTCAGAGCATATTAATACTTAAGCCTTTTTTAATTTATCGCGGTAATATAAGTGAAAAGTGAAAGATGTAAGGCTTACGAGAAGATCATTAATATAAATACTATGAGAAAAAGTATGAAAGTTTTTGAAGATTTTACCAGAAGGCTTGAGAGTAGAGCAAACCTTAGGCTTAAGGATGAATGGGTTGGGATTCTGCTAGGAACATGTTAAGAAGCAGAGGTACGGTTAATTTCCTTGAAGCCTTATCATAACAGAGAGCCTTACGATGCGGCATGATTGAGGTCCGCTTTCCGGTGTTGCGACTATATTTGTCGCGGAGGAATAAGGGAAGCTTGGGCTACGCGGGCAATCTTTAGAGCCCAAGTAAGCACGAGCTTTATTCCTGGAGGATGGTGATGCGCCAAAATTTATGGCATATTCTAGAAATTTTCTACGTTTAATTATTTCCTTTAGACGGTATGCCAGCGGGTACCGCTATGGCCTTAGCTTACCCCTTGCCAGGGATGCGAAGATACCTCCGAAGCAGAGCACCGAGAAAACTACGAACGCCAGGTTAACGCTTCTCAAGAAGGCTGGATAGAATTCGGGCACCATTTGAACCCTACCCATGTAAACGGCAAATATCGTCGTTACTATGCCCATGCTAAGCATCTGCCCGATAGCCCGCATAGTGGCAAGCGTTGCCGAAGCAACGTCATAGAACTTCTTCTCGACGGAGCTCATGACGGCGTTCGTGTTGGGTGATGAAAACAGCCCAAACCCGAAACCTATCAGCAGCAAGTTGGCCGCTATGAAGCCTAGGCTCGTTTGCTCAGCCAGCAGGGTGAAAAGAAGGAGCGATACGGCGGTCAGAGCCATGCCCATCGATGCCAAAATCCTCGGCTCGATTCTGTCGGAGAGCTTGCCAGCGACGGGTGAAAAGACGGCCATCACGGCGGGTTGGATGAGTAGCACCATGCCTGCATCCTGGGGGCTGAGGCCCTTCACGTTCTGCAGGTAAAGGCTCAGCAGGTAGCCTACGGCGAAAGTGGCGCTGTAGTTTATAGAAATGGGTGCCCAGAAAACCTAGGGCTTTAGCTCTGGGATTAGTTGGCAAAACTTAAATATATCGTTTAGAATACCACTTCAGGACGAGGGTGTTCTGATGACCCATGAAGCCATGTTGGCCGAGGTTGGACTGGCAGAATAGCCCATGCCTTAACGAGAGGCATGGGATGGCGGAGGTGTGAGCCCCGCGAACCAGCATATGTGTCCGAAGGCGCAAAGCCCGGGCGAACGCTGGAAGCTCCCTACTTCAGTAGGGAGTAGCTCACGGACGAGCTCATGAGGGGTGTAAGGAAGGAGCCCAAAGTGGTAACGAGCAGGGCAACCCTCTTTTTCGGATAGCCGCTCATTCCCAGGTGCAGGAAAACCACGGATATTTATCGGTTGCCACAGGAGATCCTAAACGCTCCCTACGACGTCCTTGACCTTTAGTATAGCGTTGGCGAAGTCCTCTGCGGTTATTCCCGGAGTCTGTACGCCCGTCTCCTGGTAGAATCTTTTAACCCTTCTCAGCACCTCTTCCGCATCCAGGCTGGAGCCTTTCAGCACCTCCTCTAGCTTGGCTAAGTAATTTTCGGGGATCATGAAAAAGTCTCCCGAAATCAAAACGTCCGAAAGCCTGTCATCGACGACCTCGGCCGTAACCCTGATAAGCTTGCTCGCCTTGTGCGCCACCTCGACCAACTTAACGCCTGAGGATACCTTGACGACCCTTCCCCCAGCCAACCATCCATGCCTCCCCTCCGGCATGTAAAGCCACTCGTGGGATAGATGCCTAGGCTTAACCTCACTCTCCCATATGCTGAGCTCCTCCATCGAAGGCCATGCCCTTTCGAGCTCTATTCCGAGAACCTCCTTGTAACCCTCCGATATCAACCCCTTGATCTTCTCAACATCCGGCACGTAACCCAGCTCGTTCCTGAGCGACGTCACCCACTCCCTCATGCTCCGGGCCATTTTGTCCCTGAACTTCTCATCTGGAACCTTTAGAATCCTGCACATCGAATCGTAGTCCAGGTCGAGTATTATGTTTCCCACGAGGATCAAAACGTCATTTCCGAAGGCGCCAGCACCGTTGCCAGATATCTTCTTCCCCCTGACGACGACGTCGTTTATCGGCTTGAACTCGGCGGGCAGGCCCAGCTTCCTGTACACGTACACGGTCACTCCCAGAAACTTCTCGAAGAGCCTCTCTACGTTCGAGGGCACAAGCTCGTCGTCCTTCCTCACGACGACCTGGTAGAAGAGCTGGTTGCTGTCTAGGTATACGGCACCGCCTCCCTGCATCCTCCGGATGATCGGAAGGGATGCACGCCTACAGTACTCCACGTCCACTTCCTTCTCCAGCTCTTGGTGGTATCCTATGCAGATGTAAGGGTTTTTCGGGATTACCAGTATTAGCGTGTTGGGTACCAGGCCTTCATCCAAAGCCTTTGCGGTAGCCTCGTAAAAAGTCTGGGCCATTAAGTGGTCGGCCATGCCAAGGTCAAGTAGCCTCCATCTAACCATGCTTGCCTAGTATAGAAAAGCCGGGACTAAAAACTTTTTATGGCTTTGAATGGTTCGGAACTAGCGTAGTGAGAAAGGATGCTGGTAGGCATAGTATCCGATACGCACGACGACTTGGATAGGATAAGAAGGGCGGTTCAGGTCTTTAGGGAAAGAAGGGTCGACGTCGTCATACATTGCGGGGACTGGGTGTCCCCTTTCTCTGTCAGGGAGTTTAAGGGTTTAAAGGTTTTATCCGTACTAGGCAACAACGATGGGGACCTGCTCCTGCTGGATAAAACCTTGAGGGAGATGGGCTCCAGCCTGGAGGGAAGGTTTGCCTCGATCGGCCTTGACAACAAGAAGATAGCGGTAATCCACGGAGAGTATCCGGAGCTCGTGGAGGCGCTCATCAAAAGCGGAATGTACGACGTCGTGGCCCACGGACACACGCATAAGCGCAGGTGCGAGAGGTTCAACGATACGCTAGCCCTCAACCCAGGATGGGATTCCGTCATTCTCTACGACGAGGCTTCTGGTATGGCCGAGTTCGTAGAAGTGTAGGTTTATCCTGTCCTTGGTAGCGATCAAAATGCTTAAATGCTAGAAGGTTATGCTTAAACCATGCAAAGGGAAAGGCCTTTTGGTGTAACGATCTTAGCGATACTCGAAATCATAGGCGGACTGATACTCCTCGGTACCGGAGCAAGCTTTGGCGTGGTTGGGATGATGGCAGGTGCCGTTCCTTATGCGGGTTTTGTCCTGGGGCCTATCATCTTCACGCTAGTAGCCATATTCGTGATCCTCGGCCTGCTCTGCTTCGTGATAGCATACGGTTTGTGGACCGGAAAGGGATGGGCTTGGACCGTCGCGTTAGTGTTGGCGATCATCGACATAATATTCGGCCTAATCAGCCTTCCGGGAGGTATAATTGGCATAATAATTAACGCTATCATAATATACTACTTGACACGCC
>NDWU01000024.1 GCA_003056285.1 Candidatus Terraquivivens tikiterensis
AGAATATCAGAAGGTTGACTTAAAGAAGCTATACGGTATTAGGGTACATTACTTTGAGAAGTGTAGAAGAATCCAAAACCTTTCGAAATACAACCCGATAACTTCTAGAAGGCTCATGCAGAAGTACTCCAGGCGCGAGAGGAGGAGGGTGAACGACATGCTCCATAAGGTAACCACGAGCATAGTTAAAGAGCTATCACAGGAAGGGCTTGCTCCCATATTTGAAAATCTTAAAGGCTTGAGCTATAACGCTACGAGGAATAGATATGCAAAGCAAAAGAACCGCAAGGTCGCGTCGCTACCGTACAGAAAGGTCCAGAACTTCATTGAGTATAAGATGGCGTGGCTGGGCTACAAAACGCACTACATTAGCGCTAGGAACACAAGCAAGACCTGCCCAAGATGCGGGCGTTTGTCCAAGGCAGAGGGGCAGGCCTTCAGGTGCAGGCACTGCGGCTATGAGGCGGATAGGCACTTCGTAGCCTGCGTGAACATGCTCAGGATGTGGGGACATGGGTTCGCCCCGAAAGCCCTCGATGAGATTATCGAGAGGGAAGGGTTGGGTGGAGGTAACGATTTACCACGTATCTCTACCTAACTCAGAACCCCTAGGCGGCTCTATGCATGCTAAGCTAGTATAAGCACCGGAAGGGGTGCAGAAAATCACGTTTAAATTATGCCCAGCCCAGCCGCAATAAAGATAGCCCGGAGTCAGGTCGCATGAGCGGTAAAGAAAGACCACTACTGATAAATGCTCAAGACTTTGATGGGTTATTATCCTCACTTAAAAAACTGGGTTATACTACTTATGGCCCAACTGTAAGGGACGGGGCTGTAATCTACGACGTCGTCGATTCCGCAAACGACTTACCGATCGGCATAGGCGATGTGCAGGGACCTGGCTCGTACCGTCTTAGGAGAAGAGAAGACGGAGCCCTATTTGGGTACGTCGTCGGTCCGCACTCATGGAAAAGGTTTTTGCATCCGCCGACCGTTAAGCTGTATACCATAAGCAGCAACGGTAAAATCCTTGCAAGCGTTGAAAACGCCAACCAGAAGATGGCCTTCTTAGGCGTCAGGCCCTGCGAGCTCCAAGCCATAAGAATACTAGATAAAGTCCTTTTAGAAGGAGAGTACCCAGACCCAGTGTACGCCGCCAGGCGAAAAGACGTCTTTCTGCTAGCGGTCAACTGCGTAGAGCCTGGCGAGAATTGTTTTTGCGCATCCATGGGCACGGGACCTGAGGCTAAGGAGGGGTTTGACCTATGCCTTACGGAGTTGCTTAGGCCGGAGGGGCACTCTTTCCTCGTAAAGGTTGGTACCGAAAAGGGTAAGGAACTGATTAGTTCTGTACCCCATAGGCAGGCTAACGACGACGAAATCGAGCTTGCCTCTAAGCTTCTTGCCCTGTCGCGCGAAAGGATGAAAAAGAAGATCGAGATAAACGGGCTGAAGGATCTCCTATACAGGAACCTTGAGCACCCTCACTGGGATGAGGTCGCCAAGCGGTGCCTCGCATGCGGTAACTGCACGATGGTCTGCCCAACATGCTTTTGCACGACCGTTAGCGAGGCGACGGACCTTTTCCTAAAGCATGCTGAAAGGTGGAGGAGGTGGGACACCTGCTTCTCCCGAGAATTCTCTTACATACATGGGGGTCCAATCCGATACTCCATAAGCGCGCGCTACAGGCACTGGTTGATGCATAAGATGGCTACCTGGGTTGACCAATTTGGTACGCCCGGCTGTGTCGGGTGCGGCAGGTGCATAACCTGGTGTCCTGTAGGAATAGATATTACCGAGGAAGTTAAACAGATCGGTAAACGGGATGGGGAGGTGAAGGTTAAAGTTGAGTGAAGAAAAGGTTGACATCCTGACAATGCTACGAGACCATCCTTTCATGCGGGACCTTCCCGAGAAGTACGTTCAACAGATAGCAGAATTTTCTTCACTCGTTCGTTTCAAGAGCGGACAGAAGGTGTTTAGCGAGGGGGAAGTTCACATGAAGTTCTACCTGATAGTCTATAGCCTAGTCGCGCTTTACTCAGAAGTCCCGTCGAAGGGTGAGCTGAGGTTTGAGACGGTTAGGGGTGGCGAGGTTTTAGGTTGGTCCTCGCTCGTCAAACCATTCACGAAGACTGCCTCCGCCAGGGTCGTTGAGCCGACGTTGGCGATCGCGATCGATAGCAACAAGCTCCTTGAGATGATGGAGAGGGACCATGAGCTGGGCTACTACATATTTAACAAGCTGGTACAGATAGTCGCAAGCAGGCTTAAGGCGGTACGGTTCCAACTCTTGGACATTTATGCATCCCTAAAACGGGGTAAGAGCGAAAGTGATTAGCTCCGGACAGGCCCGGCTGGTGGCCAGAGAGGAAGCGGCCCTTAAGTGGATGAGCGTCTCCAGGGTCGTGAAGGAGACGTTAGATACCTACACCATATACCTTAAGCCAAAGGCAGGGGAAAGGTTTTCGTTCAAGCCAGGACAGTTCAACATGCTGTACGCCTTCGGGGTTGGCGAGGTTCCTATATCCATCAGCGGAGACCCTGAGGACAGGGACAACGTAGCACATACGATTAGGGCAGTAGGTGCTGTAACCAATTCCCTTACAAGACTCAGAGAGGGAGGCCGCGTCGGCGTCAGGGGGCCGTTTGGTAGGGGCTGGCCGATGGAGGAGGCTATGGGTAAGGACATCGTGATAGTCGCCGGCGGCATAGGTTTGGCGCCCCTCCGGCCTGTCGTATACCAGCTGATCAGCAAAAGACAGGACTACGGTAAAGTTTTCATCCTTTATGGTGCTAGAACGCCGAACGACCTTCTCTACAAGAAGGAGTTGAAGTCTTGGAAGGGCAGGATGGACATGGACGTGCTAGTGACGGTAGACAAGGGCGATGAAACGTGGAAGGGGAACGTGGGTGTCGTTACAATGCTCTTTGACTACGTTAAGCTCGACCCGGATAACACCTACGCGTTCGTATGCGGGCCTGAGATCATGATGAGGTTTACGGTAATAAACCTAAAAAACAAAGGGCTACCGGACGATAAGATATTCCTCTCGATGGAGAGGAACATGAAGTGTGGTATAGGAATTTGCGGCCACTGCCAGTTCGGTCCGTACTTTGTTTGCAAAGATGGGCCTGTCTTCAGGTACACTCAGGTTAAGAACTTTTTCGGGAGGCATGAGTTTTGATGAAGGATGGAAGGCCAAAGCTTGCCGTCTTCAAGTTCAGCTCCTGCGACGGCTGTCAGCTGAGCATCCTTAACCTAGAGGACGAGCTTTTGGAGATAGGCCAGCGCGTCACCATAGCGTATTTCTTAGAGGCAAGCAGGGCAACGGTGGATGGACCCTACGACGTCGGCCTCGTTGAGGGCAGCATATCGACGCCGCATGAGAAGGAGTTGATAAAAGACATCAGACGGAGGTGCAGGACGCTTATAGCCATAGGGGCTTGCGCCACCGCAGGAGGCATACAGGCGCTGAGGAACTGGAAGGACGTAAAGGAGTTCATTGGCGTAGTGTACGCCAAGCCCGAATACATAGAAACGCTCGAGAAAGCAACTCCGGTATCCGAGCACGTAAAGGTCGACTTTGAGCTCAGGGGTTGTCCCGTAAACAAGTATCAGATTCTGGAGGTGCTTACCGCCTTCTTGGCAGGAAGGAAACCGGATATCCCCTCCTACAGCGTCTGCGTAGAGTGCAAGCGTAAGGGTACCGTATGCGTCGTTGTATCTAGGGGCATGGCGTGCCTCGGGCCAGTCACGCAGGCTGGGTGCGGCGCCATATGCCCATCTTACGGCAGAGGTTGCTACGGGTGCTTCGGACCTATGGAGAGCCCTAACGTGGAATCCCTCGCCGAAAGGTTCCTTCAGCTTGGCGTTAGTAGAAGGGATGCCGCGCTCATGTTTAAGGGCTTTACCGGTTGGGCAGAACCCTTCAGGAAGGCTGGTGAGGTTCTTGAAGGGTAAAACGAAAACAGTTAGCGTCGACTACCTGGCAAGGGTTGAGGGCGAGGGATCCCTCTACATAAAGGTGAAGGGCGACCAGGTAGTCGACGTGAAGTTCAGGATATTCGAGCCGCCTAGGTTCTTCGAGGCATTCCTCCGGAACAGAAAATACTACGAGGTCCCCGACATAACCGCCAGGATATGCGGCATCTGTCCGATCGCACACCAAATGAGCTCCGTCCATGCTTTGGAGATGGCATTCGGTGTGAAAGTAGATGATGGCATCAGAGAACTAAGAAGGTTGATCTACTGCGGTGAGTGGATAGAGAGTCACGCCCTGCATGCCTTTCTGCTACATGCTCCGGACTTCTTGGGATACGAGGATGCGATAAGGATGGCTAAGGACCATCCTGATGTTGTGAATAAGGCGTTATTCGTCAAGAAGCTCGGGAACAAGCTAGTCACGCTTTTGGGCGGCAGGGAAGTTCACCCCGTGTCCGTCTGCGTCGGCGGCTTCTACAAAGTACCGACGAAGAGGCAACTCGATGCCGTAAAGGATGAGCTGAGGCAAGGCATGGAGGTAGCTCGGGAGCTGCTCGAATGGTCCGCTAAGCTGAAGTTTCCAAAGTTCGAGCAGGAGTACGAGTTCGTCTCCCTGAGGCACCAAAACGAATACCCTATGAACGAGGGACGGATAGTGTCCAACAAAGGCCTTGACATCGACGTGAGCGAGTACGATGAGTACTTTGTCGAGGAGCAAGTGCCCCACTCCAACGCCCTTCACTCGTACATAAAGGGAAGGGGCGCCTACTTCGTCGGACCCTTGGCTAGGATCAACCTGAACTCCGACAAGCTTCATGACATAACGAAGGAGACGCTTAAGGACATCGGCTTCAGGATACCGTGCAAAAACCCGTTCATGAGCATAATCGCTAGGTGCGCAGAGACGCTCTACTCCTTCGAGGAAGCCATAAGGATAATAGAAGATTACAAAGAGCCCCCAAGGCCGAGAGTGGACTACGAGGTCAGGGCGGGAATAGGCTACGGTTGCACGGAGGCTCCCAGGGGGATACTCTACCATAGGTACGAGGTCGCCTCGGACGGAACGATACTTTCGGCCAAGATAGTCCCGCCCACCGCCCAGAACCAGAAGAGGATAGAGGAGGACCTAAGGAGCATGGCACCAGAGGTCCTGAAGCTACCCCCAAAGCAGGCCGTCTGGAGGTTTGAGCAGGCCATCAGGAACTATGACCCCTGCATATCCTGCGCCACGCACTTCTTGAAACTAGAGGTCGAGCGTTCTTAACGCATATTTTAATTACTAAAAACAAAAAACAAACAAATAGGAGCGGCCTAAAATTTTTATTTAGAAGTTAGGCTATGTAAAGCTGGGCGGCCGTGGTCTAGCCTGGATAAGACACCAGCCTGCCACGCTGGGAATCGAGGGTTCAAATCCCTCCGGCCGCACCAGTACCTCTAGTTCTGGCACGCTTTCCATACCCTAGACTTTAAAAGACTGCGGTTCTTTAGCCCGTGAAATATGGATACTATAAGAAAGTTAAAAGTAACGGTGCTGGCTGAGGAGCCTGCAACACTCAGGGTTGCTATTGGATTTAATTGATCGCCTACACAAACCATCACGCCTTGGCTAATAGGAGCTTGGAGGAGGTTCCAAAGGAAAAGCTTAGTTTGGAGGCATATTTAGAGGAGTGGCTGGAGCATAACATTTCAATCATCTCCGATGATTTGCTTGTGATTGGTCGACAGGTTAAGACAGCTTTCGAAAAGTACATAGATCTTCTTTCTATTGAAGAGCGGGGAAAGACTAAAAGGATAAGACCTTATCTAACGAGGAAGAATTAAGGAAAATAGCTGAAGATAATGGTGTAGGTGAATTGTACTCTATTCTGACAGATGGTCTCACATTATTATTTGACTCAAAAGGAACGACTCTGAGCTCTATAGCTTTCATTGGACGCCAAAATGGAAGTAATGAACACTATATTCAGCATACTGCCCCAAGATAAAAGGGAATGGAAATATTCTAAAAACGCATCAACCAGAATATACAGGGTATGAAGGCTTCTTCAAAAATAAAGCAGAAATCAAAAAATTTCTGGAAAAACTACAAGAACTGAAAGCAAGAATTAAGGCTTAAACAGTATTCTATTAGTCGCTAGAAAAAAGGAAGGGGAAACCGTAATGAGGTTAAGGTTATAAGGGAAAAGCCCCAACCGTTTTAGCGGAGCTATGGTTAAAGGATACTGCTTGCCGTTAAGCCCGGAAGGTAGAGCATCGGCCTTAGACCCTCCCCCTTGGCATTATGGGGGAGACGTATTGGCCGTAACGTTTAAAACCGATAAAGCCCAGGTTGAAAGGCATCTAATTCCACCCCTCAAGCCAGGCCCTCAGCCTGAACTGGCATTCGCTTGGTTCGTAGAATGGACCTCTATAAGCGAGGCGAATCCTGAGCTGGCCTACGTAAATCCCGAAAGGACTCAGTATAAAGAGTTCTTTATAGCCATAAGCTGTAGCTATGAGGGAGAGGCGGGCTTCACGGTTCCATACATTTGGGTCGATAACGACTTTACCCTTTTAAGAGGGTGGTTTCAAGGCTTTCCTAAAAAACTTGGACGCATATGGATCACCAAGCTACATCCATTAAACCCGTTGCAGGGAGGAATTAAGCCCGGCGTTAAGCTTAAAGGGATCTGCGAAAGTCATTGTGAGCGCATAGCCGAAGCCTCCATCAAAATCACTGGCAGGACTACTCATGAGGAAATGCCCAAGCCAAAGTTTTACCTAGTTAGGCACTTCCCGAATATAGAGGATCCCTCGAGACCCTCCGTGTACGAACTGGTACAAAGCGTGGTAGAAAATGTAAAGTATGGGGAAGTGTGGAAGGGTGAGGCGGGGTTAAAGCTTTACGAGTCCGAGATAGAGGAGCATCACTTCCTGGAGCCGCTAGAAATACTATGCGGCTACTACTTTAGCATAGGTTTAACCATAAATGGCGGAAAGGTCCTCAAAAGGATAGGCTAGCATCGGTCGGAATTTGAATAGAAACCTTGCCGTGTATCCCGTTAGCCGAACCAGGCTAGCCAGCGGGTCAGCATGCCCGTCTTTTTTGCAACCACAGTTACAGGGCTTGAAGATGTCGCCGCAAAAGAAGTAGAATCTATAATAGGTTGCAAAGCAAAAGAGGACATAGGTAAGGTGTTTTTCGAATGCGAAATCCGCGACGTCGTACTTTTGAATTTTGCCTCGCGCTCTCTACACAGGATTTTCTTGCTGCTCGAGCGCGGCACGGTTTCTTCGTTAGAGGATGCCATACGTCTTGCCCGTGGCGTTGATTACGACGGGCTGATTTTACCGTCGCAGAGCTTCGCGGTCAGGGCCGAGAAGCACGGCGAGCATGCGCTAAAAAGCCCTGAAGTGGCGGCCGCCGTCGGTAGGGGCGTCATCGAATCTTACCTCGCATCTAAGAAAGTTAGGCTAACGGTTAACCTAGACGAGCCGGACGTTGAGCTGTATGCTATACTCCGGAACGACGAGTTGCTGATAGGCCTAAACACAACAGGGCGCTCGCTCCACAGGAGGTTCTACGTCGTATTTCACCACAGGGCGGCTCTCATGCCGACCATAGCCTACTCGATGGTCTTTCTGAGCGGTTGGAAGCCCGATGAGGTTTTGTTAGACCCTATGTGCGGAGGCTGCACGATACCCATAGAGGCAGCCCTCGTGGCTAGAGGGGTAGCTCCAGGAATAAGGAAGAGCGACATTGCTCTGGAGAAGCTATGCTTCGTCGAGAAAGAGATGGTCGAGAGTGTACGTCGTGAGCTTCTTTCGAAGGAGACTAAGGTTATGGCGAAGATATTCGGGATAGATGCCTCGCCTAGAAGCGTTGAGGGTGCCATGGCTAACGTAGCTAAAGCGAACGTATCCGATACCGTGTCAATCTCTTTAGGCGACGCTCTAAAGCTAGCGAACTACATACGCGAGCCGCCAGACCACATCATAACAAACCCACCATACGGTATAAGGATGGGCGTCAAAGACCTTGGGAAGTTCTATGAGCGCCTTCTCGTGTCGATCAAGCAATCCGCTCCGTACGCAACTATAACGATGATAACTGGTAAACCGAGCCTCCTAAAAAAGGCGGCAGAAGTAACCGGAATGCAGACGGTCGAGGTTAAGCGACTGCTCTATGGGAGCATACAGGCAAGCATAATTAAATTGGTATGCTAAGAGCGGATCCTTTACTTGTAGAAGCTCATCCAGCCTTCCATCTTTTCCCATGACCAACCGTAGCTGGCCGGCACGGCGTATCCGTAGACTATGCAACCGCGCCAGACGGAGTACTGCGGCTCAGATGCCATCGTCACCTCCACGTTCTCGATGCCCTTCTCCGCCATCATACGCTTGACCTTCGTGGCAGAATCTACGCAGATGCCCCTAAGCTTCTCCGGAACCCTCCACGAGAAGTTCCCGCCGGATAGCAGTATATGGCCGTAGAGTAGCGGCTGGAGCTCGATGGGACACTTCTCGACTGCCGTTATTATCGCGTCGCCAATGTCCAGCATTCCGTAGAAGATGACGTCGCCGAGCTTCGTATCCCTCGGTCTAGGCATCCCCCTCTTGAAGTAACTCTGGAATATCTCGTGGTTCGGGTTGAAGACGTATTCGCCGACGAGGAACCTAGCCCACGAGTTCTCAGCTAGGTCTATTTTGAGTCTGGTGCCGGGAACGACGTAAACAGTCCTGACGGCCTCCGGGTTGTTCTTGGCGAAAGAGATTGCCTCGTTCAGGTCGGCCGGTAACAACCCCAAGTTCTCCTTAGCCTTTCTCACCAAGGTCTCCTCGTTAGCTAAATCGCCGTAGCCAGCATCCTTAAGAATCTCGGCCATTATGGCGTTGGCGTCGCTGCCTCCCCTGTTCAGAGCCACTACAGCTCCCCTGATGGGTGCCCTCGAGATTGGGGCGAACTGCGTGTTGCCGTGACCACTCTCCACCACGACGCACGACGTCTTCTTGTGGGCTATTGCGACCGCCAAGGGCTGCGGTATTATTGTTGCCGAGTGTACAAGGCCTACCTCCTTGCTCATGCTTTCGAATATCTCGAATAGTCTCTCGTACATGTACCTCGGTGCGACCGCCGAGAGGGCCGCCACGACGTAGAAGCCATTAAAACCCCAGCCCTTCGGCCTGAACTCCTCCAGGGCATACCGCGTCAACTCCTTTACAACCTTCCATGCCCTCGTGTCGTCCTTCATGATTATGCCCTCCCTCATCGGGTAGACTAGCCTCGTGGCAAGCTCCGCACCGCTCTCCAGAAAAAGCGTAACATCCCTTCCTACCACCACTTCACGGTCTACTCCCATTATCCGGGAGAGAACGGAGCTCTCAGGGAAGTAGCCCCTGTTTTCCACGACGACGGGCCTCTCGCCCTGCGTTATCGGCCCGTACTTAAAATCGCTCGTCCCATAATCCGCGCCAAAAACATAACGCTTCTTGTAATCCTCGTCGTACATTCCTATCCACGGGTTTTTGATGCTTATGCGAATTTAAGCGTTAACATCGTGGGTGGAAAGACGCATCCTTAGGCGTTGGGTTAGAGCAACGGATTTTATATAAGGCCTCGCAAAAAGGCTGGTGGAAAGGCGCGGAATGCTATCCGACCTGAAGGCTCGGCCTCTGCCCGGAACGAGAGAATGAGAAAAGGCTGCTTGAAACCTTGGGGATGTACGGGCAGGCTCAATATGCCTGCACCCATTGGTAGAGATGCCGGCAAGCCCCATCCTCGAAGCAGGAAGCCCACAGCCTTCAGGCATGGGTAGATCATGCGTTGAGCTGTTTCTTGTCGGCAAGTATATCGAGCCATGGGTTGTCCTTCATGAACGATGGGAGATCCATACCGGTGCTCACGCTATCCATAACGCTATCTGGTACGAATTTTTTGATGTGCGAAGGTCGTGGTTCCTCGAATGCCGACAACCTTCTGGAGAGCTCTCCGTATAAAGCCTCGAGCCTCTCCAACCTTGACGCCAACTCATCAACCTCCTTTATCCTTTGGACGAACCTCTCCAACCTCTCCAATCTTTCTAACATGTGCAAGGCATTACAGTTATCTACGAAAACCTCACCACCATCCTTTACCACCTTGTCCTCTGTATGCCTTACCATGGGCGGCACCTCTTCTATCCCATCTGACCCGTACATCAAGAGGCCTATGCCGTGCAACCTGATTGCCATAAACTCGTCCATAGAGGCCATACCCTTTGGAACCAGGATGTACGCCCTCTCGCCCTTTGCGGCTAGGAATGCCGACTGTATGGCGGCAGAGATTAGCTCCGGCCTACCGCCTACCTCATCCAAAACCTTGACGACGTAGGCGGTGCCGTTCCCGACGAACCTCAGCACACCTTCCTCCACACTGCCGCCCTCGAACCTCAGACCCTGTCTAGACATGTGGTTTACGACGATCCTCTCAAGGAGGGTTCTTGGCACCAAAATTCATCGTGCTATTGGGAATAGCTTTTCCGTTAAAAGGTTATTCGCGTACAGTGTGGGGAGGGGTTATCGAAAGTGAAACTAAAGTTTTAACATCTTGAGCGAAATCCCGCACCATCTATGCGTTGTATGAGAGCGAACAAATGTATATTGCGTGAGCGAGACAACGATGATCGTGCAAAATAGACGATGGAGCTTTTGAAAAGGCTGATCGGGAGATGCGGAAATTCTTCTGAGCCACAAGTTGCGCTATATCAGAAAAATAGCATGATGAAAGGTTACTCGAAACCTTTATCGAAGCAGGAAGCCCGCCGGCTTAAGCCTTGGTTAGCTCACCAGACCTTGTCCGAAATCAGCTCCTTGGCGATAAGGATCGGAGCCCTGGGCCCCCTGAAAAGCATGGCAGTCATTATCTGTACGGTGTTCGCGCCCGCCTTCAGCGCATCGGCCGCATCCCTTCCCGTCATTATGCCCCCGACTGCGTTTATCTCGACCCCCTCGCCAAGCTCCTCCCTTATCCTCCTCACCGTCCTTAGCATGATAGGCCTAAGGGGCCTGCCGCTTAATCCGCCCCTTCCGAGCGCAAGCTCTGGAGCGTCGACCGGGAGTGTGTTGAGCGCCGTTACGCCGTCCATCCCGCAATCCACCCATGCCTTAACCAGCCTGCAAACATCGTCCATCTCCTCGGGCGTCAACGGTGGTGGGATCTTGATGTACGCGGGTTTGGACTTTATCCCCCTCAACCCCTCAGCCAGCTCCCTTACGGTTTCAGGCCTCCTCATCCGTATGCTAGCCTCATGCGTAGGACATGATACGTTGACCTCCACAGCGTCGACAACGTCCTGGACTGTCGCGAAGCACTCGACGAACTCCTCCAGCGTATCGCCCGTGATGCTGGCGACGACCTTACAGCCCGTGACCCCCTTGAAGCTCTTCACGAACTCTCTTACGCCAGGGTTCGGCAGGCCCATGGCGTTCACGACTGCCTGCTCCGCATCCCTGTAGGCTAGCCTAGGCTTTGGATGGCCTTTCCTCGGCTTTAGCGTAAAGCTACCCACGACGACGTAGCCGAAGCCGAGCTTGGATAGTGCCCCGACGTACTTACCGCTCTTGTCGTAACCTGCCGCGAGGCCTATAGGACTCCTTAGCTTTCCCATCCTTGTCTCGACCTCTAGGCCCCTCGGGGGCTCAAGCTCCAAGGGAAAGGATTTCAGGAGCCTGAGCCAGGCACCATGCAGGAGCTCCGGTCCTAGGATACGCGCCAAGAACTTTACGGCCGGGTTTATCCTGACCGACAAGATACCCTGCTTAGGTGCCACCAACCGCCATATTATCCTTTGCAGAATTCCATAGGTCTTATCTTGGGTCCGAAAGCCTTCACTTCCTTATATACTAGAGATAAGGAATTTTTACGAGGGTCCTTATTGTGGAAGTTTAGGGACGTCATATCGATACTAGACTTCACAAGGGAAGACCTCGAGCATCTGTTCTCGGTAACGGACAAGACGCTTGAGCGCTCGCTCGATGTTGGAAGGCCGTTAGATGGAAAGATAGTCGCTACCGCCTTCATAGAGCCGAGCACTAGGACGAGGCTGAGCTTCGAGGCTGCAGCAAAGAAGCTTGGCGCCGATGTCATAAACCTCGAGCCACACCTTTCATCCATGGCTAAGGGCGAAAGCCTGACGGACACTTTAAGGATGCTGGACGACTACGCTGACCTAATAGTGATAAGGAGCCCGTATGAGGGGTCGGCGAAGCATGCAGCCGACGTCTGCGAGCACCCCGTGATAAACGGAGGCGATGGTTCGCAGCATCACCCGACGCAGGCGATGATAGACCTATACACGATAAGGAGTCTGAAGGGTAGGATAGACGGGTTAGAGGTTGGTGTCGTTGGCGACCTCAAGTACGGCAGGGCTGCCTCGTCCTTCATATATGGGCTCACTAAGTTCAACGTTAAGAGGATATGGTTGATCTCGCCAGAACCTCTATCGCCAAGGCCAGAGCTTATGGATAGGTTAAGGTCCATGAAGGTTGATATCGTGAAGACTGAGGACTTGGAGGAGGCCATAGAGAACGTTGATATACTCTACGTGACGAGGATTCAGAGGGAGAGGTTTCCAGACCCTGCGGAGTACGAGAAGGTCAAGGGGAGCTACGTGATAACGAAGAAGCTGTTGTCAAGGGCACGCGAGGGCCTGAAGGTTTTGCATCCGCTTCCAAGGGTGGACGAGCTCTCCAACGATGTGGACGACACGCCTTACCAGGCATACTTCATCCAAGCTAAGCTAGGCGTGCCAGTGAGGATGGCGCTAATGGGTCTCATTCTCGGAGCGTTCTAGGTGTTTCGCATGAACGAGCAGGAAACTTTAAGGGTTAGCAAGATAAGGAACGGCACGGTAATAGACCATATACCCGCCGGTAGGGCGTTAGCAGTCCTAAGGCTGATAGGCATAACCGGAAGCGAGGGGCACGTCGTAACGGTGACGATGAACGTAAGGAGCGGAAAGCTTGGTAGGAAGGACCTAGTAAAGGTCGAGAACCTGGAGCTAGTGGCCGAGCAGGTCAACAAGCTGACGCTGATAGCCCCTACCGCCACGATAAACATAATAAGGGACTATGAGGTCGTGGAGAAGAGGCCAGTCAAGCTACCCGACAGGATAGTCGGCATTCTTAGGTGCATAAACCCGGGTTGCATAACGAGGCAACCGATGGAGCATGTTAGCTCCAGCTTCGTCGTGGTCTCGAAGAGCCCGCTGAGGCTAGAGTGCGAGTACTGCGGTAGATACCTAGAGGAGGATGAGGTGCTTAGGCAGCTGACGCAACAGTGAAGGCTATGGCTGACCTGAGGATAGTCGGAAGGGCGCTCGTCGGCGATAGGTTGCTGGACGAGGTCACGGTCGAGGTAGATGGTGACCTAATATCCTCCGTGAGCGTCGGCGATGTTGGCTCAGGCCCTAGGCTTCTGCTGAGCAGGGGCCAATTGCTCTTGCCCTCTGCCACGGACATCCACGTCCACCTCAGGGATTGGGAGCAGGCTTACAAGGAGGACGTCTTCACTGGGACCTCGGCCGCGGTTGCCGGAGGCGTAACGACTGTGGCGGAAATGCCAAACACCCTGCCACCAATAAAGAGCCCTAGTGCCTTGAAGGAAAGGCTCGAGCTCCTTGCTGCTAGAGCCATCGCAGATTACGCCGTCCACGTGGGTGCACTTGATAGCGTCAAAGACGCAGTAGAGGCCCTGGAGTTGGGAGCTTGCGGTATGAAGCTTTACCCAGCAGACTTAGAGAGGCTCGAGGACTATCTCCGGGTATCCAGGCAGAGCGGTATGAGGCTCGTAGTCCACGCAGAGCTGAGGGGAGGGGATGAGCAGGAGGCCGTCAGGATGATACTGTCCCGCATAGCTGCAGGGGACGACGTAAGGCTCGCGCACGTTTCGATGGCGGAGTCGCTGAGGATGGTAGAGCTGGCGAGGGGGGAGCTTGCTGCAAGGATAACGGTCGAGGCAGCACCACACCACATGCTCCTATCACGGGAGGCGCTGGACGAAGAATCCAAGAAGATCTCGGCGGTTAGGCCTCCGCTTGCATCCGAGGCCGATAGGCGTTACATATTCTCTGGCTTGGACGGGTGCTCCGTGGACTTCATAGCATCGGATCATGCACCGCACGCTTTGGACGAGAAGATGTCCGATCCGCCCGCGCCCGGCTTTCCGGGCTTAGAGGTAACGTATCCATTAATGCTGACAGAATGGCTAGAGGGCAGGCTCGGGATAAGCACGCTCGTAAAAAAGTTTTGCAGGGCTCCGGCGGAGTACCTTGGCATACGAAAGGGAGAGATAAGGAAGGGATTCTACGCAGACCTTGTAGTTTTTGACACGAAGACCATTTGGAGGCTTAGCGCTAAGGATTTCTTGAGCAAGGCAAAGTACACGCCATTTGAAGGTAGGATGTTGTCGGCAAAGGTGGTGTCTGTTTTCAGGAGGGGCGAGCTTGTCTACGATGGCGAGCTACTCGTGAAGGGCGGGGGCGTACATGTGCGCGAGCTCGGGCAAAAGACACGTTGACAACCCACGGTTGCAGGATATACACCATAGACGCTGAGGAAGTTAAGGGGACACAACAGGAGCTTTAAGAAGCTTAAGCGTAGAGGCATGGTAAAAGCTGACAAGCCACAATAGCAGCTGAACAGGGTAGGCCTGAGTTCAAACTACTTCATGGGACATACCATGAGAAGTTTAAGAATATGAGGGTTGGACAGGCGTGGCTAGTTAAGAGGGCCATGAATACTACTTGAAGGTTGTCTTCAGCAAAATCGTGGAGCCTAAAAAGCCTGACGGCAAAGCATTAGCCGTAGACGTAAACGAGAATAATATAACGTTCGGCACAAAAGAGTCGATAGCTCAATGCGAGACGGGGGGAAAGGTGTATTAGAACGGCATACTTCATCAAGCGTAGAAGGCTAAGCTGGCTGGACTAAGCATTAAACCCGTAAAGGCCAAAGGTACATCAAGCCTATGCCCAATATGCAGGGTTAAGCTAAGCCCGAGCGGGTACAGGTTGATGGAGTGCCCAAAATGTGGATTGGAGGAGGATAGAGATATAATAGCCATCCTAAACCTCCTCCAGAAACACCAGATAAACGTGCCGTCTTCAACCGTTCACGGCGAAAGCCTCCCATGAAAAGAGGAGGGAAGAATGAAGAGCGTAACGAAAGTTAACGCTCAGACAGAGCGGTAAAGCTTATCCGTAGCCCCGCCAGAATATTGGAGGCTATGATGAGGCCCTTAGGGTTGAGTCGTGATTTGCTCTGGGGTATCTGAGCCATCCGTATACCGGAAGCTTAGCCCTAACATATTCTCCTTCTTTATGCTACGTCAGTCGTTGTGCACGATAAGACTATAGAGAATATTCCTCTAGGATCCAGTCTACCCTGGAATAAGTCTCTTTGGGTGATGAAGAACCGCAGGGCAACCCAACAAAGAAATTTTAAAGCCTTTGCGTATATGCTGGGTCAGCACTTAAGACCGATCTCATCTGTTCGTTTTTCCCGAGCTCATCATCCCCAGCAACCTACCCTAAGGAAGCCTGTATTTGAGTGGTGACAGGGCTTACGGGATGAAAAGCCCAACGTACGGGGAATTTTCAGAATAGGCACCTAGCAAAACCACGTACAGGGACTTCTTCGCGTCAAGCCGATCGGTCGCCCAAGCTTTCTAACCTACCCTCCCACATTTTCGTGAAAACCTCGACGGCATCCTCATGGGTAACCTCTCGAGGATTGTTCGCTAGGAGGCGCGAGTACTTGGACACGAGGACGTTCGCCAGTTCCGGTACAGCATCCTTAGGTATACCCATATCCTTAAGGCTGACTGGAAGCTCGACCCTCCCCATCATCTCGACTACGGCCCTGACAGCCATCCTAGCGGCATCCAGGTCCCCCATGCCTCCGACGCTAAGGCCGAGGGAAAGCGCAACCTCCCTCAGCTCGGCAGACCGCTCCCGGATATTGTACTCCATAACATAGGGCAGGGCAACGCCACATCCAAGGCCATGCGGTACATGGAATAACGTGCTTAGCGCATAGGATATCCCATGTCCCAGGATGACGCTCGAGTTGGCGAACGAGGCCCCTGCGAGCGTCGCGGCTATTGCCATCCTGTACCTCGCGTTCAGGTCCCTGCCGTTCCTGTACGCGGCCTCGATGCCATCGGATATCAGCCTTATGCTCTCCTTGGCCAGCATGCACGACATTATGTTCGACCTCCTTGAGAGCATGCTCTCGACGGCATGGCTCAGCGCATCGATACCCGTGATAGCCGTGAGCTTGGGCGGCATCGTCAAGGTCATCATGGGGTCCACGATTGCTACCTCAGCTATCATCCACCTGCTGAAAATCACCTTTTTGACGTCACCGACCGATATGACCGCACCCCTCGTAGCCTCGCTGCCCGAACCTGAAGTCGTGGGTACAAGTATCAAAGGAAGGCCTGGCTGCTTAGCAACCTCCTCGCCAATATAACCCTCGACGTCACCCTCGTTCGTGGCCATGAGCGCAGCGACCTTCGCCATGTCGAGGCAGCTGCCCCCGCCCACCCCTACCACGACGTCGTAATCCCCTTCCCTAGACGCCCTCGCCACGGCCCTTGCGTTCTCTAGGTCGGGCTCCGTCTTCACGCCCTTGAATACGTAGAATTCTATGCCCTCCGCAAGCAAAGCGTCCGTTACCCTTTCCACCAAGCCTACCCTCTGGACGCCCTCGTCCGTCACGACGAGCGCCCTGTTACCGAAACGCCTGGTTTCCTTACCGACTAGGTTAACAGATTCTGGCCCGAATACTAGCTTCCTCGGCATCGGAACGTACTCGCGTATGCCCTCAAAGTATGAGGGGGCTTTTTTCTCCATGGAGCCAGATACACCACCTTTCTGTATAAAAGCTTACTGCCCTGTGCCTTATGCGTTTTGCTTTAGCAAACGAAAAACCCTTTACTCTTCTCTGTAGTATGGCTTTGCGAGCGCTGCCGGAGCGCTTATCCTTTTCCTGAAGCTCTCGATCGAGAGTAAGCTAAGGGTGATGACGGCTATCGCGTAAGGGAGCATCAGGACGAATTGGGGGGACGCCGCGCCAAACCCAAAGAGCTGTAGCCTGTACTGTAGCACCTCTATGCCCCCGAAGAGAAGGGAGCCAAATACCGCCCTCAGAGGGCTCCATGCCGATAGTATGATTAAGGACAGCGTTATGAAGCCCCTTCCGCCAGTTATGCCCTCTATCCAGAACGGCTGAAAGCCGAGAATGAGGTATGCGCCGGCCATGGCCGAGAACGCGCCAGAAAGCATGCACGTAAGGTACCTTATCCTGAAGACGTTGATGCCTAGGGCGTCAGCCATTCCAGGGTTCTCGCCGACGCTCCTAATCTTCAATCCTACGCTCGTCCTAAACAGCAAAAACCACATCGTTGGCGCCAGTATGAGCGATACGTAGACGACTGGGTTGTGGTTGAAGAGCATCGGGCCGGCTATGGGCACATCCTTAAGGAACGGCAGCGGGGCTGACGGCAGCATAGGTGCGCTCTGGGCTTCAAGGGCCGTGCTCGGAAGCTCGGGGTTCAGGGCTCGGAGTATCGTCTTCCTAGTAGTCGGGAATGCTATGAAACCGCTAAGGCCTGAGCCGAGCATCGTGATGGCAAGACCCACCGCTATCTGGTTCAGCCTGAGCGATACCGTGAAGAAGGCGAGCAGGAGGCCCATCAGTATGCCAAGCACGCCCGCGACAAAGAAAGCAACCGCATGCCCCCATGCTATCGTGGTTATGAATGAGGTGGCAGCGCCTAGCGCCATTATGCCTTCTAAGCCAAGGTTGAGTATTCCCGACCTCTCCGCGTATATTTCGCCGAGCGAGCCTAGTAGGTATACGACCCCGACGCTCGTCGTGCCCGCAAGAACGGACCCAACCCATTCTAGGCTCATGCTATAACCTCCTTAGAACGACCCTATATCTCCTGAAGAATTCAGCCAGTATTATACAGAGAAATATCACAGACTGGAAGACGGTAATGGCCGAGAACGGTAGCCTTAGCGACGATTGGAGAGCATCGCCGGCTGTGAGCAGGCCTCCAAAGAATACACCAGCGGGTAGGATGAGCCAAGGATTAAGCTGGACGAGCATGGCTACTATTATAGCAGTGTAGCCGTAACCGGGCGAGGCCCTCGGCCTTAGCCTCCCCATCATCCCGGAGACGACGTAAAGACCTCCGAGGCCTGCCATGCCACCGCTAATTATGGAGCCCAGCAAAGTAGCGCGTCCGGCTTGCATACCGGCATACTTAGCAACATCGCTACTCTTTCCAAGGACGCTAAGCGTGAAGCCTAGCTTCGTGTACTTAAATAGGAAGTAAACGAAGCCTGCAACGGCGACCGAAATCACGATGCCTACCGTGGATGGGTTTCCGCAGTACTTGAGCGTCGCGTATTCAGGAAATGGTATAGAAAGGGCAAAGCCCCAGCCCTCAGGGTCCCTCCACGGACCGTAAACCAAGTAATCCGTAAACAGCATGGCTATGTAGTTTAGCATCAGGGTCGTCAAAACCTCGTTGACGCCGAGCCTTACCTTCAAGGAGGCCGGTATGAGACACCAAGCGCCACCGGCCAAGAACGAAGCCACGCCCATCGCCACGAGCATCAAAGACGCAGGTATGGCGCCGTAGGAAACGTGCAGGATAACAATGCCCGTGGCGGCTATCATTCCAAGATATATTTGCCCCTCCGCACCTATGTTCCAGAAGCCCATCCTGAAAGCAACCACTAGCCCCAAGGACGCCAAGATTATCGGTATGCTCCTGAAAACAGCTTGAAGAAGGAGGGCGGGCGTTATGAAGACGTTACATATCGTCGAATAAAACTGGGCAACGTCCACGCCCAAGAGGTGGAATATGAGCCCAGTCACAAAAAAGGCAAGCAGAAGCGATAGGAGGACAAAGAGGCTCGATGCCTTTCGGCTTATATCCATGCGCCTCTCCAACATAAACAAGCTTCCCTACCACCTACGCAGCGCTGCCCTTTAACATCATCATGCCAACCTCCTCTACTGTCTTTTCCTTTGACAAGAACTCACCGACAACCTTTCCCTTGGAAATGACGACTATCCTGTCGCTCAACATCATTATCTCCTCTAAGTCCTCGGATAGGAAGACGATGGCCGAACCCATCGACCTGTGCTTTAACAGCAGGCTGTGGACAAATTCTGTCGCCGCGACGTCGAGGCCCTTAGTCGGATAGGCTGCAAGTATAAGCCTAGGCACCTTACCGTCCTGCGTTGCCGATAGTTCTCTGGCCAGGACAACCCTCTGCAGGTTTCCGCCTGAAAGCGTGCCGGCTAGGGTTGATGGGCTATGTGCCGCTATGCCGTACTCATCTATGAGCTTCCTCGAAAACTCGAAGAGCTTATGCCAATCGATCCTAAGCATGCCCGAAAAATCCCTGCTTCTGTAAAACTTCAGCGCGATGTTCTCGACGAGCCTCATATCGCGGACGATGGCCCATCTAGTACTCTCGGGCGGTATGTACGAAACGCCCTTCCCTATTAGGTAACCCGCGCCCTTATTCGTCACGTCCTCGCCATCTATAAACACCTTTCCGGCCTCTACCCTTCTCAGACCAGCAAGGGCCTCCATAAGCTCTTCTTGACCGTTTCCGGCGATTCCTGCAATACCCACGATCTCGCCGGAATGGGCGCATAGGTTGACGCCGTCTAAAGCCAGAACGCCCCTATCACCCATGACTTTAAGACCCTTCGCTTCCAACACGATACCTCCCTTTTTCACCTCGGGCTTCTCGATCTTGAAAAGCACGGGCCTGCCTATCATCAGGTTTGCAAGCTCTTCTGCAGTCACCTCACCCGTAGGCTTCGTTGCGACGACCCTCCCTTTCCTCATAACGGTAACCCTATCGCTTACCTCAAGGGCCTCCTCGAGCTTGTGTGTGATGAAGATGATTCCCTTGCCGCTTTTCGCCATCGTCCTAATGGCTTTGAAGAGGCCCTTTGTCTCTTGGGGTGTTAGGACAGAAGTAGGCTCATCCAGTATCAGGACTTCCGCCCTCCTAACCAAGAGCTTCAGGAGCTCTACCTGTTGCTTCTCGCCAACAGATAGTTGCCAAACCCTTGCGTTCGGGTCGATGTTCCAACCATATTCTTCGCAAAACTTCTTTACCATATCCGTAAGCTTTTTCCTGTTCAGAACAAAACCAGCCTCTTTGAGGCCGAGCACGACGTTCTCCCAGACTGTGTGGACCGGTATGAGCCTAAAGCTCTGATGGACCATGCCTATCCCTAGCCTGATCGAATCCGCTGGCGACCTGATCCTTACCCTCTTCCCCTTTACGTATATTTCCCCCTCGTCAGGCTGGTAAAGCCCGTACAGTATGTTCATCAGCGTTGTTTTACCGGCAGCGTTCTCGCCCAAGAGTGCATGAACCTCGCCCGGCATGAGCGAAAAGTCTACCCGGTCGTTAGCTACAACGTTTGGAAACCTTTTCACTATGCCCCTCAATTCGACTAAGGGCGTAACGGACACGCATCTACCCTCCGATAAAAAATGGGGTTAGGTTTACGGCAGTCACTTTGGCAACGGCTCTTCTATGTATTCCACCAACCAATCCATCGACCACAACGTCCCGCGGTCAGCCCTCTCGCCGGGTCCTATTCTGACGTTCCCGTCCTGATCCCTTATTGGCTCCTTTCCATCTGGGTCGTGCCCCTCGACGGTAAACGGCTCGAACAGGTATTCCTTCATCTCCTCATACCTCTGCTTGATCAGGTTAACCCACTCGTTAGGTATGACGGGGCTTATCGGTGCCAAGTAAACCGTCCCCTCCTCCTTTCCAGCCGTGCTCTTCTCTAGGGGCTGCCTCCACCTCCATGGCATGTAGTCTCCAACCCTAGACCAGATGTCTACGCTCTGCCACGTATTCGTCGCGACCATCCTGTAAAAATCCAAGTATATTGGTCCCCAGTTGGCCACGGGTCCCGTCAAGTGAGCCGTAGGGCCGTACGCTCTCATGTCGCTGTAATGGCTGAAGCTCCATACCTTCCTACCTTTCTTCTGGTAATCCTCAGCAACCATCAGTACGGCTGGCGTGTCCTCCGTGTAGTTGAGGACGTCGCAATTCTTATCATCGATTAGGGCAGAGGCCGCGAGCCTTGCATCCTCCGGAGCAACCCAGCTGAAGAGCCACGTCACGTGTGCTTTGATGTTCTTTCCGGTCCTCTTCTTATATGCGTACTGAGCGCCGAGTATGTAGGCATTTATATGCCTGACGACCTCCGGTATCGGGTAAGCGCCAACGTAGCCTATGACGCCAGTTTGGGTTATTGCACCGGCTGCAAGACCGCATAGGTAGTATAGCTGGTAGAATTCCGCGAACGCCGCACTCATATTCTGGGGTGCGTTCCCTGCAGCGCCGCTCCTGTAGCCAGATATGTGAACGAAGTATTTGTCGGGGTACTTCCCGGCAGCCTCGGCCGTCCCGTCCATGAATCCGAAGCTGGTCGTGATTATCAGCTCACAGCCTTTCGCGACGAGGCTTTCGATGGCCGAGATAACCTCAGGCTCCGGAACGCTTTCGATGTAGAAACTCTCGACGTTCTTGAACCTCTCGTCAGCCCACCTTCTACCCCTGTCGTGTCCATAGCTCCATCCGTAGTCGCCGACAGGCCCGACGTACACATAGCCTACCTTGATCGGCCTCAACCCCTCTACGGGTGGCCAAGCGGCAACCGTTTTTGTAACCTCCTTGACCTCTGGCGTCCTAGCGAGGTAACCTGAAACACCGCCCGCGATGCCTGCGGCGACTATGCCACCGATTGCCACGGCCTTCGTGACGCCAAGAAATTCCCTTCTGGAAATTTTTCTCACGCTTTTGTCCATGTTTATTGCATATTAAACCATCTATTTAAGAATGTTTTTACATAAATATGCAAATATGTCAACCCCGTGAAACGTTAACGGCGCACGGGAAAAGTTTATACGAGCGAGCCGGTGCAAAACCCTAAGGTGGTCGGGGCTAAGCAGGACGATAAAGCTCGTGTGTAGGAGCTGCTCCGAGGAGTACGAGTCCCGCCTCCTCTACATCTGCCCGAAGTGCCTGGGCGCCCTTGAGGTAAATTATGAAGGGGTTAGCGTATCGAGGTCAAGCTTCGAGTCAAGGGAGAGGTCTATCTGGAGGTACCTCGAGCTACTGCCCATAGAGGACCGGGGCAACGTCGTCGACATAGGTTCCGGAAGCACGCCTTTGGTGAGGGCTTATAGGCTGGGCGAGGAGCTTGGGATAAGAAAGCTGTACATAAAGAACGACACGCTCAACCCGACGTTCTCGTTTAAGGACAGGCCAACATCCGTGGCGGTATCAAAGGGTTCTGAGTTAGGTAGAGATACGTGGTAAATCGTTACCTCCACCCAACCCTTCCCTCTCGATCATCTCATAGAGGGCTTTCGGGGCGAACCCAAGTCCCCACATCCTGAGCATGTTCACGCAAGCCACGAAGTGCCTATCGGCTTCGTAACCGCAGTGCACGCACCTGAAGGCTGCCCCTCTGTCTTGGACAAACGCCCGCATCTGGGGCAGGTCTTGCTAGTGTTCCTTGCTGAGACGTAGTGGGTTCTGTAGCCCAGCCACGCCATCTTATACTCTATGAAGTTCTGGACCTTTCTGTACGGTAGCGACGCGACCTTGCGGTTCTTTTGCTTTGCATAT
>NDWU01000025.1 GCA_003056285.1 Candidatus Terraquivivens tikiterensis
GGCCTGGAAAGAGCGCGAGGTGGCCGAACTCGAGGAGTACATAAAGGCCTATCCGACGATCGCCGTTTTCGACCTCACGAACGTTAGGGCAAACGTTCTGCACGAACTAAGGGCGAAGCTTAGGCAGGACAGCGTTTTCAAGGTAACCAAGAAAACGCTTTTCGTAAAGGCCGCCGAGAGGGCTGGCTTCCCAGAGCTAAGGAGCCTCGTGGAGGGAAGGCCCAAGCCTATAGGCCTGATCTTCACGAGGATGTCGCCGTTCAAGCTGTCGCTCGTGCTTCAGAAGAACAGGATACTGATGCATGCGAAAGCTGGTGAAAAGGCAGACGTGGATGTTGTGATCCCGGAGTGCAACACCGGCATACCTCCCGGTCCTATCTTGAGCGAGCTGGGCAAGATGAAGATACCGACGAGGATAGACGGCGGTAGCATCTGGATCGCTAAGGATACGCTCGTGGCGAAGAAGGGCGACGTTATATCGCCAGCCCTCGCAAGCCTTCTCATGAAGCTTAACATAAAGGCCGTCTTGAAGGGGGTAAAACTCGAGGCGGCATACGAGGCTGGGAGGATCTACTCTGGCGATGAGCTAACCATAGACTTGGAAGCATGGAAACAGGAGATAGAGTCGGCTGCGAGGAGCGCCTTCAGCTTTGCCGTGAACGTCTGCTACATGAGTAAGGAGACCTCGGCGCACGTCATAGCGCTGGCTTACACGAAGGCCCTTGCCCTAGCAATCCAGTCCTCGTACATAACGAGAGAGACAATCCAGCACCTCCTAAGGAAGGCATACGCTGAGGCCCTATCGTTACAATCCGCCGCCAAATTCGAATAGCTCGTCGAAGGCTAGGCGTCAGAATTTTTACGCGCCCGTAAATCTAAAATCCTGCTCCGTCAAGGACGGCAATCGTGGAGTACAGGGAGCTTGGCAGGACTGGCTGGAAGGTTCCGGTCCTGGGTCAGGGCACGTGGGGCATAGGAGGGTTCTACAGTAAGGACGAGAGCAAGGATGCGGAGGCCATAGAGGCCATCAGGCTCGGGATAGAGCTGGGCATGGCTTTCATAGACACGGCCGAGGCATACGGAGGGGGGCACTCTGAGGAGGTTGTCGGGAAGGCGATAGCGGACACGAAGGCGGAGGTTTTCGTCGCGACCAAGGTATCCCCCGAGCACCTATCCTACGAGTCCGTGATAAGGTCGGCAAAGGCCAGCCTGAGGAGGCTTAACGTCAAGACCATTGACCTATACCAAGTTCATTGGCCAAACCCAAGGATACCCATAAGGGAGACGATGAGGGCAATGGAGAGGCTCGTAAAGGACGGCCTCGTTAGGTTCATAGGCGTAAGCAACTTTTCGGTAAGCGAGCTGGAGGAGGCCATGGCATCGCTCGCTAGGGAGGAGATAGTGTCGAACCAGGTCGAGTATAGTCTTCTCGAGAGGGGTATAGAACGTGATATGATACCTTTTTGCGAAAGGGAAAGGATAACCGTGATAGCGTACAGCCCTCTTGCGCGGGGCAAGCTTTCGGAGCCGGATAAGCATCTGAGCAAAGATGAGGCCGACGCATTGCGGAAGTTGGCCGAAAAGTACAGGAAGACGCCGTCGCAGATAGCCCTGAACTGGGTTATAAGAAGGCCTATCGCCGTGGCTATACCGAAGGCAGCGAGGGTCGAGCACGTTAGGGAAAACGCCGGGTCTGCAGACTGGTCCATGAGCCCTGAGGACTACGAGCTGCTATGTAGGGTGTTTTCGCGCCGTCTTTAGGCGTTACCGTATGCGCTTTGGCTACTGCCTAGGCTCTGTTGAAGTCTCCAGGTGCCTGTAACCTTCTGGCAGATCTGGGAATGTGCTCTTCATGCGTTGGGCAGCAACTTCGGCAGCCTCTTCTAGTATCCTCTGCGCCTCGCTGTCGCTCACCATCACCTGGACCGATGCGCCAGTTACGCTTCCTGCCTCGACGATTATGCTCTCTAGAACCTCGTCAACCTGTCTCAGGTTGTATGCGACCTCAGGGACTAAGCCAGAAATCTCCGACTGCACCTGCCTTATTATGCTCGTCGCCGGGCCAAGGACGTTCATGACGTCCCCGAACTCCTTCACGGTCTCAAGCCTTAGGATTACCTTTTCCAAGGAAAGCTGGCTCTTCAGTATCGTTCGTGATATCTTCCTGAGCTGGGCTATCTCGTTTGCGTATATCGTCGCCCTGCCCTTGTCCTTCTCCTGCTCGGCCCTGACGCACATCTCGAAGAGCTCCTTGCCCCTCGCCGTGAGCCTTTGGGAAGTCCTGTTCAGCTTCTCTGCCTGAATCTTGAGCTGCGTGATGACGTCCATGAGCCTATCCCTAGCAAAACCCATGTCCGCTATCCCAACTACCCTTACCTCTTCTTCCCTTTTCCTTGCAATTCCCGGTAGCTTCATTCACGATCTACCTTTGAAAACCCATTGCCCTCAGCGAACTATTTAGCCCTTCTTAGAACCCCGAGGGAGAATATCACTCCGAGAGTGTCTACTTATCAAACTACATAATCTTTTACCCGGCTTCCCAGGCCCCAGCGCAACGTAAATATAGCCTTTCGCACATCAGGCTGGGGAAGCAGCATGAGCGCCCTCAAGCAGCACGCGGCAAGCATACTGATGAAGGTTCTTGGGTTTGTTATAATAGTCTTCGGCTCGATATTCCTCTACTGGCTCGCAGCCTCCAATTTCGTGCTCTCTGCCGCAAGCGGGTTAGTGGTTTTTATCCTGTCCCTCCTAATCTTTGCAGGCATCATCCTGCTCTTCTTTTGATTAACCGAAGCTTTTTCACCCTTCTTATAACGTCAGAGCTGCTGTTGAGGTTCCCTACGTTGTACTTCCCGAGTACCTTTATCTTGATATTCCATTTTTTCGTTCGACACAGTTCCTTGAATTTTTTCATCAGCCATAGCTGGTCATAGCCAAAGACCACGACGTTCGGCCTGTACCTCCTGACGACCTTTTCGAAGGAGAACGGCCGATACCCAAGGGCAGCCTTGTCTACGGGCTTTAGGGCCCGGACCATGGCTAGCCTGGCCCTTTCGCCGAAGACTACCTTTCTTCCTTTGTTCTCCTCAACGGTCTTATCCCTGGCTATGATCACGACGAGGCTCGAATTTTTGCCGCCTATTCGCTTTGCCTCTTCTAGGAACCTTATGTGGCCTGGGTGGAGTATGTCGAAGGCACCAGAAGCTAACACGATTTTTTTCGGTGCAACTTTGGCCCTCAACGACATCGCCCATGATTTTGTAGATACGGGAGCTGCCAATCTTTTTAAGCATTTTACATAAATGCCCGGGAGGAGGAGCCGGGCCTCGGTTGGCGGGATATGTCGCCATTGTGTTCGTTTTTCTTCGTAAAATAGTTCTGCACCCTCTCCCTTCCTGCTAATTTTGCATGGACGGCCGAGGTCAAGCCTACGAGGCTGGAGCTCCTTAGCCTGACGGGCTGTGTACAAAAATCTATGAAAAATGGAACGGCATGGCCGCTTGTCCATTTAGACGTCTCGTTACTTCAGCCCTGAATAACGTTACTTTCTTAGATAATGGTCGGTACCCATCTTCCAGTCCTCCCTCGGCGGGCTGAAGACCTCTATGATGACCGAGTCCTCTAAGGCTAACGCACCGTGCTCGACGTTGGGCGGAAAATGCATCAGCATGCCCTGGGACACCGTGTACTCTTTTCCTTCGCGCGTTATGAACTTGACGGCTCCGGATAGGACATGACTCATCTGCTCGTTGGCGTGCCTATGAAGATCAACCCTGGCTCCCTTTTTAAAGAAGATCATGCTAAACGTCATGTTTTCTCCGTGGACTACTTTCCTGCTAAAGTCTGGTCTTATTTCCTCCATCGGAATATTTACCCATGTATAGCACGACTCGCCCCTTCCGCTCATGGATGGGATACTAGGCTTTACGCATATTTATTCCTTCAGCGCACGAGCGAAGCCCGCATGCCTAAAAGCCCGAACGGTTCCGGCCGGAGCTGCGGAGGCTTTCATCCTTTCGAAAACCTCCGGCCTTAGCAGCTTGGTGCCCAGGCCTTGGCATGCATAAACGTAATAAATTTAAGGTTTCTACAGTTCTGTGTAGGCAAGGTTGGATGAGCGTGGGCGAAGGAGGGGAGCCTCGCTACGTAGTCGTGGCCGAAAAGCCTAGCGTCGCAAGGAGCATAGCGAGGCTGCTGAGGAGCAGGGACGTAAACGCGTACGTCACCTCAGTCAGGGGGCACGTGTTTAACGCAGACTTCCCCGAGGGGTACGATTGGAATAGCATTAGCCCGTCGAGGCTATTCTCCGTCAGGGAATTTAGGAACGTTATCTCCGACGAGAGGTCTTACAGGGAGCTGGAGAAGGCGTTCAAAGAGGACGGGGTGCTCGTCGTAGCGACGGACAACGACCCAGAGGGTGAGCTGATCGGTTACGAGATACTTTCGATTTATAGGGCCAGTAAGGGCGACCAAGCGCCCTACAAGAGGATGAGGTTCAACTCGACGAACCCGGACGAGCTCTGGAGAGCATGGAACAACCTGGAGGACTCCCTGAACACGAAATGGGTCATGAAGGCGATGCTGAGGCAGCATTTTGACCTCGTGACGGGCGCGGCCTTCACGAGGCTCCTCACGAAGGAGACGAGAAAGTGCCAGAACGTCAGGCTCATATCCTGGGGGTCATGCCAATCGCCCACTTTGGGCTTCATAGTAAAGCGGGAGAAGGAAATAATGTCCTTCAAACCCCAGCCATTCTGGTACGTTTGGGCGAAGCTCAAGACAAAGGAAGGCGAGGAGCTCGAGGCCAGGAGCGAAAGCATGAAGGACGCCGAAATGGCCGGGGCCGTTTGGAAAAGCGTAGAGGGGCAAAAGATGGCGCGCGTCCTCTCGTACGACGAGAAGGAAGTGACTGTCCGCAGGCCGTTACCCCTCGATACGGACGCTCTCCTAAGAGACCTGACAAAGATCACGGGCCACTCGGCGGCCACGCTCCTCTCCGTAGCAGAGGAGCTCTACGCCGAGGGTTATTCCTCCTATCCGAGGACGGAGACCAACAGGTTCAGGTACGACTTTGACTTTGGGGAGCCCCTCAGGGCTCTTGCCGAATCAGACCTATCAGAACTGCTCGGGGATCTTGGCAGGATGAAGGCCGAGCCCTTTAACGGGAGAAAGGACGATGGCGCCCACCCCCCGATATATCCTATAAAGCCATACCCCAAAGACGGCTCGCTAAAGCGAAAGGTCTGGGAATACATAGCGAGGAGGTTCGCTGCGAACGTACTGTTCGGTGACGCTAGGTTGAAGGAGAGCGTGGCTGAAATAAGCGTGGGAAAAGCCACGCTAAAGGCTTCCGGCACTGTCGTTACGCGCAAAGGGTTCCTTGAGGTGTACGGGTACTTCATGCCCAAGGATTCACCGATACCCAAGCTATCGCCTGGTGATCCCTTGGAGGTCGTTGAGTCTAGGTTGATAGAGGATAGGACCAAGCCTCCACCCAGGCTTACCGAGGCGGCGCTGCTGGGGCTCATGGAGAAAAACAGGATAGGAACGGATGCAACGCGTGCCGAGTATCCTAAGATAATAACGGAGAGGGGGTATGCCGTAAAGAGGGGTAAGGTGTTTTACCCGACGGAGCTTGGCATGAGGCTCGTCGAGGCGCTGTCGGGCGTGGATGAGAGGCTTGTCACACCAGATACGAGAAAATTCGTGGAAGAGTTTATGGAGATGGTAAGCAAAGGTACAAAGACCTACGAGGAGTGCCTAGAGCAGGCTCTAAAGGTTTACGAGGAGCTATACTGGCTGTGCGAGGCAAACATAGAGAGGATATCCGAGGCGCTTGCGGGAGCGCTTAGGCCGGTAAACTATAAAAGGGCGGCGAATCATTTCTTCCAGTCAAACTCTACGTAACCCAGCATCCTCAGAGCGTCGAGCAGCCCCTCGCAGTAAGAGATCGCAGAGAGGGAGTTGAAGATGTCGCCCGATTTAAGGAAAAATTTTGAATCCTCAAGATAGCTTTCCGCAACCCTAAGCACTTCTGTAACCTTTGCTTCCCTCGACGAACCCCTCGACCTGGACAACGCTCCCTCGCAAGCATCTATGTACCGTCTCACCCTATCTACGCCGTAGTTTATCGGCTCGTACGCCTCTACGTACTCGCGGGGTACGCCAAGAAGCCTCACGAGCGCCTCGCGCTCCAAGAAGTGTAACTTGCCGGGGAATATCAGCATGTGCGGGGGGTCGGGAAAATCCCAAGCGAGCAGCTCAACAACCCTACCGGCCTTGACGACGCAATCCTCGTACCCTAACCTTGCGAGGGCTACGACGAGCCTGTCGTCCGACACAACGCCCTTCTTGAGCGAGCCCTCCAGCTCCCTCAAGCGGCTAAGGGCAACGGGTATCCTCAACCCGTTCCCCTTCGTATCCAAGAAGACCAGCGTGTGCAGACCCCTTGACATGTTCTCAAGGATGTTCTCGTAGACCGACCTCACGCTTTCAACACTATCCTCCGAGGGCAGCGTAACAGCTCTGCCGAACTTGTAAGCCTGAAGGCCGGATAGGCTGGCTGCGGCAGAGTAGGATGAGATGCCGTTGACTGTCTTACACGCTATTCCGCGCTTACATGCCTCGAGCGCCAGGGAGATATGCGTCGTGGCTACGAACGGGTCGCCCTGAACAGCCACGACCACCTCCTTCTCTACGGCATCCCTCAGCAAAGCCTCAGCCCCCTCTTCGAGCGTGTAACGGTCTGCTAGGACCAAGCGCCTGCTGATCTTTCTTAGGAAATCCACGGTCTCCTTCGGAAGCATGCCGGTGTACGTATCCAGGAAGACGACGTCTGCCCTTCTGATGCTGTCGAGCGCGGCCTCAGTGATGTGCTTTTTTGGACCCAGGCCGAGGCCAACGAAGGTTATGCTCATGCCTATAAGAGGCGGGCTAAAGCTTAATATTTTTTAAAGCGATGTAAGGTGGGTAAAGCCGTTGAAGGCCGTGGTTTTCGCTGCTGGCTTGGGCAAGAGGTTAAGGCCCCTAACGAGCTTCAGGCCGAAGCACCTCCTGCCGATCGTCGACAAGCCCGTGCTGGTCAGGGTGCTAGAGGCTCTATCGTGCAACGGGATAAGGGACGTAGGGGTAACGGTTGCCTACATGGACGACTCGATTAAGCGCGCAATCGAGCGGGAGCGGCTGCCTATGGAGATAACGTACATCCAGCAGAGAGAGTTGTTGGGTACGGCCCACGCGCTTTATACCTGTAAGGACTTTCTCGAGGGCGAAGAAGCCTTCCTCGTCGCCTACGGCGACATAACCCTAACGGAGGATGCTGTTAGGGAGCTTACGCGTTCTTTCGTAAAAGGTGCCTGGGATGGCGTCATCCTGGCCGTTAGGGTTAAGGACGTGAGCAGCTTCGGCATATTGAAAGAGAGGGACGGTGTGCTGGAGCGCGTGGTGGAAAAGCCCACGGAGAGGCTTCCGGAGGCGTACGCAAACGCCGGCGCTTACGTGCTCCCGTCCGAGTCGATCGGGTACTTTTCCAAAATCGAACGGTCTACCAGGGGAGAGTACGAGCTAACGGATGTGCTGAACATGCTCGTAAGCGACGGGTACAGGATCCGTGTACTGAAGATGGAAGGCCGACTATGGTTCGATATAGGAAGGCCATGGGACCTACTGGAAGCCAACGCCGCGTTCTTAGAACTCCTATCGTCCACGCACGGATACTCGCCAAAGAGCGGCACGCTCCTTAAGTCGGGCGCGTACGTAGAAACAGGGGATGGCGCTAGGCTTTTCGGCCCATGCTTCTTGGGCGAGGGCGTAAGGCTGGGCAGGGGCTCTTCTATCCTACCATACACTGTGGTCTTAGAGGGCACGTCGATAGGCGAAGGGACTGTGCTGGGAAGCTCGCTCGTCATGGAGAACGTAACGGTCGGCGAGAGGTCAGTGCTATTCCATTCCGTAGTAGGCGAGGGCGCCGTACTCGGACCCGGGTGCACGACGCGGTATAGGGTACCTGGGCACGAGACCGTCAAGACGGTAGTCGCGGGGAGGCTCGTCGACACGGGCAGGAGAGAGTTCGGCGCCGTCATATCGCCATACAGCAATGTTCCGGCGGGAGCTGTCCTGGAGCCAGGAGAGGTCTACTGGCAGGAGGGGTAGCGGCCTGAGGTTAAGGCTGGATAAGCCAGCGATACGCGTTCTTGGAATCGCAGAGAGCTTCGACAGGTCGCTCGACAAGAGTTCTGTGCTGGCGGGCGTGGTGATGAGGGGCGACTTCATAGTAGACGGCTTAGCCATAGCCAAGTGCACGGTAGGGGGCATGGACGCTACAGAGTCTATCGTCTCGCTTTACAGGAAGCTCGGTAGGACAGACATAAACGCCATCCTGTTGAGCGGTTGCGTGATAAGCTGGTACAACGTCGTGGACCTTGCGACAGTGTACGAGGAGACGGGTTTGCCTTTGGTTTGCATCACTTACGAGGAGTCGGATGGTATAAGGGAATATTTCGTTAAAAACTTTCCAGAAGATTGGCAGGCCAGGGTAGAGGTTTACGAGAGGAACGGGGGTAGGAATGCTGTAAGGCTCTGGACAGGATACGAGGTGTTCGTCAGGTGCTTGGGCATCGATCTGGAGACCAGCAGGAGGCTGCTGAACAAGTTTACGCTGCACGGCCGTGTACCAGAGCCTGTAAGGCTCTCCAAGCTCATAGCAAGGCAGGTCATGAGGTTCGCGTTAACCTAGGGCTTTTCTACGAAGGTCTTCACCACGGCCGTCCAGGCTTCTGCTGTGTTTTCTGGGTTGTAACCGCCGCCGCCCATGGCGATTATCCTACCCTTGCACTTTTTGTTTGCAACGTCGCATAGAACTTCAGCCGCGAGCCTATGCGAGGCCGCCGTGTACCTCAGGTTAGTAATCGGGTCGCCCGCAAGGCCGTCAGCTCCACACTGGAAGAGCACGAGGTCGAATTCATGCTCCATGAGAAAGCCCTTTACCTCCAGCATGGCGGACTTGAACTCTTCGTCGCCAGATCCTGGCGGCAAGGGTATGTTCAGCTTCAGCCCCTCGCCCTTTCCCCTCCCCCTTTCGTGCCTAAAACCTGTGCCTGGATAGAGCGTCCTGCCGTCTTGGTGCACGTCGGCGAAAACGACCCTCCCGTCCTCGTAGAACTCGTAGCAAACGCCGTCTCCGTGGTGGGCATCTATATCGACGTACGCAACCGCCTCGAGCCCAGCCACCTCGAGCAAATACTCTATGGCTACGGCAGGGTCGTTGAAGACGCAAAAGCCAGAGGCCGAGGACCTCCTCGCATGGTGAAGCCCGCCCATCGGGTTAAACCCCCTCCTTACGCTCTTTGAAAGGACGGCCCTGCACAGCTCGAGCGTCGAGCCGACAACATAGCAAGCCGCCTCGAATATTCCCGGAAAGGATGGCGTATCGCCAGAGTCTAAGTACCCCCTACCCTCAGCTGACTTTTTCTTTACGAACTCTATGTAGCCGGGGTCGTGGAAGAGCGCTATTTCCTCAAAAGTCGCCATTTTTGGCGGAATGATCTCAAACGCATCCGGCATCTCTTTATGCAGTTCTTCTACCCTTTCATAGAAGCTCTCGACCCTGCGGGAGTTCATGGGGTGCGGTGCTGGAAAGCTGTACCTCAGCAGCTCGGGACCCTTAACCAAAGCGACCTTCGTCGACATAGCCGCTAACTTCCCGTATATTATGACCGGTTATAAAAATTGTGTCAGAAAAACCAGAACCAAAGCTTAAACTTATAGTTCCAGCCCTCTTGATTCCGTAGGTGTTGGACCTTCAACGGCCTTTTGCCCCGTTAGCCCTGATCACCGAAACCCGCAGTAAGCTGCCTATCTTTTAGCATCATCCTCAGGCCCTGTCGGAGAAGTTTTGAGGAAGATAGGAGGGTCTTTAACAAGCGTTTAGGGGAGCTAGCGTGGCTTCAAAGCGACACCGCTGGAACATTCTATGGGTTGTATGCGACGGCTAAGTTTTCTCTAAGCCACCCTATGTATTTTTTGTTAGGCGCTACAGACTTTAGCTATAGAGTTTTTCAAAGACGCTGTAAATATTTAAAGCATAATTTTAATATCTCCCGAATGTTCATTGCGGATTGTAATGAAAACTGGGTTGGACGAAAAGGATATTATGATCCTTAACATTCTCCAGGAAAACGGCAGGGCCTCCTACTCTGAAATAGCCAAGAGGCTTGGCATAAGCGAGGCCGCGGCATACAGCAGGGTAAAGAAGCTAATAAAGCATGGCTACATCAAAAGGTTCCAAGCCGTGATAGATGAGAACAAGGTCGGGAGGGCCATGACTGCCTTCGTTGCCGTGAAGGCCCAGCCTCACTTATACGACAAGGTATTGGAGAGCCTGGTTTCCTTTCCCGAAGTGCTGGAGGTCCACGACGTAACGGGTGATTACTATTGCCTGCTCAAGCTAAAAGTAAGGGACAGGGAGGCCCTAGCAAAAACGCTCGACGAAATAGGTAGGATGGAGGGCGTGGTGTCTACGGAGACCAAGGTCGTTTTGCGGACGCTGAAAGAGAGCCCGAACGTTTACATCTTTAACAACCTATCTCCGTGATAGGAGCCTCGGTAGCAACCTTATGCTGCTTAGGACGAAGTCCGGCCTCGGGTACCCGAGTGGTTCCGTTCTTGATATGAGGACGCTGGGCATCCCCGCTGATGCCGCCGCCCTTATGTCCGTCTCCAACTTATCGCCGACGAGCACGGCCTCATCGCTCCTAACGTTTAGTATTTCTAGCGCCATGTTTACTATGATCTTCGACGGTTTTCCGATTACTATGGGCTCCACGCCCGTAACAGCCTTGACGGCTGCCACGATAGAGCCAGCTCCAGGGTCTGGGCCTGTCTCCGTCGGAAGCGTCCTGTCCTCGTTCGTGGCGATAAACTTCGCACCGGAAATTATCGCCCTCGCAGCAGCCCTTAGCTTTTGATAGTTGAACCCGCGGTCTAACCCGACAACGACTATGCTCGCCTCATGGAAACGCTCGAGCGGCACCACGGTGTGGCCCATCAGCCTCGCCTCCTCGACGAAGCCTTCTTCCGTCACGGCAAGTATCCTGGATGGGCCGTAAACGTCGTAGATGTACTTCGAGGTCGCCATGCCCGACGTAAGCATCTCTTTCTCTTCGGCCTTTATGCCCATCCTGTTAAGCTTATCGACGTAGCCTGCCCTTGAGAGCGTGGAGTTGTTGGTCAAGAAAAGGATCCGGTAGCCCATGCGCCTTAGCTCTGCGATGGCCGTGGCAGCTCCATCGACCGGCCTTTCGCCCACGTACACGCAACCGTCTAAATCCAGAATCACCGCCTTCAGCTTGCCAACCTCCACCAATTCCGCATCGTGACAATGGCTGGTGTGGCCCAATATTAACATGCCAAGACATCCGGCAAACGTCCAGCATAGCAAAACGTTCTTATTTTGTCAGCGGGTACGTCATACAGCTTAACCATGGCGTTCCAGCGCTTCGTCCGGAAGCTGACCAAGGAGAACCTCTGGTTATACGTACTCAGCCTGCTGAGGGAGGGGCCGCTGTACGGCTATGAGGTTGAAAGGATGATAAGGGAGAGGTTCGGGTTCAGACCCGGAAAGATTACGTGTTACGTCGTGCTCTACATGCTACAAAAGGAGGGGCTCATAGACGTATCCCAGACGCTTCCGAGCGACGTCGGGCCGCCGAGGAGGTATTACAGGATAAATAAGAGGGGCGAGGAGCTCCTCGAGAAGGCCAAGGAGTTCTTGGATGATCTCCGTGCCAAAGTGTTCGGCGACGAAAAAGATTAATACGCTAGTTTATGACGATAAAATTCTGGTGAGTATGCGTGGGTAAGATCAGGGTGGGCATAATAGGCGTAGGCAACTGCGCATCGGCGCTCGTGCAGGGCGTGGAGTTCTACAAAAACGCGGACGAGGACGAGTTCGTTCCCGGGCTTATGCACGTGAGGCTAGGGGGGTACCACGTCTCTGACATAGAGTTTGCCGCAGCATTCGACATAGACAAGAACAAGGTGGGAAAGGACCTATCCGAGGCCATATTCGCCCCGCCGAACAATACCCTGAAGTTCGCAGAAGTTCCGAGGCTGGGTGTGGAGGTGATGAGGGGAATGACGCATGACGGTCTGGGAAAGTACTTGTCCGAGATAATCGAGAAGCACCCCTCGCCCACTGTGGACGTTGCGGACGTTTTGAAGAGCAACAGGGTAGACGTGGTCGTTAACTTCCTGCCAGTTGGAAGCGAGTTCGCCACGAAGTGGTACGTCGAGCAGGTCCTTGCGGCTGGCTGCGGCTTCGTCAACGGCATACCGGTTTTCATAGCCAGAGAGCCCCGCTGGCAGAAGGTATTCGAGAAGAGGGGGCTGCCCCTTATTGGGGATGACGTGAAGTCCCAAGTTGGAGCTACGATAATCAACAGGGTCCTTGTGAAGCTGTTTGTCGATAGGGGCGTGAAGGTCGAAAGGATAATGCAGCTGAACGTTGGCGGAAACACGGACTTCCTTAACATGCTCGAAAGGGAGAGGCTGAAGTCCAAGAAGATATCCAAGACGGAGGCCGTCACGTCGCTCATACCGTACGAAGTAGGCGAGAAGAACGTTCACATCGGTCCCAGCGATTACGTCCCGTGGCTGCTGGACAGGAAATGGGCCTACATTAGAATAGAGGGGAGGGCGTTCGGCAACGCTCCCATTAACGTTGAGCTGAAGCTCGAGGTGTGGGACTCGCCGAACTCAGCCGGCGTCGTCATCGACGCTATACGCTGCACGAAGATCGGAATGGATAGGGGTATGGCTGGCGTGCTGATAGGCCCCTCGGCATACTTCATGAAGTCGCCACCCGTTCAGTATCCGGATGACGTCGCGAGGAAGATGGTCGAGGATTTCATAAGGGGTGCATGAATTACGCGTTGAGCTCGCTGCCCATACGACCTAACCATGCATTTACCTTGTAGAGTACTCGATTTTTCAGCTCGGCCGAAAGGCTGGAAGCATCTATTATGGAAACCACGTCGGACATTATTTTCACCTCCTCTTTGCTGGGAACGTAGGCGGAACGATCGTCCAGAACGAAAGCTGGGTCTTCCATGCTCGGCACAATGCCGTACAACCACCTGCACCCGAAGGCAAGGAACCTCACAGTCTCAGGTCCTACACCCTTTATCGCCAGTAGGCCCTCGTAGTCCGAGGGCGGGTTCAAGCCTATGTTCTTTATCAGCTTCCAATTCATCTTGAGCGGTAGCTCGATAAAGCTCTCGACCCTTGGCGAGTCAAACCACAGGGAAAGGTTTGTCTGCGTCCTTTTCCTGGCCACGTCGTACACGTGCCTTAGCTTTTTAAAATCGTATACGATAAGCTCTATCGAGGCACGCCTCGCCTCGCTGCTCTCCCTGGCCGTCATATCCAATACGAGCCTCGACCTTTCTTGGCTGACTATGCCCTCGTGCGGCTCTTCTACGAAGCTTCTAACCTTCCCGGAGAACCAGTGATACCTCCTGACCCTGCTGGTTATGGGGTTGATTCCTTGCTGAACGACGGCCCAAAGGCCGTCGTAGGATATGGCCATCATATGGTGGTATAGGCGGAAACCGTCCTGTATGGCCGCATCGTCGACCTTTGCCACCATCCGGCTGCAGTACTTTAGGCGCTCAACCTCCTCGCCAGTAAGGCCGAGCTCGGCGGCAACCGCGTCAAGCTCGTTCGGAACGTTGAACCTTGTAAGGTTCTTACCTCCCAATATCGCTATGCCGTCGGCTGGTGTGAGCACGTCTTTCAGTATGGCGCCCAAGACGGTCGTCGAGCCGCTACCCAGCTCATCCAGCCCGGTGGCGACCGTTAAAAGGTCAAAGCATAAAGGGCTGGATAGCAGCCGAACGACCCTTGAAGGGCTATACGTATCTATGAAGGCCCTCATGATGTTCCAAACGAGAGACCTCGCGAGGTTGTAGTACCAAGATGAAAGTTTTTTGTACGATGCCTCGAGCTCCCTTATCCCTGCTCGATACATGCTTCAGCACCGCCAGGATGTTGTCTGCGTATTTAGACCGCAGAACGGCCATTCTCTTATAAGCGTTGACGTCAAAAACATTCGAGCAATATATTCTGAGATTTAAAAAATTTGAAAAAATTAGGCAGTTTGTTTCTCGAGCAGCTCTTGGAGCGGGATGTCGACGTACGAGCCATCGGGCCTCTTACGTCTTATTATGACCGGCAGCACGCCCGCCTCAAACTCTCGCTTGGCGATGTCTATTACGGTGTCGCCCGGCCTCGTTTCCACGAGCGGAAAAGCGCCAAGCGAAAGTTGGAGGGCCCTCCCGCCGATTATCCTCGCCTTTTCGTACCTAGTAAGCCCCTTGTACTCAGTCGAAGGAAGATCCTTCTTCTCCTTCTCCAACTTTTCCTTCTTCCTTTCCAGTCTTTGGAGTCTTCTCTTCTAACTTTGAGGCAGCGATTATATCGTCTATCTTGAGTATCATCGAGGCAGCCTCGATTGCCGACTTTATCGTCTGCTTCTTCACGAGTAGCGGCTCTAGTACGTCGCGCTTGAACATGTCTGCTATCTTGGCGTTGAATACGTCAACGCCAGCCCACCTGTTTCCCTTCTTGTGCTCCGCCGTAAGGTTAACTACAGTCTCTATCGGGTCCATGCCTGCGTTCTCTGCGAGTTGGGACGGGACGATCTCCAGAGCCTCGGCAAACTTGTTCACGGCCAGCTGCTCCTTTCCAGCAAGCGTATTCGCATAGTCGCGGAGCCTCATGGCAAGCTCTATCTCTGGAGCGCCACCGCCCGCCACAACCTTTCCCTCGACTATAACGTCCTTGACGACGTTTATAGCATCCTTCAGGGAGCGCTCCGCCTCGTCGACTATTCTCTGCGTACCTCCCCTGATGAGTATGCTTATAGACTTCGGGTTCTCGCAACCCTCGATGAAAACCATCTTATCCTCGCCTACGCGCCTCTCCTCGACTAGGGCGGCCCTTCCTAGGTCCTCGGGCGTCAGGTCGTCGATCCTCGAGATTACCCTTCCCTTGGTAGCCTTGGCTACCTTGTCCATGTCAGACTTCTTGACCCTGCGTACCGCCAGAACCCCTGCCTTTGCGAGGAAGTACTGGGCTAAGTCGTCTATGCCCTTCTGGCATATGACGACGTTCGCGCCGACGGAGAGGACCTTGTTGACCATCTCCCTCAACATTTCCTCCTCCTGTTTCATGAAGGCCTTCATCTGTTCTGGGGTTTCGATATGCAGCTTCGCGTCGAACTCCGTCTTCTCTATCTCAAGGGGCGCGTCGAGTATGGCTATCTTTGCATTCCTGACGATTTTCGGCATGTCCGGATGGACTACCTCTTTGTCTAGGACTATCCCCTCGATGAGCTTCGTGTCACGTAGCGACTGGCCGCTCTTCTTAACGAGTAGGATGTCATCCAGGTCGACCTTCCATTTTCCGTCGACCTTCTCGGCAACCCTCAGCACGGCATCCACGGCCAAGCTCGATAGGTAGTCTGCCTCCTCGGATACCAGCTTGCTCGCTATGGAGGTCTTGGCTACCTTAATCAGGGTTTCCTTGTCATCAGGGCTTACTGGATGACCTATCTCGTCGAGTATCTCAAGAGCCTTCACGGCTGCCTTACGGTATCCTTCAATTATCATACTCGGATGGACTTCTTTCTCGATAAGCTCCTCGGCTTTAGCGAGGAGCTCTCCGGCTAGGACGACGGCAGTCGTCGTCCCATCACCGACCTCCGAATCCTGTGCCTTTGCCACCTCGACGAGCATCTTGGCCACGGGGTGCTCCACGTCCATCTCCTTGAGTATCGTCGCGCCGTCGTTCGTTATGACGACGTCGCCGAAGCTGTCGACCAGCATCTTGTCCATTCCTCTCGGTCCCAGCGAGGACCTCATGCTCTCCGCTATAATCTTTGCAACCATGATGTTCGAGGACTGCGCCTCTCTACCCCTGGACCTCTGAGAACCCTCTTTCAGAATTATGACAGGTTGGGCTATACCCGGTTCGGCTACGGCCATACAGTTCTCACGCTCCAGAAACAACGGCTAAATCAGCCATCTAATAAATTTTAACACCATTAAGGCAAAATTCCATCCTTTCTTGGTTTTTTTGTCACGATCTGTCCTTCCGCAGCAAAAAGATTGTAAATGTTACACGAAAAACTTCAATAAACAATCTAAAAATATAGATTTATGCGCTAAGAAACGCTCGGCATGAGGCTTATCTCCGTGAAGATGCCAGAGGCCCTTATAGAGGGCATGGACGAGCTCGTCAGGAAGGGCATGTATCCTAGCAGGAGCGCTTTGATGAGGGCGGCGGTAAGGGATCTCCTAAAGAGGGAGCTATGGAAGAGGGCCGGAGAATTTACTTCCGGCCTTCCGAGCCCGAGCTAGTAAAGAAGGGCATCGACTTAACGTTCACTATCCTGCCGTAGAAGTACTTCATGTCGCTTATGCAGGGTACGTACGAGATTTCCTCTCCAGTTTTTAGCGAGATGTACCTTATGAACGATGCCGGCGGCTTCGTATCGCTTTCTACATAGAAGAAGACTGGCAGCGCGTTGGCATCGTAGTAGTCGAAAAACGGGGCTATAAGGCCTAGCAGGTGCTTGCCTTTAAACTCGAAGTACCACAGCGGCGGTGAGGAGTTCGTGTCGGACAGTATCATAAGCATCCTAATCAGGGAATTTATGTTTCCTGCCTTGATGATAACCGGGTTCTCTTTCAATTTGCTACGTCCAGAAAGCGCCTCCATTATGAACGGTGGCTCGTCTTCGGTCTCGACGACCGCACCGTACATGTATCTGTTGTCGTCGTTGCTGTCTGTTAGTACGACTTCCTCCCTCTCGACGCTCATGTATGCTATGTAACCCTTCAAGGAGCAATTAAGCTTCGTGTAAGCGAAGATTGGCAGATTTCCGTACCAGTAAGGTATCGACGAGAGATAGCCAAGGATTGGCTGTCTTTTCCATTTAAAGTACCAGAATAACGGCTGGACGTCTACCCTACTCATGGCTAGCCTTGCTAGGTTTAGGATGTCTGAGACCTCGATCGCGACGGGCGGTTTAACTTTCTTCGTGCGCTTGCTTTTCTTTCCCATTCCCATGCTGTTATTGCAAAGGCTGGAATATTAATATATTCAGGAGGTTAAAATAGTTCTATAGCTGGGATGGGCGGTTCCGTCGACTTATACGGGCCAATGGAAGAATCCCTGATGAATAGGATAGCGGGCGAGATAATACTTTCAAAAACTCCTGGCGACGTCATGAAAAAGTGGCGGCTCCTGTTCGAGCTAGGCCAGAGCGAGCTTGCTAGGTACATGGGCATAGCACCCTCGGTTTTGAGCGACTACGAAAAGAACAGAAGAAAGTCTCCAGGAACGATATTCATCAGGAAATTCGTCACGGCTTTGATAGAGATCGACTCTAAGATGGGGGGAGTGCACATAAGGAAGTTCGCAGCCACGATGAAGGACCTAAGCGGCACCATCTTGGACATAGCGGAGTTTCCCAAGGCAAGGTCTGTCAGAGAAGTCGTGGAGGCTGTAGACGGCGTAATACTGGCTGGAAGGGAGGGCCAGGACCAGCCGATATACGGGTACACGGTCGTGGACAGCTTGAACGCCATAAAGCTAATGGATGCAACGGACTTCCTAAAGCTTTTCGGTGCTAACTCTATGAGGTCTCTCGTTTTCGTCGGCGTCAGCAGAGGCCGTTCACCGCTAATCGCCGTAAAGATATACCCGATAAAGCCTAGGATGGTCGTGATCCACGGGCCTACGAGGCCTGAGGACGTGGACGAGCTGGCCATTGCCCTTGCGGAGCAGGAGGGCCTACCGTTCGCCCTATCGCTAAAGGAGGACGTGCCGTCCCTCATAAGATCTCTGCGCAACCTGTACCGCTAACGCAGCCCTTTACGAGAAAACTTTTTGTCAAGCGTCCAATACGTCTCGGCGTGCCAGGCTGGAGACGTTACGCTCCCATCCCCCTCATGCTCCTGATAGCAACGCTTGCCGTGCTTCAAGCCCATCCCCTCTTCCTCGGAGAGTATACATGGAACCTTGCGTCCATAGAGGGCGCTTACATAGCCCAGTCGAGGCTTTTACGCGAGAACTTTCCGGTTCCTGGATGGAACCCGCTATGGTATGGTGGCCACCCCTTCAAGCTGTCCTACTCTCCTGGCTTTCTCTACGTCGTAAACGCCTTTTCAATCCTTCTGAACGTGGGCATAGGGGAGGCTTACAGAAGGGTCTCTGCTTTCTCGCTCATACTCCTGCCGTTGGCGCTTTACGTCCTAGCCTGGAGGTTGTCCGGCTCCCACGTCCCGGCCTTCTTAACTAGCTTGCTGTACGTAGCTCTACCTTCGGCCCACAGGGCGGTATACGCCTACCCGAGCGTTCCGCCATGCCCTGACCAAATAACGGTAACTGCTCTCTACGGGGAGACGCCGCACGTGCTCGGCTTGGCCCTCGCTTTCCTGACGGCAGCCCTGTTCTACCATTACACTGTAAAAGGGAAGAGGGTTTACGCCGTCCTTTTGCCGCTTGCTGTATGCTTCGTCAACCTAACCAACCTGATAGCGGCCGTTTCGCTAGCTGTCATAATGGTTGGAATAGCGGCTCTGAGGGGCTGGGATGCCGTTAAGAGGCTCAGCTTGGTGTACCTGTTGGCCATAGGCCTCGGAACGTTCGCGTACGACCCCGAGTACATCCAGGCCGCCGTAATCCATGGCCAGATGACTGGCGGAACCCCTCCGCTGACCATCCCGACCGTTGTCGTGATATTAGCTGTCCTTGCAGCCTCCTACGCAGCCTCGAGGTACGTTTACTCAAAGACAAGCTCGTTCTTCACGGCAGCGGCCCTGCTGCTCTCGTCGTCCTTCCTTTTGGTTGCACTGTTCAACAGGTTCGCCGGCATAGGCCTACTCCCGCAGGCAGTCAGGTATGGGCCTGAGTTCGATGCTTTCCTCTACGGCCTCGTAGGCTCCTCTCTATCCGTTTTATTCATGAGGCTAAGGAGGGGCCTGGCGGTCACGCTAGCCGTCATTTTATCAGCTTTGATGTTGGCAAGCTTCGTGAACGGTTTAGCGTATTCTCAGGCGGTCCTCAGGCCCGGCGACGTCGAGCGCTCTATCGAGAAGCAGGTCGCGGACGAGCTTTCTACGCTGCTAAGCGACAGGTTCGGACCTAGGGCTTATGCAACGGGGTCCATCGCATTCTGGCTGAACGTCTTCACGGATGTACCCCAGGTAAGGGGCGGGTATGATGAGGTTGCTGGAAGTTTCAGCCCGCTTTGGTCGCACGTAAGCTACTTGATCAACACGAATAGAAATTCATCGTTAATCCTTCTCTGGCTCAAGGCGTATAATGTAAAGTACGTGTTGGTCGACATGCCCTGGGCGGCCCTACCCTACAAGGATTATCTATATCCTGAAAAGTTTGAAGAAATCTTGAAGGCTGTCAAGGAGGTTGGGGGTGTTAGGGTTTACGAGGTCCCGCTCAGCTGTCCTGAACCCTTACAGCTCGTCAAGACAGAGGCACACGTTCCAGTCATCGGTAACATCTTCGACGTCAAAAACCTTCATTCTTACTTGAAACTCGTTGATGGGTGCTATGGCGAGGCGAGCCTTCAATACGCCGTAGAAAACAACAACAGGATAAAGGTAAGAGTTTACAACCTTGACGGTGAGCATAGCCTGCTCTTTAAGACGAACTACGACGACGGATGGGTCGCGTACGTGAACGGCAAAAAGCTACCCTCAAAAGTTGTAGGCCCAAATTTCATACTTTTTGAGATGAACGGTGTTAGGGGCGATGCTGAGGTGGAGATCAGGTACTCAAGCAGACCCATCGACCTCCTTTACGATGCGTTCTCGGCTGTTGTGCTGGTAGCGATGCTCGTATACTACATTAGGGGGTCGAGTTTTACGGCATAGGAAGAAAAGGCTCATCCCGAGCATAATGTATCCGAGTTTATCAACTTTGAAGCCTGAGAGAAGACACCTTAGCTGCTTTCCTGTATAGCTCTTGTGAAAGGGCTCGGAGACTGGGCACGTAGTCAGGAAATACGCCTGAGCCGCCATACAGGATGGATGCTAGGAACGGTCCCCATGAACAGCCCGCCATCGCCCAGGACCCTTTTAATCTCTTTGACGGCCTTCGCCGGGTTAGGTACGTGCTCCAAGACCTCGGTGGATATAATAATCTCAAAGCAGCCATCCCTGAACGGCAGCCGTTCGATGTCTGCCTGAACGGTCTCGGAATCCCTTAACCTGTTCTTAACCCTCGTCAAATTCCATGCATTTATATCCAAGCATACGACAGGTTTTTTGAGCTGGTACGTAATCAGCCCAGTGCCGCATCCAGCGTCAAGGACCCAATCAACGATCGCCTTGTTAAATTTTTTCAAGAATATGCGAGCCCTAAATTTATGAAAATTTTTTCGAATCGCCTTGGGTCTGTTAACCAGTCGTAACGCTCTTTGTAGATCTCTTTGTAGATATAATATTCTTTTTCCTTCAAGAGCTACTACCTCGACCGTTCCCTGTTCAGCACTTTAAATTTAAAGGCTTATTTTACTCCTTCTTTCGCTGGTATAGTGGCTTGACGGAGAGTAAACGCATAAAAAACTGGGCGATCGTGAGGGCGTTTCTTGCGGCGTATTCTATAGCCCTGCTGTACTTTTTCAGCACATACCTAAACTTTCCGGATAGGCCGTTAGGTGTTGATGCCATACCCCATGCAGCAAAAGTAAGCATCCTGCGCTATTGGGGACTAGAGGCGTTTAGGTGGTTTCCGACCTACTATTTTGGAAACCCGCACTTCACGTTCTACACACCCTCGACGTACGTCCTGCCCTGGGTAGTGTCCAGCTTGCTCGACTTAGCACCAGAGCAGATAATACGGCTATTCAACTGGATGGCCTACGTCTCTGTCATGCTGAACGTCTTAGGCGTCGCCGCCCTTGTATACTATACGTGCGGCCAAAAAAGTTTGCCCATGTTGGTCTCTATGGCCTTTTTGGTGACCTCGCCGGCGCTTCTTGAGCCTTGGATATGGGGAGGGAATTATCCAGAGCTGCTCGCATCACCGGCCATACCATGGGGGTTGCTGTTTCTAGAGCGCTGGCTGAAGACGCGCACAAGGTCATCCTTGATTGCTTACGTCTTGCTAGGGGCCTTCGCGATTTACGGCCACCAGGCCATAGGTTTTTTCTTTCTGCTGGGCTCGCTCGTATGGGCTTTAACCACCAAGAGCCCTATTAAGGAATCATTGAAGAGGTTCATGACAATAGGATTGCTGCTGCTTTGCATCTCTTCAGCCTACATCATGCCTCTCTTCTACTTTGAAAGAACATCAAAAATAAGACCGACTTTTTCGGAAACGATATCTTATCCGTTTAGTATAGGAGACTATTTTCCAGCATTCTTTATGCTTAGAATACCATTCCTTCAAAAAACTTCTGAGAGCCTTCCTGGTACAAACCTGTTGGCATTTATCATAGCATTCATTTGTTATATCTTATCAAACAAAAAAAGAATAGGGGCACGCGTTATTGCATTTTCGCTGATTCTGATCACGATGGTTATCCACTTTGTATTGGTGACGGCCATTCTACTACCTTGGATAGCCGGTTTTCATCCGGCAAGGTATTTGTTTATCATAACAATATACGCGTCGATCGTGATAGGTATGATTGCTCAAAATGTATCACACAAACATAATTCGTTCGTGTTATCGGTTGTAGCAATTATTGTGACGGCTCATTGTCTCTATCCTCCCGATTATACTGTCCATGTTGGGACATTCCCAGAAAAAAGCGATTTGAAATTCCTCGAGGAATTAAAAGCTTCAGCGACCCAAAATTCCTTTAGAATAGGTGGAATCTACGATAGTTTTTTTAATTTTATAACTTTCTATCATCCTGACTACTACGTATCCCGGGGTTACTATGCTCAGGGCATACTCTTCATCGATTGGCAGGCCTGGTTCGAGCATACCATCGATGGCGCCCCACCCTCTATAGCCAGCAAAAACGCCTTGCAGCACCTGCTGGACTGGGGTGCTGTCAAGTATTTAGGACTAGCCGGAAAGGAGACGTCGATGAGCACAGTCAGCAATACGTTAAGGGCGAGGGGGAATTTTTATGGTTACACGCTCTTTGAATCTGGGG
>NDWU01000026.1 GCA_003056285.1 Candidatus Terraquivivens tikiterensis
AAGCCTTTTCTCGGATCAGCCCTTTGATCTTTTTGGAGGCAAAGCGAGGTTTGTTGCTATAGAGTCTTAGAAAATACCTGCTACCAATCATTTACCCTAAAAGTTGATATATGTAGGCGTGCTTGATTAGTGGGTGGAATGGCAATTATAAGTATCCCTGAAAGAATTTATGAGAAGCTCAAAAGTGCGGCTGAGGCGCAAGGTATCTCGGTCGAAGGCTACGTGTTAAGTCTGATGGCCGAATCGGTCGATCCAGCCAGTCTAGCTGAATCCTATTGGGAAGCCTCGGAGGATCTAATAAGGCAGGCTAGAGATGAGTTGGTCAAGGGAGATCTAAGGCAGGCTGGAGAAAAAGCCTGGGGTGCCGTGGCGCTTGCACTGAAGAGTTTAGCTTACAAGCGAAAAAGTTTGAGACTTTCAAGCCACGGTGAGCTTTGGGAATTTGTGGGTAAGCTTTTGGAGGAGACCGGTGACGAGGAGCTTGGCAGGCTTTGGAGGTCGGTCAGCTCTATGCACGTAAACTTCTATGAGGGTTGGGCAACCAGGAAGCATGTTGAAGGGGCCATCAAGGACGCTGAGAGTTTCATGGAAAAGGTAAAGAAGCTCCTATGAAAGCGCAGTATAGAAGACGCGGCTCCTAGCTAATGTTTGCACGCGAAGACTTATATCTCCACGATAAGTTTACTCAATCACGGTAGATGCGTTGGGGCATATCTACGTGAAAGCGACATTCTACAATGCTATCGAGTACGTTGAGTACATGTTAGGTAAACGTAGGTTGGAGGATGTGCGCAGTGTATATGTCGATGCGTTGGTGGATACGGGCTCAACATTCCCAGCACTACCCGAAGATAAGATCGAAGAATTAGGGCTCCCGCTTATAGGGGGGTATCCGGCAGAAACCGCTGAGGGTGTTGGAAAGGTTAAGCTGGCAGCCCACGCTATCATAAAGATAGAAGATAGGATATCCGAAACACCAGTTATCGTCAGACCTAAGGGTACAACTCCGCTCATAGGTGTCGTGGTGTTGGAGCAGATGGGCTACAGGGTGGACCCGAATACGGGAAAGCTTGTTAAAGGATTGCCGCTAATGCTCTAGAAGTTACGCATGCTAAGATCCCACGAAATGAAAAGCACCTGTAAGTGGACAAAGATAAAGGCTAAAAGCAAACCACAATAAAACCCTAATTAATATACTAGAAGGCGGAGGGGCTTAAGGCCCTAGGCAAGAAGGGCGAAACCTACGAACAGATAATATGGAGACCGCTTGAACATTGAAAGCACACAAGACAGTAGTAGTGCCGCTCAGCCCCCTATTAGAGTTGCTAAGGGACTTCCGCGACATGGTCAACTAGTGCGTGAGGGCAGGCTTGAGCACAACATGCCGTCTAGGTTTAAGCTTACGAGGTTGGTTTATAGGGAGCTTTCAGGAAGTTATCCTTGGCACAGCTGGTACGTACTAGGTGCGAGAGAGGTAGCTACAACCATCCTCAAGAACTATAGGAAGCACAAACGTAAGGGCCTTAAGGCTAAGAAGCCTGAAGCCAAGAGGCTTGTAGCGAAGATAGGCAACCAAACATTAAAGATAGAGGATGGCAAGCTTAGAATGCCGCTCAGGCATTCTCCAAGGAGGTTGGGATGGCCAAGCCTAAGGGCCGGGTGACCGTGGAGGGGCAACGTCACGCTCGTGGCCTCAAGCAGCAAAGTAGGGGTCTTACGACCTGTTGAGGCTTAGCAAGGAGCTTAAGCGCAGACTCAACAACTGGTGGTTTAAGAAGTTCTTAGCCCAACTAAACTACAAGGCTAAGTGGGAAGGCATCGAGGTTAACGCGGTTAACCCTAGGGGCTCAACCTGCCCGATATGCGGGTCTAGGCTTAAGGTATACCTGAATGGGCAGGTCAAGTGTAGGTCATGTAGCTACTATGTAGATAGGCACGTAACGGCCTGCCTAAACCTCTTGAAGGTCTCAGATGTGAGGCTGCTGTTCAGCCTCGAACGCCCCTTAGGTGTAGCCGTGAGCCCAGCCCTAACGAGTGTAAGCGATGAGGACAAGCTGGGCGAGTAGAAGAGGGGAAGTTGGCTAGGAGGCACGACAACCATAAAAGTTAACAACCTCCTAGCTAACAGAACCGTTTCCATACCCTCCAATTATACTCCTCTCTATCTGCGCTGATGGAAGGGATAAGGCGAGGAATTCTTAAATTAGACGTACCTTTCTTAGTTTGGAAAGGAGAGCTGTAATGAAGCCTGAGCAGGCCGTTGCTGATGTGGAATTGGGGTATGGTAGCAGGGTTGTTAAGGTTAAGGCATTGGTCGATACAGGTGCAAGTAGAAGTGTAATGTCCAGGAGGCTTGCAGATCAGCTTAAGGCACTTACGCCCTTAAAAAAGCCATATGAGCTGAGGACTGCTGATAAGGGAGGAGGACTTAGAATAATTGGATTCTGTAACGTCGATGTGACGTTTCAAGGTGTTGAAGTTCCAGGGGGAGCAAGGTTTGAAGTCGCCGAAAACTTAAGAGATGACATAGACCTAATTATAGGCAGGCCTGAAATAGATGCTTGGGATATAGTATTTACGCCTGAAGGACCTAAACCAAGGAGGGTACCAATAGAATTCGAAATAATCTAAGCGTATTTGGAGCGCGCTCAGAAAAATCAAAGATTCACGAATTGAAAGGGTATGTGCGGATGCCATTATCTTCCTCTTCCTGATGATTAGACATTTCAAGCCCTGCAAAATAATTGAGGTGGGAGCCTAAAAGGGCGATGAACGACCAATCATGAAAGCCTTAGAAGCAAGAATCTCCCGGCTTCAGCCGTGGGGAGTGTTAAAAGGTTTATCCTTTGGAGGAGGTTATTTGGGTCAGGCCGACTGCTTTAACCAATTTTTCGGCCTTCGTTCTTAACCTCTCATCTTCTGTCACTAGTGTTAGATCATTCTTTTCCGCAAGTATTATATAGGACGCGTCATAAGCGGTTATGTTTAATTCTTTTGCTACCGATAGGATTTCATATCCATAGGGGTAGGGGTTTAGTATTTTCGTGAATTCTAGGGTTTTTGTGAGCAGCTCAACGATCCTGGAGGCCTCTTGCGAGCTTATTGCTATGGTTAACATAACCTCTTTCCATAAAGCGTTGATCACCTCGTATATCGTAAGCCATTGAATGTAATTATCGTAGAGCGCTTTTAGACTTCTAAGCTTTAAAGCACAGATTACCGAGGATGCGTCAAAAAAAGAAACTTCTCCCGCACTTCTGACTTACCTGCCCTCCCTATCCTCCCGAATATTCTTCACCACCCTTTCTATGTCGATTCTATCAAGGGCCTCGCTAACCTCGTCGAGTTTTTTCTCAAGCTCCTCGAGCTTACGCCTTTTAACCTCGTCCTCTAATGCACGCCTAAGAACCTCAGATACCTTCACACCGAGCCTCTCAGCCTCTTTCCTAAGCTCTTTCCGAACCTTCGTGGAAACCGTTATGCAATCATTTAAAGTAGTAAATATAGGATTTTCTCAGACGGTACTTCCTTAGCCGTCTCGATTCATGGGCAATGAGCTTAAGTATATGATCTCAAGACTAAGAGGAGGAAGCGGCTCACGAACAACATATTATGACCTAATTTTTCTTATTACGAATGCCGTAAGTAAAAGTTAATGGAGAAGCTTTACACACTTAAGGAAGCCAAGAAACTTCTTGAAGTCACGACGAGGACTATCCAGCGTTGGGACAAGGATGGAAAAGATCAGGGTTGTTAGGACTATCGGCGGTCGTAGGAGGATACCTGAGAACGAGATAAAGCGTATTTTGGGATTAAAGGAAGAGAGGGCCGTCTTTGGATATGCGAGGGCCTCCTCGACGCAGAGGGATGACCTAGAGAGGCAGAAGCAGCTCGTGGTAAATTACGCTAAGGAGAATAATCCCAGCCTAACAGCTTTTGACGTCATACGGAGAATGGCACTGACACCGATACTAGTAGATCAGAACGTCTATATCCGCGACCTTAGCTATTTCTAGGAAGTCCTTATCTCTCGTGCGATCTTTTCGATACCATTGGCTACAGCTATTCCAGCTATAAGAACGTCTAGGGCGTTGACTTCTCTTCCAATAGCGGAAAGTTTTGCGGCTATGTTACTCGACCCCTCAGCTGCTTTCACATGTATTCAAGGAGTTTCATCATAGAGAATAGTCTCCTGAAGAGGTTTTCCTCTTTCTTGCCCCTCAACCTCTTAACCCCAGCCATTACCTCATGATAGGTGATCATCTGAGGCTTTTTCATCGAGCTCTGCTTCCTTTCGGTCTTTATCGTGGTACCCCGCATCCGTTTGAAATTACTGATTATGACGAGATGACGAGACAAGCTGCCGCTAATAAACCTTATATACGTATGGATGTATATCCTTCTGGCGTATAGATGGTGAGTAAAGTCAAGCTCACCCTCTCCTTACGGGAGGACATAGTTAGGAGAGCTAAGAGCAGGTTAGCATTAGATGGTCGGACCCTCAGCGAAGTCGTGGAGGAGTTCTTGTCGGTATACGATGAGATCGGCTTCCTCGATGAGCTCTGCCAAAAACTGAGCATCGAGAAAAGATTCTACACGAGCGCAGAGGTCGAAGCCGATAGACCAAGGGGGCCGGGAGCTGAGAAGGTTATAAGGGAGGTTAGGGATGAGCGTTCAAAGCGTCTATCTTGATACCAGCGCGATAGTCAAGAGATACATACTGGAAGAGGGAAGCGATAAAATAGATGAACTCTATCGAGAAGTTCATGCTGGAAAGACAAAACTTGCATTCTCGGTATGGAATATAGGAGAGGTAGCGGTCGTTCTAGACAAATACGAGAAGCGGGGCATTGTGAAAAATGCTAAAGCGATCTTCGAAAAATTCCTTGGGGAGACACGTCTGCTTACAAAACTCGGCCAGCTGAAGCTAATCCCGCTAAATTTCAGGGTATTAATCCAAGCGATAGGCTACGTGTTTAAACACGGGATATACATAGCAGACGCTATCCAGATAGCTTCAGCCAAAGACTTTGAGGGGTTCATAAGCTATGATAGAGAACTAGCCAGGATAGCAAGTATGGAAGGATTAAAAGTAGATGTGTAAGAGAAAGCGATCAAAATCCCTAAAGGGCTCTACAACCCATGAAAATGATGCAGTGAAAAGTCTTTTCGGTTTGCAAATCTATCTAACAGGGGTAAAAATGTTGAATATCTTCAAAAACGTTAAAGTAGTCATTACGATCTATCCTATTAGGAGAGACAGGTATGGTGTATAGGCCTGTGTATGATCCTGAGGGGGATGTTCTCCTCATCGTTTTCAGGGATGAGGGGAAGCTCGACCATGCTGATGAGGCAGGATATATAGTAATGCGTTATGGGGAGGGAAGATCTTGATGGTAGAGATATTAAACGCCAGTAAGGTCGTGCCAAAAGCTCGTGGGGTATCAAAGGAAAGGAAGCTCTTATATCTTGAGGTCTGAAGATGGTTTTCGAACTGTTTTCGTATAGTAAGACCGCTTTTTGCTCCTGGCTTATGGAAGTTATAGGGCTGTGCTCGAAGAAGCGGGTGTTATTCCGAAGTCGATTAGGGAGAGACTGGATCTTAAGGATGGTGATAAGTTGAGCGTCTTTACTAGCGGCGAGCTCATAATCTTGAGGAGTGTTGGGAAGGAAGGTGCTCTCAGTCTTATGTCGAGATTCATAGGGCAGAGGATTGCGAGGCTTAGAGTGGAGCAAGCAAAAGCGGAGAAGGCCATCCCATGGGCTAGGAAGATCGTCGGGGAAGATTAGGATATGATCTTGAAGGATAGACTTATACATGCTAGAAGGTATGTTGAGGTGCTCCGAGACCTTAGAGGGAAGGTGAAAGGAGCTGAAAGTCTTTCGGAGGATGGCATTCTTCGAGGGGCTATTGAAAGATATTTGCATTTATCTATTGAATCTCTTATTGATGTAGGCTTTAGGATTTGTTCTCTTCTCGGCCTCGAGAAGCCTGAGAGATACCGTGATGTGGCCAGAATCCTAAGAGATGCGGGTGCCCTCGATGAGAAGTCCAGTGAGAAGTTTGAATTATGGATAGGTCTAAGAAATATCTTAGTTCACGGATATACTGTAATAGATCACCTGAAATTGTTCGACGCATTAAACGAGATTGAAGAGCTTGAGGCGATTACAGATCAGCTTTCACGGTATGTTGATGAAAGATCTATAGATCCTGATCTAAGGGGCGGGATCGATAGAGAGATTATTAAAAGAATTGAAAAAGTCTTGAGTTCAAAGAACTTTATAATTTTCGCATACATCTTTGGATCGAGAACCATGGGAAAGCAATCTTTGAGAAGCGACTTTGACATCGCAATATATACCACCAGGGACTTGAAATGGAGAGAGTTTGTTGGAATTTTTCACGAGCTTGAAGATGCACTTAAGGCTAGAGTTGATCTAGTGCACCTTAACACAGCCCCACTGCTCCTCGCATACGAAGTAGTCTCAAAAGGCCTACCAATATTTGACAGAACTCCCCGAGAAAGAATAGAATACGAGGTGAATACTCTGAAGGCGTTCCTGGATTTGAAACCAAAACTAAAGAACTACTACGATATGAGATTACGGAGTACAAGGACGGATGAAGATTAGAGAATGTATTGAATCAGCACCCAGTTTGATTGAGTAAGCCGGGGAAGAGTTGAAGAAGGGGCCTCGGGCAAGCGTCGGAGAAGATTTGGGGTGCTTGAGCGTTAGCCATTAAAGCCCATGCAACACCTAAGATGGCTCTCAAACTAGGGTCTCATAAAGACTTGTGGGCGTGTGAGCTACTCCTTACTTCAGTAGGGAGCTTCCAGCGTTCACCCGGGGCTTTATGCCTCCGGTCGCATGTGCTGGTTCAGGGCTCACGCCTCCGCCATCCCATGCCTCTCGTTAAGGCATGGGCTGCTGATGAAGCCGTAGAAAAGCTAGAGAAGAAAATGTATGGATGATTAGGGGACTGATAGAACCAACGCCAATGAAGATACTTAAACTAAATGAAGACAATCGATATCATAACATGCATCAACACAGTCAGGCCAAGTAAACCTGACCCAAGGATATCATGGTAATAGAACATCTTATCAACACCCTGTAATCATCAAAACACTCCTCTTCAACACGAAAAGACCGATACCGCTATCATCTTTGATGTTTGGATATCAATGACGAGAACGCTATTCCATATAGGCATATTACCTAAGAAAATAAGACCTCTCATGGCTCCTCTAGAGGGTAAGAGGGCTACGATCAGTGTTGGTAGAAGAATTAGTGTTGTGTAGATGGAGGAGGCCGTGGGGAGCTTTTGGGTGAGCTACTCCATGACGCCAATGATGCTTGTTAAGGTTCTCGTTCCCCTCAATGGGAGAAGGGCTAATAAGCCTCTGGAGATAGCTGGCATGCGTGGAGATGGTATGGATGTTTAAGCTTGATGACGCTATTGTAGCCAGGCTTCGGGAGAGGTTAGAGGCCGTTAGGGGTCTAGTTTTCGCTGCCTTGTTCGGGTCTATCGTCAAGAGGCGTATTGGGCATGATATCGATATCGCTACTGCATTTGATAGCGGGTCTAGGGATAGATACGAGGTTCTACTTGGCATCGCGCATATCGTTGCTGACGTATTTAACGCAGAGCCGGAGGCTGTGGACGTCATCGACCTCGAGAGAGCTTCTATCGATCTTAAGAAGAAGGTTTTGGAGGAGGGTATGGTGCTTATCGATAGAGGTTATCTGGCAAGGCTTGTTAAGGAAGTTGAAAAACTATATCCCGAGTACCATGAGTATGCTAGACTATCTATAGAGGAGTGGCTTAGATCCCGGGATCCGGCAGAAATCGATGTCGATGTGGTTAAGAGGAGGCTAGATTTCGTGAGAAGCGAGGTAGAGTTTCTCGAAGCGCATATCCTATCCAAGGGCCTCGAGGAGGTATCTTCGTCCCCAATCCTAAGGAGGTTGCTGGAAAGGAGCTTCCAGCTCATAATAGAAGCCATGATAGATACGTGTAGACATATAACATCTGCTAAGGTGTGGAGACCAGCATACACGTCAAGAGATTTCTTATTGAGATGCGGGGAACACGGTGTAATAGAGCGCAGTCTAGCAGAAGCAATCGCTAGCATGGTTGTTCTCAGGAACATAATTATACATAGATACCTTGAGATAGACTATGCAAAGCTATACGTGGAGACTAAGAAGCTCGTAGATGTGGCCAAGACCTTTGAGAGACAGGTAGTGGACTACTTGAGGAGAGAAGAGCAAAGAAAGCAAGCATACAACGAGAGGAAAAAATAGTTAGAATATACGCAGACAACTCTCAAGAAGTGCTCATCAAAATATTTGGAAGAGAATTCTTAGGATTCAAGATCAAGAAATTCAGAGAATGCGCATCAAAGGGCAAACTGATGCTTGCCATGCCTGCTCAACCAAAAGAGGTTGCTGAATTGCTGAAGCATACGCAAGCATTCATTTTCGCGCGAGAAAGTGGTGCTCTTTTTAGCTTTGGCATCGCTTTATGCGCTCATTAGGTTGATTGCCTGCAGAAGAAAAACCCTGAGGCTGGTCTTTTCAAAATAACTTTCAGCGCTAATTTTTAAATACGGGCTAAGATATGCGATTAGGTTGCTTAAAGAGCTTAGTGGCATCATGATGCCTGATGCTGCTATACTGGAGTTTCAGGTGGCTCTCAGGGTTCGTGGTAGAAGCCCATCTCAGGTGAGGGTTGCGCTATTAGCCCTACATGAAGCTCTAACGCAAAACAACGTAAAAGAAGTAAGGACCATGAGCACGAGTTTACTGGCGCTTCAGAGCGGATTGGAGGAGATGTATGGACTGAGCTACTTCGATAGCCTCATAGCCGCCTCGGCGCTAGCATTAGATCGTCAGGTGATTTCAGACGACAGTGCATTCGACAAGGTCCCAAACATCAAAAGAATACCGCTATCTCTTACTAAATGAAATTAATACACTCTCCAAACCTATGCACGTGAGCGAAAGCCGCCTATCATGACGAATTGTCAACAAGGCTTAAACGATAATAAAATTTTTTAGCAGATCGCCCAGATGCGGCTTGGTACTCAAAGCTTGAATATGTCTCAGACCAAAAGGAGCGGGGAGGTTCGGGCAAGCGGCTATACGCTCATGGCGGGGCTGCTTTGACGTATCCCAGAACTTGGCAACGGTGAGTTGGATGAGTCGACCGAGAACCTCTGAGCTTTGGCCGTGGAGGGTGCCGTATGTTTTTCTTTTATTAACTTTTTAACTCTTCAGACTACGATAAGTTATTTCTTATCCAAGTCTATACATTTATGCAAATCTCCAAGCCTAGCTTTTTGGACACTTCGATCACCTCCTCCTCATTGAACAGGTTAACATCGTGAGCCTTTCCGGCTTTCCCCGTTTTCTCGGCGTAAAGCTCTTGGGGGCGATGTCTGCAAAGAGCCGGTTACTGAGTTTTTCGAAAAATGTAGATCATTATAGAATTACCTTCAGCTTTTAGATTCTAAGGCTCGGCTTAAGGATCGAACCTACTCTTTTATTTCGTGGATTTGCTCGTCTTCGGTTATTAGTACATCCGCGTTGTTTATAGCCGATGAGAGAATTATACACTTTATGAAGTCGTCAAGCACCTTCCTTAGTTTAAAAGCAGTCGTTAGTATGGGACGTCGCGTCTCCGGATCATATTTTATAACTAAACCCACCTTCCGGACCTCTTTCTTCTGCAAACCGTTTCATCAAGCGTAATGTTTCTTTTCCACTTTTTCGTATATACGGCTAAAAACGTAAGCTTTTCCTAAACACAGTGGTATTAATTCTTATATGTAAGAAAAATTATTATTTGTAATAGGTTGCTAGAGTTGGCAAGCGATGTTGAACTTCACGTTAGAGCTGCCCATGAGAAGAGGCTTGCGGCTTTGGACGAGTTTGAGAAGGGGAGGTTTATGGTTGTTGGGGATTTGGCGATTAAGGCTGTTGAGCAGGCCATCGAGGCCCTAGCAGCTTTAGAGGGTATTCATTTTCATTTGCACCCTAGGAGCGCCCATGCTCGGAGGCTGTATTGGGTGAAGGAGAAGTTTCCACAACTTTCAGGGGATGTTGATGAGCTTTGGGGCGCCTACGGTGCTTTGGGTTACGAGGGTATCGACGGCGAAAGGGCGAAGAAGGTTATTGAGTGTATGGAGCGTGTTTTGGATGAGTTTGAAAGAAGATCAGGCCTCAAATTTAAAGAGGGTCGTTGAAGTCCTATCCAAGTTTGAGGGCGTTGTCGGCATCCTCCTTTTTGGAAGCTATGCGAGGGGGGATTACGATGAATACTCCGATTATGACTTGCTCGTAATTTTCGAGGATAGGGCCTCCATGTGGAATAGCTGGAAAGACCTGTTCAGAGCCGTTGGAAGCCTAAAAATGAACCTCCACGTCATTCCAGAAACCTTGGAAGAGTTTAAGAGGGTTAACCCGCCTTTTAAAGAAGAGCTTTTTAGGTTTGGAAAGGTTCTTTACGCCAAGCTTCCGATGGAGGTCTGCCTTAAACCTACAAAATTGGAGCCCTACGCCATAATATTTTACGACATGGCAGGCTTGAACGTTAAGGACAAGATGAGGGTTTCGTACCTCCTCTATAAAAAGAAGGGTGGAGGCCTCCTCGCAGAAACAGGAGGGGTTAAGCTTAGCGACGGCTGCATCCTGGTACCATCCGACAAAGCTGGAAACCTTATCAAAGCCTTAAACAACCTTAGGGTTAAAACAAGGAAAATTGTAGCCTTTCTTGAAACGGATTCCATAGCGAAGATGCGTGCCTCCCAGCTTTGAGCTAAAACAGGTTTGGAACGCGGTCAGTAGGAAGATCTTTTCGTGAAGTTTTTAACGTATGCTGTGGTAATGGTTAGTTTAGTCGAAGCCCGTCGTTGTAAGTTGCCGTTTTTTCCTTCTTTATTGGCTCGGTGAGTTCAAGCTCTTTTATTATTTTAACAGTGTTTCAAGCTCAACCATCAGACTCCTAGGATTTAAGAGGAGCGAGACATTCGGGAGGAGGAACGCGATAGAGTCATGGTTAAGCAAGCTAAAGAGAAGAACCAGATAGTTCAACACATGCTACACAATAAACAACCTGAAGAGAATAGAGAAAAGGTATGGATAACCTTAATCAAAGCCTTTTTAGCTGTTTGCAGCAAACCTTGACTCGCCAGTCTGACACATGATAAGGTTTTTAAGGAGTGTTAAGTGTTGTAGTGATGAGAATTGGTTTGGGTGAAGATTATTTAATAGTATCTGATCCAGCTATCTGCGGCGGTAAGCCAGTAATCAGGGGAACTAGGGTTCCTGTGCAGTATATCCTAGAGCTTTGGGAGAAAGGATATAGCATTGAGGATATACACGAGCAGTATCCGACAGTCCCTAAAGAAATCATTAAGAAGGTCATCGAATATATTGAAAAGAATAAAGTATTCAAGATTATCCAGTAACTATTTTTAGCTATGCTGCTGTGTTAGGAGAAATGACTGAGGAGTTATTCTTCCTTGCGGATGAGAACATTCCCTTCCAGATAGTGAAGAAGCTTAAGAGTGCGGGATATAAAGTTGCCACAGTAGACCAGATAGCTAAGCCTGGTATAAGGAACGATGAACTAGCAAGTCTAGCCATTAAACACGGCATGATTATAATCACAAGAGACGCTGATCTCGCACATCTTAAACTAGACCTTATGCGAAAAAATCAATGTCATATGCGTCAAGTTAAGGATGGAGCCAGACAAAATGGCCGAATACATATTAAATAACCTAAGTAGCTGTGTTGAAAAAACTATCAAAATCTAACGTAGTCATTCTAGATGAGGAAGGCTGCCATGCAATTTAGGATGCTGACGAATCTAAAGCTTTATTGATCTTCACCTCTAATCAGGAGAGATATAACTTAGGATTATCAATAATAGTTTTGACGAAATGATAAACGTCAGGAGATAATTAAGGGCCAGGGAAGTGGAGGGATGAGGAGGGAGAAGTTGATAGCAGCTAGGCTTCTAGAGTCGTTGGTCGCTGATCTTAGGAAAATAGAAAGGGAGGAGCAGTCAGACATCTCCACAGTAGTCAGAAAGCTCCTCCATAAGGCGGTATCTGAGTGGAAGAAAGAGCACAAAGGTTTCGAAGGTTCTACAGGACTCGGCAGAGGTACTTCAGATATGCGGTAAACGCCATGATTAAATCAATAGTTGAAAAGGCATATGCATTGGGCATATCGGAGATAGTGCTTGGGAACCTTAAGGGCATAGAGAAGAACAGCAACAGAAACGGCAATGCAAGCTCCATGCTAAATAACTTCTGGTTCTTCAGCTACATAATTCAGAGATTCAGGGAGAAGGTTGAGGAACACGGCATCGAGGTCGTTGAAGTCAGCGAATGCGGCTCTCCAAGCGTATGTCCTAGATGCAGGTCAGGTAGAGTTGTCAAACGAGGCAGGCTATTCAAATGCATGGATTGCGGGGTCGAAGCCAACAGAGATTCCGTAGGTGTCCTGAATATAGGGCTCGCTCGGGGAGCCAAGCTCCCCGCGAGAGCCGTTAACGGGGCGATGGTACACCCCTTACTTCTAAGGTGGAAAGGGATGGGTTGGGAGGGTAAAAGCTCGATGAGCGACCAACCGATGAGAACCTTAGAAGCAAGAATCCCATGGCTTAAGCCATGGATAATGTCAAATAAAAGCCGCGAGACAGCTATCATTTAGAATCGCTTATTTTTGGGTAGCTCTGTAAAATTTATGGTTCAAATAATGTTGGTGGTCATGTTTTTATATATCGGCTTACCTTTCTTAGCTTAGATGTCTGTCCTCATAGAGAGTGATCCTGAGATACTGGGAGGTAAGCCCGTCGTTAGGGGTACTAGGATTCCCGTGGATTTAATTTTGGAGCTTGTTGAGGCTGGCTACTCGCCTGAAGAGATAGCAGAGGAGTATCCCGAGTTAAAACCAGAGATAATAATACAACTCATAAAACTCGCAAAGATGATCCATGAATCAATTGGGTATGACCGTGTTAAGTCACTGGTAGGATAGCATGGTTAAGTTTCTGCTGGACGAGAATGTTCCATTAAGCGTCTTAAGATTGCTTAGGGTGAAGGGTTATGAGGCTTGGAGACCAAGGGAGCTTGGACTAGAGCGGGCTAAAAACAACACCCTAGCAAAATACGCACTAGACCATGGCATGATAATAATCACACTAGACGAGGACTTCTTCAAGTTATCAAGCGAGAAATTTAAAGACGTTAAGATAGTTTACATAAGACTCCATCCAAGAAGACCGGACATAATAAGACAGCTCATGGAAGAGAACATAAACGAAATGCTCCAAAAGATAAAAGAAAAACAAACAATAATACTAACGCAACACGGCATAGAATAAATACATAACGTGTTTCGGGAATGGTTATCCAGCTTCATAGAGGCTCCTACATGCATTTTAGTCTAGTATCTTGCAGATTTTATCTTAGATCGCTCTTTGCTTGGCTGTTTCTATTATTGCTTGTATTGATTTTGTTATTATTCTGCTTGCATCTAGGATTTCTATCTCTACAGGTTTCCCATCTGATGTATAGTGAATTATTATTCCCTCCCCTATCTCCTCTCCGTATTCTGGCTTCTCATCGCTTAAAGTTATGACTAACGCATCTACATCCGCGCTATACTCGACTTAACCTCCCTCTACATAACGAAATCCCTCGTAGGATATATCCGGGTCTATAATTCGTTTATTGTAATGCATAGTTTTTGGTATTTGTTTTTGAGTTCTTGGTCTTCTGTGATTAGTTTTAGGCTCATCTTAGATGCTGTGTAGATGTATGCTGCGTCATAGTATGTTAATTTATCTTTCTTGGCTAGCTCTGCTACTTCTTTTATTTCTCTTACTTCTTCTGTCTTTATGGCTGAGAGTATTTCCTGCCATATTAGAGCCGTCTCCTCTAAGTTCTTTATTTTGCCCTTGTTTGCTTCCTTAACTATCACATTACCAACCTCATACCATGTGAGGTCTAGGATCACCAGCTCCTTAACAATATCTGCGAACTTCCTCCCCATTTTCTTAACTAACGGATAGAGGGCTGATGTGTCGATTACCTTAGGTTTCTCCATTCTCTCACTTCCCTTACCCAACTCTCAGGCGAGACATCTTCCATCAAACGTAAGAGCCTATCAGTAGCGTTAGCCAACCGCTCCCTCTTAGCTTCCAGTATCGCCTGCTCCAACGCCGACTCAACAACCTCTCGAACGTTAAGCCTAAGCCTCTCAGCCTCTAATTTTAAAGCTCTCTTAACCCTAACACTTAATACTTCTGTATCCATGTATACGTAAGCATGTATACTAATATTTAAACTTTACCATATATGCTGGGCACTGTTATGTTTTATTTAAGCTTTTGCTGTTATGGTTATGGCCTTGATATATTGTAGTTTTCGTTATGCATGTCTTTGATGAGGTTCTGGCCGTCTTCTCTATTCACTCGTCATAGGTATTCTCCCTCTGAGAAGCTGTTCTCTGTCTCCATAGCTGGTTTAAGCCTACGTTGGATATCTGAGAAGCTCTCTATAACATATGCCTCTAGGGAGTCTGTTAGGCTTTGGGTGCAATAGGTTCTCCAAGCTATACAGCCCGTCCAAGAGGAATAGGAGGCTTGTAGCTATCGATGAGGCCGTTGTCAAGATTAATGGCTATAGGTGCCATCTATGGGCAGCAATAGACGTGGATTCCAGGGAGGTATTAGCTGTATATGTTTCTAGGGGTAGGTCTATGCTCAATGCATTAATATTCCTCAAAAGGGTATTAAAGGCCTGTGATAATAAGCCAGTGATAGTCGTTGATAGAGGTCCTTGGTATCAATATGCATTAAAGAGACTAGGAATAGAATACTTCCACGAGACGTTCGGCCAGAGGAATAAGATAGAGAGATTCTTCAGGGAGATAAAGGAGAGGACCAGGAGATTCTACAACAACATAAACACGAAGACGGTAAAGAGCATAGAGGAGATAGCAACAGCAATAGCACTAACACACAACACACTCACACAGAGCAGAAGCCAAGGAGGCGTAATACTAACTTGACAGTGCCGCTCGGAGTAAACGTCAGGGTTATGTATTTTCTTCTTTCCGAGTTATTAAAATGATGCAATTATCCCTCACGACCTTAATTCCTAGGTCTTTATCCTCTGTTTTATTCCTGTTATTGTTATGCCCGCTATTTCTCCTTCCTTATCAAGGTCTATTATTACTCCTTCCTCTATCTCAACAGCCTCCCTAGCTTCTCTATCGCCTATATGAATGTAGAGAGTGTCAGCCTCATCGTCGTAATGGGCATAGGCACCCATTATCCTCAGCTTCCTCACCGCCTCCTCCATACTATCCTACGCCTCCTATACAGCCTGTCCACATCCTTAGTTGGATAGGCGGTTATTATAAATCCTTCCTTATCGAGAGGTCTATAAACCACAACCAAGAAAGCTCCACCTAGAATCTCATCAAACCATTTAAACGATAATAACTCGCCCCTCGCACCCTATAGGACCGCTTCGGGCCTCTCTAAAGTCTCCTTCAGAGCCTCTAAGTGATTAACCATCCAAGGCCTCTTAGCCAAGATATGCGCTAGAGTCTTCTCACCAAGCCTTACCAAACGACCAGAATAATCATGACACTCAAAAATCATGCTAGCAGTTATTCAAAACAAAAGCCCCCATATTAATACCATTCCAAACACATGAACTCTAAACTAAGAGACCTAGCCGACAATAATACGAGTCTAGCCTCTCCCCTAACTCTCTTCCTCGGCATGACATACATGTAAGCAAGATATAACCCTAACCAATACCTAAGCACTCATGAAAAACAAAAGCTCAGCACCATCCTTATATAATGGTTGTGAGCCTGCCCAACCCAATTAATATACCAGACACATATCTCCCTAAACATTAATTTAAATATACGTAGGTTAGACAATTCCCGAGACGATGGGCCGAGTAAAGAAAATCTCAGAGGTCATAGACATACTGAGGCATAAGGAGCAAATCAGAAATATAGGCATAATAGCACACGTAGACCATGGAAAAACGACAACCACCGACTCTCTGCTGGCTGCAGCTGGACTACTAAGCCCCCAGCTCGCAGGAAGGGCGCTTGCTCTAGACTACCTAGAAGAAGAACAGCAACGCCAAATGACGATTAAAGCGGCTAACATCTCTTTGTATTACGAAATGAATGGAAAACCATACATCATCAACATGATTGATACCCCCGGGCACGTCGACTTTTCTGGCCGTGTTACTCGTGCTTTGCGTGCTATCGATGGTGCCGTCGTCGTCGTAGATGCCGTCGAGGGTGTTATGACGCAGACAGAGACCGTGGTAAGGCAGGCGGTCCAAGAGAGGGTCAAGCCTGTTCTATACATAAACAAAATTGATAGGCTGGTTAAGGAGCTGAAGCTTACGCCCGAGAGAATTCAGGAGACGCTTGGTAGGATAATCATGGACGTTAACAGGTTGATAGAGATGTACGCAGAACCGGAGTTTAGGGATAAATGGAAGGTTAGCATGGCCGCTGGCAGCGTAGCGATAGGCAGCGCGAAGGATAGATGGGGATTCACCCTACAGCAAGCCCAGAAGAAGGGTATAAAGTTCAGCGACGTAATCAACGCTTTTGCGAGGGATGACATAGAGTGGCTCAGGGAGAATGCACCGTTACACGAAGCGATCCTTGAGATGATAATAAACCACCATCCACCTCCGCACGTAGCCCAAAAGTACAGGATACCAAAGATATGGAAAGGACCGATAGATAGCGAGGTCGGCAGGGCAATGATAGAGTGCGACGAGAACGGTCCTACGGTAATGGCCGTGACGGACGTGAAGGTTGATCCACAGGCTGGCGTTGTGGCAACAGGAAGGTTGTTCAGCGGTAGGGTAAGCGATGGTAACGTGCTGTTGTTGGTCGGAAGGAACATCACGGAGAGGGTACAGCAGGTTGCGGTCTACATGGGGCCTTCAAGGGAGATAGTCGGCAGCCTGCCCGCTGGTAATATACCTGCGCTCCTGGGCATAGAGAACGCAAGGGCTGGCGACACGCTTGCAAGCGTGGAGACGATCCCCTTCGAAACGTTAAAGTATGTATCGGAACCCGTCGTGACGATATCGATAGAGCCAAAGCATAGTAAGGATCTACCGAAGCTTGTCGACTTCTTGAACAAGCTTAGCATAGAAGACCCCACGCTGGTCACGACGGTGAGGCCCGAGACCGGCGAGTACCTGATAAGCGGCATGGGGACGCTGCACCTGGAGATAGCCCTCACGTGGATAGCAAAGGCAGGTCTTGAGGTAGTCCCGAGCAAACCGATAATCCTATACAGGGAAACCATCCAGAAGGCAGGAAGGGTCTTCGAGGGCAAGTCGCCGAATAGACATAACAGGATATACATGAAGGCAGAACCGCTGGAACCTGAGATAATCGAGCTGATAAGGTCGGGCGAGCTATACGACGAGATGGACAGGAAGCAGGTGGCGAAGATACTTCGGGATCATGGGTGGGATGCCGAGGAGGCCAGGAACGTCTGGTGCATCGACCCAAGGGGTAACATACTCGTAGACATGACGAAAGGTGCCCAATACCTCCACGAATCCAAGATGATGATAATAGGCGGCTTCCAAAGGGTAGTTTCGGAAGGCCCGCTCGCCGGTGAGGCCATGAGAGGGGTGAAGGCAGTCTTGGTCAACGTAGAGTTGCATGAAGACCCTGTGCACAGGGGTTATGCCCAGATAGCGCCAGCGACATGGAGGAGCCTATACGCAAGCATACTAAGCGCCGACCCAGTTCTCCTGGAACCAATTCTGAAACTGGAGGCGAAGGTATCGCCCGAATTCATGGGTGCCGTGACGAGCGTCTTAAGCTCGAAGAGAGGAAAGGTTTTAGACGTAAGGCAGGCCGAGTACATAACGATAATCCAGGGCGAGATCCCTGCTGCTGAGACCTTCGACTTGAGCGAGGTGATGAGGAGCGTGACGATGGGCAAGGCCTTCTGGGCGACCGAGTTTTCTTCTTGGAAGCCAGTTCCGGCCTCGATAAGGGATAAAGTCATAGCAGAGATAAGGAAGAGGAAGGGCCTTCCGCCAGAGATACCGACGATATCCAGCTTCGTGGAGGAGTAAGCCCCTCGCACACGATGGCTTCCTGACGGTATTCGAATTAAATAAACTTATACGCCCAGTACTTTTCCGTAGGCCTCTAGGTCCAAGAACCCATGACCGCTTATGTTCGCTACTATAACCCTTTCATCCCCCGATGCCTTGGCTTTCAAAGCCTCGTCCACCATGGCCCTGATGGCGTAGGAGGACTCTGGCGCCGGGATGAATCCTTCCGCTTGGATAAACACCCTCGCCGCCTCAAAGACAGCTTTCTCATCCCTAGGATAGGCTACTGCCTCGACTAATCCCTTGCTCTTAAGGTAGCTTATGATGGGTGCGGCCATGTGGTATCTGAGCCCCTCAGCCCATATGCTCGGCATCTTGTATTCGTGCGTCAACGTGTACCCTTTAATCCTGGGGAGTATCTGGGCTGCGTC
>NDWU01000004.1 GCA_003056285.1 Candidatus Terraquivivens tikiterensis
CCTTTCGAAATACAACCCGATAACTTCTAGAAGGCTCATGCAGAAGTACTCCAGGCGCGAGAGGAGGAGGGTGAACGACATGCTCCATAAGGTAACCACGAGCATAGTTAAAGAGCTATCCCAGGAAGGGCTTGCTCCCATATTTGAAAATCTTAAAGGCTTGAGCTATAACGCTACGAGGAATAGATATGCAAAGCGGAAGAACCGCAAGGTCGCGTCGCTACCGTACAGAAAGATCCAGAACCTCATTGAGTACAAGATGGCATGGATGGGCTACAGAACCCATTACGTCTCAGCGAGGAACACAAGCAGGACCTGCCCTAGATGCGGGCGTTTGTCCAAGAAGAATGGGCAGGTCTTCAAGTGCAGGCACTGTGGTTACGAAGCGGATAGGCACTTCGTGGCTTGCGTGAACATACTCGGGATGTGGGGACATGGGTTCGCCCCGAAGGCCCTCAATGAGATTATCGAGGGGAAGGGTTGGGTAGATATAAGAGAAACGAAAGCTTATATGTATCTACCTAATCCAGAACCCTACAAAGGTTAAGTTTAAATCCACAAAAGTTAAGTAATATTTTTGCATAAGGAGAGTGGGTAATGCCGGATATCTGTCCGCGTTGTGGACTGCCCACATCGATATGTGCCTGCGAGACGATCAGCCGTGAACAACAGCATGTCAGGGTGAAACTAGAGCTTAGGAAGTGGGGCAAGGTATCAACCATCATAGAGGGCTTGGATGGTAGCAAAAGGGACCTGGCGGAGATAGCCTCGAAGTTGAAGTCGGCATGCGCGTGCGGTGGCGGTCTTAAGGACGGCGTGATCATCCTTCAGGGAGACCACAGGGAAAAGGTAAGAGAGCTCCTGATCAGCATGGGTCTACAACCTGAGAACATCGACGTGATATAAACAAAAAGCTCAGGTAGTGGTGGAGGCTGGGGTAGATGTCACGCCCTCTAGGACGTCCTTTAGACCCTTGAACCTGTTCCGAACAGTAACCTCCGTCACGCCAGCGGCCCTTGCGATATCTTTCTGCGTCACGTTCTGGCCTGTCTCTTGGCATGCCATGTAGAGTGCAGCAGCCGCCATTCCGACAGGGTCCTTTCCGACCGTTGCGCCCTTCGAAGAGGCTTCGCCCAAAACCCTGATGGCCTCTTGGACGACCTTCTCTTCTAGGTTTAGCTTCGATGCTATCTTGTAAAGGTAAATCTTAGGGTCGGCAACGGGTACCTTAAGGTTCAAGTGCTTCAGGAGTAGACGGTAGCCTTGGGCTATGGTCTTCCTCTTCACCACGGGATAGGCTTTCTCGAACTCCCTCAGGTCCCTTGGCGTGTCCATCATCCTGCATGCCGCATACGTCGCCGCGGCCATTATAGACCTTATAGACCTACCCCTAACGAGACCAGCCTTCAACGCATTCCTGTAAATCAGCATAGCCCTCTCGGCAACTGCCTTCGAGAGGTGAAGCTTGTCGGCATATATCTCAAGTATGTTCACGGCTTGCTGAAGGTTCCTTGTCTCGGATGCGTTGACCTGCGAGATCGCATCGAGTTTCTTGAGCCTTAGCATCTTCTCCTTGACCTCCTTGGGGAGCTTCCTTCCGGCAGCGTCCTCATCCACCTTCTCGATGACCGTCGAGAGGCCATGGTCCCTGTACATTATGGAGAGCGGTGCACCGACCCTGCTACGGCTCTCGTCCTCCTCGTCTATGTTCCTCCACTCAGGCCCCCAATCGACGTCCCTCTCTAGGATGACGTAACCGCAGACGGGGCAGCTTACCTCACCTGTCTTGGCGTCTGTTACCAGAGCCGTGTTGCCGCATTCTGGACAGACCATATCGTCCCTCAAACCTCTTATCTTTAACATACGCTTTCCCATCCCATCCTTATGACCGGAGCCGGACGTTATCCCTCACCTAATTTTTATATAAAGGTTACGAAATCTATAACTGTTATTGTACATGTAATATATAAATGTTTTGCTTCGTGGAAATGAGGATATTACAGGCATAACGTACGAATATTCTTCCATGGAAGCCGTTTTCAGGGAACTTGCGTAAGCCCGCTGAACGGCTTACTGGTATTACGAGTTTCGATCGTCGTGGATGCCGCCTGGCAACTTCTGGAGGAGGTTTAAGAATATTAGTAGCCATCCATCAAGGAACGTGAAGATGTACGTATGCGGCCGACCGTCCAAGACGTGGCCCATTTGGGCCATGCAAGAACCTACATAGCCTTCGACGCCATAATAAGGTTCCTCGAGCACAGAGGGTATTTTATGTAAGAAACATAACGGACGTGGGACACATAAGAGAGGAGACAGGAAGGGACAGGATACTGGAGGGCGCTGAAAGGGAAAGGCTTGAGCCGATGGAGCTCGTGGAACAGGTACATGTTGATGTTCTTCGAAGACATGGACGCCCTGAAGCTTAGGAGGTCGAACATACAGCCAAGGGCAACGATGCACATACTGGACATGATCGAGACGATCAAATCTTTGATAGAGGAAGGATATGCATACGAAGTCGACGGAAACGTTTACTTTGACGTCTCTAGGTTCCCGGATGGCACAGCTAGAATGTTGCGTCTTGATGAGGCCCCTGAGATTGTATGAAGTAGTGCTCAACGAACTTTATAGTGTAATGGCTGCTTCTATGAAGAAGATAGTATTCTCTTCCATTTAGTTCCTGCAGAGGTATCCTCCAGAATTATTCCTATCTTCCGTAAGCTTTCACGAATTCTGTCCGCTAACTCGTATTGCTTATTACGGCGCAAATCCTCCCTAATGCTGACTATGACGTTCATAACGTCGTTTAGAAGCGCGTCACCAGTTTTCAACAAATCTCGTTGTAGAATGCCTAATATCTCCCCTAGCTCACGGAAGGTGTTGATGATACTTCTTTTAAGCTGCTCATTTATAGTAGGCATGGGACTAAGGGTCTTATTAGCTTCCTTTACAAATGTAAACAACGTAGCCAAAGCCTGAGGGGTGTTAAAGTCGTTATCCATAGCTTCGAAGAATTTAGACCTAAGAACCGATACCTTTTCTAGTAAAGAGTGCTCCAAAGACGTAAGTTCTTTATGCGTTCCTTTATCACTAATCTCTTGCATAAAGTTGTAGAGGGATGCTAACGAGGCCTTTGCCTGCTCCAATTCTAACCAATCAAAATCAAGTGGGCTTCTATAATGAGCTGATAGAAAGTAAAACCTCAAAACTTCAGGATCAACTCTTCTCAGAATTTCACGTATAGTTATGAAATTTCCGAGAGACTTGGACATCTTAACCCCAGAAACTGTTAGAAGTCCGGTGTGAATCCAATATTTAGAAAAGGGCCTTATACCTGTTACGGCTTCCGCAATAGCAACTTCAGCTTCATGGTGGGGAAATATGAGTTCTATCGCCCCTCCATGAATATCTATTTGCGGGCCCAAATGTGATAAAATGATGACCACGTCTTCTACATGCCATCCGGGTCTCCCGTACCCAAGCGGAGTTTCCCATCCAAATTCACCGGGTTCACGCTTCTTCCATAAGGCAAAATCTTGAGGTCTACGTTTAGTAGGGTCAGGTTCTATTCTATGCACCGTTAGCTCCTCTGGCTTTTTTCCTGATAGTGCACCATAATAAGGGAATTTCTCGGTATCAAAAAAGATGCCACTTCTGGTTTCATAAGCATATCCTTTGTTTAGTAACTGTTGGATTGACTTTACGATTTCTGGAATATATTCAGAAGCTCTAGCAAAGTAGTTTATCGAGTCAATCTTTAAAGCAGCTAAGTCTTCAAAAAAGTATTTTTCATATTTTCTAGCCAACTCTAATGGATCTGTTCCTTCTTCTCTAGCTCGATCTATTATTTTATCATCCACGTCGGTTATATTCATTAAGAAAAAAACGGAGTATCCTTTATATCTTAAGTACTTAGCGATAGTGTCATAGGCTACATACGTTCTTGCATGGCCAATGTGGGAATAGTCATAAGTTGTCGGCCCGCACACGTACATGTAAACCTTATTCCCATGGAGTGGTTGAAAGTTTTCAAGCGCCTGTGTGCTACTGTTTAATACTATCATGCATAAAGTTTAAGCCGTACTTTCATATATGTTTTAGCCACTTTTATTTTTAACTTAAAAGATAACAATACAATATTAACATAAACAGTTGCGAGGATGAAGAAGGGAGAGTCGAGGAGGTGTCATAAAATCAGCATTTTCCTTAACTTATCTATGATAGCCTGTTTGTCAGTGTCTCTCATGAATTTCTTTGAAAGTTCTTCCACTTCTGGTAGTGTTAACAGTTTCGTCCACTTCCTTTTACTGCGTAGGTAACTACTTACTGCCGACTGGATACTGAAAGGAGTTTTGATGCTTTAGTCTGTGAGCTAACGAATTCCAGACTCACCAAGTTCGCAGCAACTATAACCCTCGCCGGTTTGCTGTTACTGTCAGCATACCTTAGAGCTAACTTTTCCGGAACCTTCTGCTTCTTTGAAATAGTAAAACATAATCTCCCTATAGAAATTGGAATCGATATGTGGAATGTCAATGACTCATAGCTTGTTATAGTTGGCCCGGTTGTCGTAATATCCATTTTCTTTAATAACTTCTGTAGGTATAATAACAGTTTGAAATCTTTGTTCGAATATTCAATGTCTGTCTCATTGCTAACATATCATCCGTCGCAATCTCCGAATCCTCGTTTCGTTGTAGATTTAGTAACACTAACACGAACTCCTAGAATTCTGAAGGTTTCAGCAACAACGGCTGCATACTCATATGCAGTAACACCCAACCAGAATCTACGCTTGCCCTCAGATTCGTATATACATCCGTCGGAATAGCATGTGCCCAAGATATACTTATCATCAGGGGCGGCGACGAGGGAGGAGATCGATGCCTACTACAGCATGATACTAGACCTTTGTAATTCCATAGGCCTCCTACAGGACTTCAGGCCGGGGGCGGAAATGGAAAAATTGGCTACCTCAAAAGTTTTGCAGATGCTTCTCAACCTCAAGGAAGAATTGAGAAGGAGGGGCGCGTACGACCTGAGCGATCGTATAAGGGAAAGTCTTAAAGAAGTTGGAATACTCGTTGAAGGCACCAAAGAAAGACAGAGGGTGAGGTTGAAGAGATAGCATATAGTTAGGGGATGAATGGACAAAGATTAAATATAGCTTTTAGAAAAATTTTAGCTGGGACGTTCCTGATGACGGAGCCTCATGCTCTGAGCTCGCTAAGGATAGCCCATGCCTTAACGGGAGGCATGGGATGGGGGAGGAGTGACGCCCCCGAACCAGCATATGTGACCGGAGCGAAAAGCCCCGGCCGAAAGCATGCTTCCAGAAAAACGGCCAGATGGTGACAGATGAAGCCTAACACGAAGGAAAAGCTGGAAGCTCCTGGCTTAAGTCAGGAGAGGGCGTCACATGCCCTGCTCTTAGGTAAATGACGGCGGTGTTGTAGACTGAAGGCAGTCATACTCGCAGGAGGTTATGGGAAGAGGCTCAGACCCCTAACCGAGAGCGTCCCGAAACCCTTGCTAAACGTATTGGGAAAGCCAATACTTTGTTGGCAGTTTGAATGGTTGAAGGCCCATGGGATCGATGAGATAATAATATGTGCCGGCCACCTGAAGGAAAAGATGATGGAGGACATCGGTAGCGGCCAGAAGTTCGGCGTAAAGGTTGGTTACGTTGTAGAGGACGAGCCGTTAGGGACCGGCGGTGCGCTTAACAACACTGTACATCTGCTAAACAAAGAGGATGCGTTCGTCGTGATCAACGGCGACATCTTGACGGACCTAAACCCGATCGAGCTGACAAAGGCTCTCCGAGACGATGTCGTCGGCGCCGTTGCGGTCGTGCCTTTACCGTCGCCATACGGTGTAGTGAGCTTCAACGCAGACACGCTTATAATAAGCGAGTTCAAGGAGAAGCCTAGGTTGCCCGATTACTGGATAAACGCCGGCGTATACGCGTTCACCTTTAAGGTCTTCGAATACCTACCGAGGCAGGGTGACTTAGAAAAGACAACCTTCCCTGAGCTGGCAAGCCAAGGGCTGCTCAGGGCCGTGCCCTTCCACGATTGTAAGTGGATGAGCATAGATACGCATAAGGACCTAGAGGATGCGGAAAAGCTCCTAAAGAGTATGAGCTTTGTCGCCGCACGGCATTAGAGCCTTTTCGCCATAACGTACGCATCCTCGCCGTCCATGTAGTAGCGCTCCTGCCTCTCTACCTTGCGGAAACCAAGCTTCTCGTACATAGCGATCGCTGGCTCGTTGGATACCCTGACTTCCAAGTAAGCTTCGCAACAACCGTATTCATTTTTCAGCGCCTCCGTAGCGCACTTCATCAAAGCGCTGCCTATGTGCATACGCCTGTAATCTGGAAGGACTGCTATGGAGACTATGTGGCCTGCCTTCTTTAACTTAAACTTGTCTATCTTCGAGAATATCCTTTCCACCCTACACATCACATAGCCCACTATCTTTCCACCGTACTCTGCGACAAAGAACGCTTTTGGAGCATCCCTGTAGAGTGTCTCGAAGAAAGAGAACGTATAGTTTTCTGGAAGGCATAACCTGTTGATGTGCATCACTTGAAGCAGGTCGTTTGGTGTTACGTTCCTTATGATGACGTTTGGCGGTACCTCGACGCACCTTGAGACGTCTTCCATGCACTCACCACCGACGTCCATAGCTTTGCTCGGGTTAGATAAAGATATTTATTTAGGCTTGGATACAAAGGTTGCTGCAGATGCCTTTGCCCGAATACGGCTTAGATGACATAGAGAACATAAAGGCCATTGTGATGGAAAGGTTCACGGTCGAGGACGTATTCTTCGATGAAGGCATCTTATCCTTTGGTATAAAGGAGCGCCACATCAAGGAGCCGTTTAAGGCGCTGGTTTTTGACCTGAGAAAAATCGGATACGTTCCCACGGCAGTTCGGGAACGCGACAGGATACTCATAAGGGTCTTCCCCTACAGGAGGGCCGCCGAGAGAGCCAGCAGGATGCCTCTAGTACTGTTCTTCGTGACACTCTGTACTGTGCTCATCGACGGTTACCTCCGCTCCGCATCCTACGCCGACATATTCTCGAGAATGTTCGGCCGTGTTGGCTTCGTTGACGTGCTTTTAAACACGTTGCTTTTCGCTTTTGCCCTAATGTCCATAATAGGCCTTCATGAGTTTGGACACCTCATCTCAGCCAAGGCCAGCGGCATAGGTGCAACACCTCCCTACTTCATCCCAGGCGTGCCGGGCATCATGCCGACGTTTGGTGCGGTGATTTTCCAAAAAGACCCCGCGATAAACCGCGACAGCTTATTCGACAGCGGCATAAGCGGCCCCGTCACGGGATTCGTCGTAAGCATAGCCGTCACGATCGTTGCCTTCCTTACGGCTAACTGGGTAAGCGTATCAGAATACAAGGCCGTCCAAGCGCTAATAGAAAAAGAGGGCGGGGTGTTTCTACCCTCGCCCCTTGCATTCTATTTGATCAGGCCTTTATTCGGCAAACCGGACATGGTTCCTTTATTTTCCACGATCGGTTTCGCCGCATGGCTCGGAATGGTCGTGACCGCGATAAACCTCTTCCCTGCATGGCAGCTGGATGGTGGTAGAATTTTTAGGCCGTTACTATCGAGAAAGCAGTACATGATAGCTTCTTACGCTTCGGCGATCGTCCTGATAATCATAGGATACTTTTTGCTGGGTATCTTGATACTGCTCATGTCTTCCCGGACGCCCGACATAGTACCCCTAGACCAAGTTTCGCCCCTCTCGAAGAACAGGAAGCTAGCATCTTTAGGCGTTCTAGGAATCCTTGCCCTGACGCTCGTCCCCCTCTCCTTCCCATGAGACTGAGACCCTTGCGGCATCCGGGACTAAAGCCAAGCTACATTCCTTTCCCTTTATCCTCAGAGCGTAAGAGAGAGCGTCCGATAGTGTGTCGAATGCCTTCGCTCCCAATAGTTTCTCAACGTAAGCCTTGGGCAGCGTCGAAACCAAGGCCACCCTATGCTTACCGCACAAAAGCCTAAACTTGTTGAGGACCATTGCCTCATGGTTGATTACGCTCGGCGGGCGGTACTCCTCCTTCTTTCCTGCATACACGTTAAGCTCAGCCGCGAAGTCTGGGCCTCCTAAACCTTCAGCGCACTCGCCCGCCAAAATCAATATGCCGTCGTTTTTTATTGCGTGCTCAACATTCCCCAAAGTTTGAAGCGTGCTCATCAACGTCGAGTCGTAGGGCATGCCTCCTGGACTGGCTATGACTATGTCTGCCTTGTTCCTCAACCCTACCCTTAGAGCGCTATGGGCCGAGCTCGATGCAAAATTTACAACGTGCTCAGGCCGTCCCACAAAAACCTTTACTAAGCCTTTTCTAACAGAGTGGACCGTTTGGAAAGCAAGGCTGGGATGGAGGCCGGTAGCGATCTCCCACAGGCCTTCCAAACCCTTCGTGCGTTTTGGTCGCGACTTTGCGTACACTACCCCCATGATCGTCGCATGCCTGCAATCGAGCAGGCCATAGACGCCATGATACTCCGTAGGAGAGAGAACGAGCTTCAGGTCGCTACTCAAGTATTCGTGATGAACTTGTAGGCCGCTGGCCTCATCCACAACCCATTCCTGGGATTCTGAGTAGCGGTCTACGACGGCCACGTTGATATCGGCAGCCTCAAGACCCTCGAGGTTTTTAAAACGCTTAACTTCCACCTTCCGGTATCTCCACGGCGAGAGCAGTACTTTAAAAGATGTCTCCTTGCTCTTGTTTTGTACTACGATTTCTGTCAACTTTCTGTACACGCGTAAGAAACTTTCGTCGTCTAGCTGCGTATCAACCAGGAGAGAGACTTTCTTGGATGAGCGGATTAACCTTTCAAGATCGCTATATCCATAACCCTCTATGGCCGACTCAACTTCCGCCTCAACGTTCTCGACCTCGGTCGGCCTGCTCGGCTCCGCCACAAAGCATTGTGTCTCCGGGGGTATTTCGACGAAAACCTCCGTCTTCCCGTACTTTAGCCAAAGCTCAACCAAAACCGCTTCAGCCTTCCCATAAGATACCGAGAAGGCTGATATAAGTGGTTGAACATATGGAAGTGCTGCGATGGAACCTCAGGAGATCCTTTCGTTCATATCCTCAAGGGCAAGCGCTAAGGTTCCAGGTGATGGAGAGGTCTCGCTGGAGGAGATTATCAGGGCTCTGGAGGTTGCGACGTCTGCACCCTCAGCTCATAACTCCCAACCCTGGAGGTTCGTAGTCGTAAAGGACCCGGGCGTAAAGGAGATGCTGTTGGAAGAGATGGCAAAGGCATGGCGTAAGGACTTGAGGGAAGATGGGCTCGATGAGAAGAGCATAGATGAAATCGTGAAAGCCTCAACGGAGAGAAGCATGAGAGCCTCGGCAATCATCGTCGCATGCCTGACTATGGATGATATGCATGAGTACCCTGACGATAGACGGAGGATGTGCGAGCATACCATGGCGGTCCAATCCGTGGCGGCCGCGATAGAGAACATGCTCTTAGCGTTTCACGCGATGGGCATATCAGCTTGCTGGAGGAGTAGTGCGCTATTCGCCCCCGAGGCCGTTAGGAAGGTTCTTAGGATACCGGATCGCTTCGAGCCGCAGGCGATCGTAGAAGTTTCACGCGGAGGGACCTCATCAAAACCTCCCAGAAAACCATTAAACGAGGTTGCGTGCCTAAACTTTTGGGGGAATGCGATACGATAACCGCCCTCGCCGGCGGCGTAGGGGCTGCTAAGCTTATCGACGGCCTCTCCTCCGTAGTCCCGGCTGAAAAGTTAACGGTAATCGTGAACACTGGCGACGACTGCGAGTTTCACGGCCTACGCGTGTCTCCCGACCTGGATATAGTAACCTATACCTTGGCTGGATTGGTGGACGAGGAGAAGGGATGGGGTATCAAGAACGACACATTCAACTGCCTTCAGATGCTAGAGGTTTACGGGCACGAGACGTGGTTCAAGCTGGGCGATAGGGACCTAGCGACACACATCCATAGGACGATGATGCTAAGGTCCGGCTACAAGCTCTCCGAGGTAACGAGGGACATATGTGCCAGGCTTGGCGTTAGACAGAGAATCATACCGATGACGGATGAGTACTTCGCGACGAAGATAAGGACTGACAAGGGGACGATGCATTTTCAAGAATACTTGGTGAAGAGGGGTTCTTTGGACGTTGTTCGCGAAATCGTATACGAGGGCGCGGAGAGTGCAAAGCCCGCACCGGGTGTTATAGAGTCCATAATGGATGCTGAGACCGTGATCCTGTGCCCGAGCAACCCCTTGGTAAGCATAGGCACGATACTTGCCATCAGGGGCGTGCGGGAAGCCTTAAGGGAGAGTAACGCCGTGAAGGTTGCTGTTTCCCCGATCGTTGGAGGGGCCGCTGTCAAGGGACCTGCGGACAAGATGATGAGTCAACTAGGGATAGAGCCTTCAGCCCTTAGCGTAGCCAAGCTCTATTCCGACTTCCTGGACGCTTTCGTGATGGATGAGGTTGATGCTCCGCTCGTACAGGAAGTCAAGGGGCTGGGTATAAGGGTCGCGGTAACCAACACGCTGATGAGGACAAGGGAGGATAGGATCAGGCTTGCGAAGTTCGTACTGGAAGTCGCTTCCAAGTGTAAATAGAGCCTAGGGTACCAAGACTGCCCTTGCCGTGACCTCGCCCATCTTCAGCTTCTTAAGAACGTCGTTCACATCCTCTAAAGGATGCCTTTCGCATACAGCCTTTATCCTTCCGGTACGTGCCAGCTCTATCACGTCCATCATCATCCACCTAGGGCCTATCACGGAGCCGACTATTCTTTTCTCCTCGTGGAAGAAGAATTCGCCGAGCTTGACGTGAACGCCGATGACAACGGTTCCTGAAGGCTTCGTGACCCTTATCGCCTGCTCCGCTACGGTATCCGAGGGCGCGAAGACTATGCTGGCATCTACGCCTCCCAGCTTACTTATCTCGCTCACGACGTCGCTCGTTGAGGAATCTATTACCAAGTCGGCCCCCAATGCCTCAGCGACCTTCAAGTGGTTTTTGCTCCTGCTGACCGCTACGACCTTAGCACCATAAAGCCTGGCGATCTGTATGACCATATGGCCCACGCCGCCTATCCCGAAAACAGCCACGGCCTTTCCTGGCTTTAGCCCAGCCTTTAGAACGGCCCCGTAAGCCGTCACGCCAGGACAGAAGAGGGGTGCCGCCTCGACTGGGTTTAAGTCATCCGGGACGGGGTATACGTACCGCCAGTCGGCTAGGATGTACTCAGCGTATCCGCCGTCAACGGTCTCGCCCGTTATCTTCTTGCTAGGGCATAGGTGCTCTAGCCCCTGCAGGCAGTACCCGCACCTTCCGCAAGCAGCCCAGAGCGGCTGGATTCCAACCCTCTGCCCAACCTCAATGCCCTCTACGCCCTTCCCAACCTCGGTTACCGTGCCCACTATTTCGTGTCCCGGTATTATAGGTAGCTTGGAGGGCAAGCCGTACTTGACCCACTCACCCTCGATCATGTGGAGGTTTGACCTGCATACACCGCATGCCTCCACTTTAACCAAGATGCATCCATCCTTCAGCTCTGGAACCGGTACTTCCTCGACGGTAAGCGGGTTCTCCTCGACGGATCCCGGTTTATGAAGGAGCGCAGCCCTCATACCTACAGGGCTTTCATCATGGCTTATAAAATTCTCGGGTCGAGGACCCTCTGCAGAGCGCGTTTCTTTGCTCGTTAAACCAACATGCCATACCCTTCCTACAAAGGCGTCGTACGGCACGTTAAGCTCTATCGGGTAGCATCCCAGCTTATCCTTTTGATCTCCTCGTAAACTTCTCTTAGCATATCTTCGTAGTTGGCTGCCCTCTTCTCAACCTCATCCATCATCTTGAGCAAAATCCGCGTTCTCTCCTCGGATACGAAGTCACCGTAGTTCTTGTCCAAAAATTCAAAAACCTTATGCCCAAGGGTCGTCGGGAAGAGAAGGTGTTTCTTTTCTATAACGTATTTCCTGCGGAAGAGCTTATCTATTATCGTCGTGTAGGTAGATGGTCTTCCGATCCCCCTTTCCTTCATGAGCTTTATCACGTCGGCCTGCGTGTAAGGATAGGCAGAGGGCAAAACCCGGTACTCCAGGTCAACTTCGAAGACACCTTCCGGAAGCTCTTTCTCGACTGTCACGAACCTGTAGATCTCTAAGGCCCTACCTTTTGCTTCAGTTACCCTCTCGACCACTTTCTCTTTATCCAAAAACCTCACCAAGTACTTTTTGACCCTGACGTCGACATCACGACACTGGCTTGACATGAAGCGTCTGAAAACCAGGTCGTAGAGGGCAAAGTGATCCGCGGTCATCTTCTCAGCCGGAACGACGCCCTCGTATATCATTCTCTGGAGCGTAAACCTATCCCAAGGTCTCGTGGGCCTTATGCACTCATGAGCCCCTTCTGTCGTAGACCAATGCCGGCCTGCGAACGCCTCACCAAGAAATTCCTTCGCTATCCTTAAACCTACGTCGCTAACACGAACAGAATCAGTCCTGTGGTACGTGATGAAGCCGCTCTCGAAAAGGTCTTGGGCTAACTTCATGGCCACGGTAGAGCTCAGGCGTAAAATACGATTGGCGTCTTTCAGCATCTCGTCCGTAGTATAGGGTGGGAGCGGCGTGCGCTTCTCTTCCCTTTCCTCTACCAAGGAGATTTCAACGCGTAGCTGCTTTGGCTCTCCCTCCAATTCCTCAAAGGTCAAGCCAAGTTGAGGAGCGTAGGCGACCTTCCTCCTCTTCTTGAATTCTTTTGCACGCTGGATTATCCATCCCAAAACTGGTGTTTGAACCCTACCCGCAGACATATTGTAGTCCCCAAAATGCTTCCAGAGTAGCTGAGAAAGGACGAAGCCAATCCATCTATCCTCTACCCTTCTGAGTATTTGGGCCTTTACCAAATCCTCGTTAACGTCCCTTAGGTTCGATAATGCTTTTACGATGGCCTGGGGCGTGACCTCGTGGAACTCAGCACGCTTTACTTGGGCCAGCCCGCTCAGTATGTTCTTCAGGTCCCAGGCAATCTTTTCGCCCTCGGCATCGGGATCCGTGCCGATTATGACGAAACCCGTCTGGTAAGCGATGTTTCTAATAGAATCGATTCTCCCGGCCGAGTCGTCTATTTCATCGTAGCCGCACATCGGGCACTTATCCCGCTTGTTGGTGAACTGGTAGTTACACCGTTTACACCGCCTTATTGTCGAGTATATCGGTATGAAAGCATCGTTCACTTGAACCCCATGAAAGCCCCTGTCGGTGACGAGGTCTACTACGTGGCCGAGGCATGCGGCTACAGAGAGAACGTAATTTTGGCTTACGGTCTCGTACACGACCAAATTGTCCAGAATTTTGACGCTCGGCCGTCCAAAGAATCTGGAGATTATTTTTGCTTTTGTCGGGCTTTCTACGATGAAGAGTGCGGGTCTGATCGTTTCGACGGCATGCTGCTTAAGCATACGGCTATCGTCTAATTCTTTTTTCAACGAGCCAAAATCGGCCTCGCTAAAGTGTTTGAACGCTATGTCATAGTACTTCGCTCTTTTGATGAATGCCTTCAATACTTCTTCGTCCTTCTCCAGCAAAAAGGATGCGCCTTTTGTTAGGCCGTTAACCGTCAGCCTCGAAGACCTTCCAGAGCCTTGGATGTACGTCCTTATGTCCGGAAATATTATCTCGCCTTCCCTTATAACCAGGTCTTCAGCCTTTTTCGCTCGAACAACCTCGCTCACCAGCTGCCTTATCTCTTCCAGCCTCTCAGGGTGTCTCTCCAGGCTAAGTATGAGCGGAAGGTTTCTTCGTATCGGCTCCTCGTCTTGAAGGCTTAGGGCCAGAGCCTTTATCAGGTTGGGCGTTAAAGCCTCACTTTTGATTCTTAGGACAGGGGCGCCGATGAATATGACGTACCTTATTTTTTTCGGGAGGTCCAAGCCCCTAACGAGCAGGCCATAGTAGTATGACGTGCCGATTAAATGGTCAACCTTTCCTTCGCAGAAAAGATCGTAAGCATCCTTCCTTCCGGCCAACACGAGCCCGATGCTGAACTCATCCCTTAGGGCTTCGTAGTACTTCTCAGCCACCTCGCTGTTTCGAGCATAGATTATGCATCCGCTGCCCATGCTCCTTAGGATCTCCTTTATTCTTTCTGGTTCCTCCGAATTTAAGTAAAAATCCTCAACGTTTCTAACGGTAAAGAAAGAAGAGCCTACATCAAAATTCAGCAGCTTTCTGAACAACCTTGTAGCCTTACCTTTGCTCGTCGTTGCCGTAGAAACCATCAAGATGCCCTTAGGCTCACCGGCCCACTCCCCGTCAACATTCCTGAACCCCAAAAGGTACAGAACCCTTTCAACGTTCTTGGAGGCCTTCAGTATGGCGTCCACGTCGTCAACGAATATGAAGTCAAAATGCATGTCCTTAATCCTATCGAACCTCTTGGAGAGGAAAGCTGCGGTAGTTACAAGAACGTCAAAATTGCCATTCTTAAGGATCCCCTCGAACTTTTCTTTCTCTTTTTTGTCGATCCTTTCGTGATAAAAGGCTATCGTCACTTCCCCCTCTTCGTTTATGCCAGCATTCCTACCTATCTTTGAGCAGAAACTTCTCAGCTCGTTGACGCATTGTTCGACCAATATAGTTGTGGGGACTATGATGTAGCTTTTCTTTCCTTTTGACGCTAAAAAAAGCGAGGTTATCAGGCCGAATGCTGTCTTGCCTATTCCGGTAGGGGCTACGACCGTGAAGCTCTCGCCTCTAACGAACCTTTTTATCCAGAACCTCTGTATCTCTCTTGGCTCTCCAAGCGTTTTCCTAAAAAGATCTTCGAGCTCCACCTCTTCTGGGCTACGTACCACCGAGCTGAAGGGTACGTTTTTGACGCTACACCTTGCCTCAAAAATCTCCTCCAGGGAAACGTCCTTTTTGCAGGCGATGCAGAGGTCCTCGTATATCACCGGGATCATCCTTACAAACACCTCGGCGAGAAAGCCCCTAACTAATAAGTGTTAAATACGTGCTTTGCGATAAAAGTTTCGAGCATGCGGCCTAGACGTCCAAAAGCCCGAATAAGGTTCTGGATCGAGATGGGAAGGGTGGTTCGGCAAGCGGGGTAAAGCTTATAGCTCTATCCAGGGCCTGGTTTGGCACAGCCCAGAACTCAGCAACTGTGAATCGATGAGCCGACCGAGAATCTCCGGCTTCAGCCGTTGAGTGTGTCAACGTGGTAAGGGAGGTTTTATATTTACGGAGCCGAGCTTAAACTTGGCTTGCTCGAGTTCGCGGTAATTCCGGTCAAAAGGCTGGCGGATGGAAAATCGAGGCTAAAAAGGCTATTTAACCAGGAGCAACGCCGACGGCTTATCCTGAAAATGCTCGAGCTCGTCGCCGACGCGTGTACCGAGGCCGGTCTGAAGAGGGTGTACGTGATCGGAAGCGACCCTGAGGTCGAGGCGCTCGTTGAACAAAAGGGCCTGTCCTTCATACCCGACGAATGGGGCGGTCTTAACGAGTCTCTCGAGGGCGCTGTCGATATGCTGTATTCGAGGCATAAAGGTGGCTTTGCCGTATTTCCTTGCGACCTTCCGTTGATCTCGCCAGAAGACGTGAAGACCGTGGAGAGGTTGTTGGAGCACAACGACGTCGTAATATCCCCATCGTTGGAATTGAAGGGCACAAACGCATTGGCTATGAGGGATGCACGAGCCATTAGGATGCAGTTCGGAGCTTCGAGCTTCATTAAGCACCTATCCTCAGCAAAGGCGTGCGGTAAGAGGGTGGCGATATACGTATCGCTCCGCGTAGGCCTGGATGTGGACCTACCGAAAGACGTGGCGGCGCTTAGAAGGCTATCGAGGCTGGGTTATGAACGGATAAAGGGGCTCAGAGGCTTAGACTACTTACGTTTATAAAACCTCTTCCTTAGGACGTACAGGACCGCGAGCACCACGGGTATAAGCAGCAACAGCTCTGATACGAGTACGTAGACCTGAATCCCAGCACCTTGCCCTTCACCTTTTTTCAGCTCGATGCCAACTATAACGCCGTCCTTTACGGTTATGTTACCGGCATGCGAGTAGGCCACGTTGTTCACCGCGTCAGACGCTAGGACCTTTACCTTAACGATCCCTTCCTCGATCCCTACGTTCCCGTCACCGGCGTACGCCCTACCCTGTGCCATGCCCATCCCAAAGGTAGAGTTCAACACGAGCCTTCCACCCACGTACTGCTCTACAACCGCCACGACGTTCTTCACATCCCCCTCCCTGTCCTCGACCTCGGCAAAAACCCTGAACGCTTTATCGCCGAGCTTTTCAACCCATGCGGACCTTATCGTCGGAGGTCTAGAGATCGTTACAACGCCTATGCCGTTCCTGGTTATGTCTATGAACCAGAACGTGTCGTCCGGACCTTTCGTAGGATGCCATGGCGACATAAGACCTAAACGGATTTCCTCAACGCTTCCGTCAAAAACCTCTCCCACCGAATTCCTTGGCCTGCAAAAGTAAACGAGGGAGCCATAATCGGTAGAGAGCAACGGGGGTGCGACTACCGTTCCAGCCGGCAGGGCTACCTTCTCGGCTAACTTTAAGTCGTTCGTTACGCGGATTAGGTAACCCTCGACCGTCACGGCCCAAACGCCACCGCCCTTCGCCGGCGCCAGTAGGTACGTCTGGTTCCCGACGTCGTACGCTTTTACCGAGCCGGATGCCGTGTCAACCGTCAGCAGGCTCCTGTAGGACTTGTCTATGACCCAGAGCCTTCCATCGGATTCTGCCATGATACCCTCCCCAGCCGCAACGTTCAGGCTTACCTCCCTTAACACCTTCCTCTCTAAGGGCGAGAAGAGCACGACCTGAGGGACGTCGGGAAGGGCAAGCCATATGCCATCTTTCGTCGGGTACATATCCACCACGTCTGCCTTGAGCTTAAGCGTATCCACGTCGAAGGTCCTCGCGTCTATAACGGCGACGGATTTTGCCTTCCCAAGGGCCACGACTACCAAGCCCTCGTAGTACAGGATCTTAGACGGTAGACCAGGAAGGCTTATCGCGAACATCTCGCCAGTCTTCGGCATGAAAAGAACGACCTCCATCCTTGACGGTAGCGAAAGCCAGACCCTATCCTGATCTTCTACGGCTATATGCGTCGGGAGGTCTTCCCTAAGCCGAAACTCGTAGTAGCCTAGGAGCTTGACGGAAATGGCTGGCTGAATCGTCGTGAGGAGAAACAAGGCGAGGGCAGTTATTAAAGCGGATTCTGCTTTCATCGTCCGGCTTACCGTCTGCTTTATTTATAAATGTTCGTTTACCTCTTTCAGGCATGAAGGGGCTGATAAAGAACGCGGACGAGCTGCTCGAGGGTTATTCTGGGAAGGAAGGAAAGCTTAGGAGGGACCTTCTTGTTTCGGCGGAGGAGGCAATACGGGCCGTACAACCTGAAGAGCTTCTACGTAAGAAGCTTAGGTTAAAGGATAGGACGCTGACGGTTGACGGCGTAAAAGTCGAGCTTACAGATTTCGACGAGGTAGTCGTTCTGGGAGCTGGTAAGGCCACGCATAGGATGTGCCGCTACCTTGAGGGGCTCTTAGGGGACAGGATAAAGAGGGGGATCATAATAGTGCCACACGGTGTCGTAAGCGATTACGCATCCACCAGCGTAAGGGTTAGAGGGGGTGGGCATCCCGTTCCAGATAAGGAAGGGCACGAAGCCGCCAAGGAGCTCGTCGAGGTCGCAAGGAGCACAGGACCGAAAAGCTTGGTGCTCGTGCTCATCTCCGGTGGAGGTTCGGCCCTCATGCCTTTACCGGCAGAGCCCGTAACGTTGGAGGATAAGGTGGAGGTCACGAGGGCGCTTCTTAAGTCTGGCGCAACGATCGATGAGGTGAATGTAGTTAGGAAGCACATTTCTATGGTGAAGGGCGGTTGGCTTGCTCGTCATCTATCGAGGGCGAGAACGATATCGCTCATACTTTCAGACGTCGTCGGCGACAAGCTTGAGACCATAGCCTCAGGCCCCACGTCGCCAGACCCTAGCACGTACGCAGATGCTATCTCCGTCTTGAAGAAGTACGGAATTTGGGACTCTTCGCCGCCTAGCGTAAGGGCAAGGTTGGAACGCGGCATGCGTGGTGAGGTGCCCGAGACCCCGAAGCCGAACGACGAGGCGTTTCTAAGGGTTAGCAACGTTATCGTAGGAGGTTGTGCGGATGCCTGTAAAGCCGCCTTCTACAAGCTAAAGAGGTTGGGTTACAGCACGACGTATTTAACGCATAGGCTTGAGGGCGAGGCGCGCTACGTCGGTCAGACGTTGGCTAGGTTTATACAAGACATAAGGTGCGGAAGGGCTGGAAGGCCAGCCGCCTTGGTGTTGGGGGGCGAGACGACCGTGACCGTAAAGGGCAAGGGAGTAGGCGGCAGGAACCAGGAGCTTGCGCTCTCGGCGGCAATCGAGCTGGATGGCTCGAGGGGCTGCGCATGCTTATCCATAGGGACCGATGGGTTGGATGGTCCGACCGATGCCGCCGGTGCCGTTACAGATTGTTGGACGCTCGATAGGGGTAGGAGGGCAGGGTGCGATGCCAGGGCATTCTTGGAAGATAACGACTCTTACACGTTCTTGAAGAAGGTCTCCTGCCTAATCTTTACCGGCCCTACGGGCACGAACGTAGGCGACCTTATCCTTCTGGGAAGGATCGGAGGGTCATGATTTACCGAAACTCGGCGAGAAAGCCCATCCTTTAGGCGTTGTATGGTCGCCGATAGGTGTTAACTATGTCTCTCGTGATAAAGGTTCTGAGCATGCTGTTGGACGTCCAAAGCCGAATAAGGCTCCGGGCAGAGCTCATGCGGGACCCTATACACGAGGGATACCCATTGAATGGTGGCATACTTTGCTCCTAAGGTGGAAATGAATGGTGTAGGAAAGCAAAAGCTCGATGAAAGACCAACGTATGAGAACCTTAAAAGCGAGAATATCACGATCTTCGGCCGTGGTAGTGTCAACAACAATAAGCCGTCAGCTTCCCGCCCCAAAGACGCTTCTCCGAACCATCATGGATTTTCTGGCGTCCAGGTTTACACAGTCCCAAAGCCTTCGCTTCGTGCGATTCAAGGAGCTAGGGGCTTCGATAAACACCGTACGACAAACGTCCAAAACGATCTGAAGGTACGCGTATATGTTTCGGGGAATACGCAAAAAGTGCTACCTAACCTTTGTGATAACACTTTTTAAGCCCTGCACTCTATTTAAATACCCAGGAATAAAACCCAGAGATGGAAAACATGGTATCGCTCGTTAGGTTAACGGTCGCAACGAGCGCCTCGTTCTTGATCATTGCGTTATTCTCATTCATTGAGCATTTTGGTGCCGGAATGCAGGAACTAATCGCAATATTTGGCATCGCGGTTTCGGCCCTCATAGCCAGCTTGGTAGCCCGGTCCATGCTTGCGAGCGCCGTCAGCGTGGCCGTTGGCGGAGCCTTTGCCCTGCTACTCACGCTCCTGAGCCCCTACATTTTTTACATAGAACTTAAGCTTTGGAACCCGCTCGGAGCATTTGGTATTTTAGAGGCTTTTGGCAGGATTTTGCTGGTCGGTATAGCCGTAGGCATCTCGGTCGGCATCTCGGGCATGCTGAGAGTTTTTGAGGCCCAAAAGAAGGAAGGTGTTAAGCCCCCTGCCGAAGAGGTAGTTGAAGTCAAAGAAGAAAAGCCCGAAACCACACCAACGCCTCCGACTGCGAGAGAAGCTGCTGTTCAGGAGGCCGTCGGGGTTCCGACGGAGACTATAACTTGTCCGGGCTGCAAAGAGAGCATACCGTCGGATGCTATCTTCTGCCCTCTGTGCGGAAAAAGGGTTAAAGAAAGCTAAACCGGATAGAGCGTATAAAGCGGCGAGCCCCCATGCTGGTAAGACCGTTGGCCGCCGACAGCCTTGGGACGAGGAGCATGTGCACCCTTATCCATACAGAAGACCTGAGCATAGTGATAGACCCAGGAGCCGCGCTCGGTCCATGGAGGTACGGACTTAGGCCGCATCCAAGGGAGCTGAAAAGGCTAGAGGAACATAAGGCGGAAATTGCGAGGTCAACGTCAGAGGCCGACCTAGTAATATTCACGCACTACCACTACGATCACATACCAAGGCCATACGAAGACGTATCGTGGCTTAGGGGCAAAAGGGTCATGATGAAAGACCCTGAGAACAACATAAACTTCAGCCAAAGGTTAAGGGCCCGTATGCTATTGGAGCAGCTTCGTAAGGTCGGCAGCAAGGTATCCGTCGCCGATGGGAAAAACGTTAGAATCGGAAATACATCCATAAAGTTTTCAAAAGCAGTACAGCACGGTAACTCTCCAAGGCTTGGATATGTAGTGGAGGTCTGCATAAGCACTGGTAACGAGTGTTTGGTCCATACGTCTGACGTCGAGGGGCTCGTAGACGAGCAGCAGCTCGGCTTCATCATCCAGAATAGACCAGACACGATCATATGCGATGGGCCCATGACGTATATGCTGGGTAGCAGGTATACGGAGAAGGACCTGGAGAGGTCGATAAATAACCTCAAGAAGGTCGTAGCCACATGTCGACCCGCTTTCCTAGTACTTGACCATCACCTCGTCAGGGACATGAGCTGGAAGGATAGGGTTAACGATCTGATAACGTATGCCGAGGGGTTTGGAACGTCTGTTTGCACGGCCGCGACGTTTTCGGGGCTAAATTACGAGCCCTTAGAAGCCATGCGGAAGATACTATACGGGCCCTACCCATCGGATGGTGAGGGAAGTATTGGGCCAGGCGAGGACCAAGACGTTTAGTATAAGGGTTTGGAATGTCATTTTTCTACTCATGACCGGGGCTACCATTTCTGCATCTTACGTTGCCGCCGGTTATACCTCGCCGCCCCTAAGGCTGCCCATCCTGATGCTTTGCTGGTTTCTCCTATTCTACTTTACGCACTCTCCAGCCCACTACTTTGCTGGCAGGCTATTCGGTATCAGGTTCGAGTACTATTTTTTAGGAACGTCGCGTATCTCGAGGGCCGGCATACCGCTCCTCTCCCGTATCGCTAAAAAGCTTCCGTATGTTGTAGGGGTGCGCATCGATAGGTCAAGTTTGAATAGCGTCAGCAGGAAAGGTGTTGCGATCATGTACCTATCTGGGCCCCTTGCATCAGTCTTTGCTCCGTCCCTCGTCCCTCTCATATCCCAGGCTGTGGGCGTGAGCACTGTAGAAAGCACCATCTTGGTGTTTTTAACTCTGGGCAACGCTACGGTCTCGCTCTACCTTAGCAAAAAGCACGGGTGCATAGCCAAAGCCGTTAAGTTGTTAAAGATGGGCCAGCCAGCTCTGAATGGTTAACTTTAACATAACCGCTCGGAGCATACCCTTATTGCGGAAGCGGTTTCACCGAAGGAAGCCTGTGCTCTGTGTATGCGGGGATGATTCCGGTCGCGGAAGCAGGAAACCACTGGCTCGTAGCCTTGGTAGCTCACGTGTTGACCATCCGAGAACGGTTGTTATTTTCCTTAGCTTTTATTCTTTCTTCTCCGATTCCTGCTCCGACTTTGTCTCCTGCGTCAACTCCGGCAAGGGCTCAGGAGCAGGTGTCGTCGCGAGCGTATAACCTATCCACGCGAGTATCGCCAGGATCAACCCAACACCCAAGAAGGCCGTTATCTGGATAGTCAAGAGCTGCCATGGGGTTGGTGACAGGAAGACTAGCCAGAAGTAGAACACCAAGACCGCGATGCTAACTACCATTATGAGGGCGCCGATCGCTTGGTCCCTATTCATGCTCCATCAACTACTCCGTCAGCATAACGTGAGCGAATTTAAGTTTATCGGTAACGAAAACTATGGCATAAAGGGGAAGGCTGTTGGGCGGCTCATCGAGCGAGGACGTCTTAGAGCTGTTGGCAAAGCCCGTCAGGATGGCCTTCGTTGAGAGGTTTGGAGAGCTGACGCCTCCTCAAATCGAGAGCATACCGAAGATACTGGAAGGCAAGAACCTTTTGCTGATGGCACCGACTGGTACGGGAAAGACAGAGGCCGCCCTCCTGCCCATACTAAGCAACTTATTACTAAACCCTGGGCTTCAAGGAATAAAGGTGCTCTACATAACTCCGCTCCGTGCCCTCAACAGGGACATGCTCGAAAGGTTCGATTGGTGGGCTAAGAGGCTGGACATAAGGGTATCCGTCAGGCACGGCGATACTGCTGTCGCAGAGAGGAGGACCCAAACCCTAAGCCCACCAGATATACTGATAACCACACCCGAGACGCTCCAGGCAATCCTATGCGGGAAGGTTCTCAGGAAGCACCTTAAGGGCTTAAGGTGGGTCATCGTAGACGAGGTCCATGAGCTAGCGACGGACAAGAGGGGTGCTCAGCTCTCCATAGCCCTGGAGAGGCTCTTAGAGATAGTCGGCTCCGAGTTTCAGAGAATAGGCCTCTCTGCCACGGTCGGCAGCCCTGAGGTTGTAGCCAAGTTCTTGGTAGGGCCTGGAAGGGAGTGCGAGATAGTAAGGGTTCCTGTGGCAAAGGGCATGGCGATAGACGTCATATATCCTGTACCCGAGGAGGAGGATGCTGTACTGGCTGAGGAGCTTGCGATCCTGCCGGATGTAGCATCGAGGCTTAGGACGATAAGGAGGCTGGTGGAGTCGCACGGCTCGACGCTGATATTCACGAACACGAGGCCTTTGGCCGAGATACTGACAAACAGGTTCAGGGCATGGGACGAGGGGTTCAGCGTAGGGATACACCACGGCTCCCTCGCAAAGTCCGCCAGGATATCGACGGAGCAGGGCCTGAAGGCCGGTACGCTCCTGGGCATAGTCTGCACCTCATCCTTGGAGCTCGGGATAGACGTGGGCAGGATAGACCTATGCATACAGTACAACTCACCGAGGGAGGTGACGAGGCTAATCCAGAGGGTCGGCAGGAGCGGGCATAGCATAGGCAGGGTCGCGAAGGGTGTTATACTGGTCATGGATTCGGACGATGCCCTCGAGTCGATCGTGATAGCCAGGAGGGCAATGGCCGAGAGCCTAGAAGAGGTAAGGATACCGATGAACTGTCTTGACGTCCTGATGCACCAGCTGGCCGGCCTCCTTATAGAGTACGGTCGCGTAAGTGTCGAAGAGGCGCTGAGGATATTTAGACGGGCTTACGGGTTCTCCGGGCTTGAAAGGGAAACGCTCGTAAAAGTCCTTGAGCACATGAGGGGGCTGAACATCTGCGCGCTTACGGATGACGGCTACTTCCGGAAGCCCGTTAACCCTAAGCCACTCTACGACTACTACTTCGGAAACCTTTCCATGATACCAGAGGAGAGGCAGTACTTGGTCGTCGAAGAGAATACCGATGAGCCCGTGGGAATACTGGACGAAGAGTTCGTGGCTGAGTACGGCGAGCCGGGTACGAGGTTCATACTCCTCGGCAGGGCATGGGAGATACTCAGCACGCTCGGCGAGAGGATCTACGTCAGGAAGCTGGAAGATTACGAGGGCGCTGTGCCATCTTGGGTGGGCGATGAGATACCGGTACCCTACGAGGTTGCGGAAGAGGTCGGCAGCCTAAGGGCGGAGTACGAGGAGCGCCTCCGTAAGGGCGATCCGCATGAGGTTATCTGTGCCGACATAGCGAGAAGGTACGGCGTATCCTGGGACCTTATCTCTAGGAGCATGGCCGAGGTTAGGGCGCACATCGACTCGGGGATACCCGTGCCGACGAACAAGAGGATACTCCTGGAGAGGGCAGGGGATTACACGGTCATGCACGTACACGGAGGGCTGAGGGTGAACAGGACAATAGCCAAGGTTGTGTCCTACATGCTATCCGAGAAAATCGGAATGCCAGTCGCCGTCCAGCAAGACCCTTACAGGATAGTCATAAGGTCGAAGTACGTTTACCCGGAACTCGTCCTCGAGGCTATCAAGGGCTTGTCCGAAGAAAATTTCGGCGAGGTTCTAAGGAAGGCAATCGAAGGCTCGACGCTATTCAGGAGAAGGCTCGTTCATGTAGCAAGAAAGATGGGCGTCATAAGCAAAGAGGCGAGCATACTGGACGTCAGCCTTTCAAAGATCGCTGAGATGCTGAAGGGTACCGTTGCGTACGAAGAGGCGATGTCCTACTGCTTATTCCAGGACTTCGACGAAAGCGGAGCACGCGAGCTTCTCCGCTCAATACGCACGGGAAGTTACGAGCTAGTAACCTACGCGCCGCCCGATGCCGTTAGCCCATCACCCTTAGCGCTACTCACGCTCTGGCGCTACAGAGAGGCTTACGAGGCTGTATCCTCTGATAGGATTGAAAGGCTTGTGCTCACGGCCGTGAGGGCAAGGCTTATGAACGAGGTCGGCGTTCTCGTATGCTCCGAATGCTATCAATACTTCGATAGGGTAGCGGTCAAGGAAGTTGGGGACGTGCCATCGTGCCCCGTATGCGGTTCTAGGAGGCTCGGCTTCCTAAAGGGCGAGGTGGAGGAAGTTTACGGCCTGATATCAAGAAAGGGCAAGCCGATAAGCAAGAGGGAAAGGGAGCTGCTAAAAGAGATAAAGAGGAGCTCGGAGTTGGTGGAAAGGTACGGGAAGGCGGCCCTCGTGGCGCTATCGGGAAAGGGCTTTACAGTTGGCGACGCAGCCAAGGTTTTAGAGAAAGAGGGGAGCCTAACGAATAGGCTAATACAATGCATAATCGAGGAGGAGAAAAAGAAGCTGGTTGCGAACTTCAGGTAGCATGGTGGAATACAGCATGGGCAAGGGGTATCCTATGATGCCAGTGGTCGCGGTAGGCGCTCTCGTACTCCGAGACCACGACATACTCCTCGTCAAGAGGAGGAACGAGCCGGGTAAGGGGAAGTGGTCTATCCCAGGGGGGACCGTAGAGCTTGGTGAGTCTTTGAGGGATGCCGTGGTCAGGGAGGTTTACGAGGAAACCGGCCTGCTGGTTGAGGTGCTCGAGCTACTGGACGTCGTCGAGGTCATAAGGAAGGATGAGGCTGGCAACATAGCCTTCCACTACGTGATACTGGATTACTTGGCTAAACCAGTCGGCGGTGCGCTCAGGGCTGCCTCGGACGCCTCAGATGTTCTTTGGGCATCCGTCGAGGAAGCTACGAAGATGGAGATCACGGATACTCTGAGGGGTATGCTTCAAAGATTAAAGGAAAAGGGTTCTGCTAGCAGTTTCTGAATAGATAGATTTTTATACCAGTTTCTCTCTATTTGTCTATGATGTCTACATTCGAGAAATATCTGAAGCCTAAGGAGGATAGACCGTAGAACTCTTTGGAAGTGGGTTAAGGAGGGCAAAATAAAGGCTGTTAGGCTTCCAAGTGGCAGGTATAGGTTTCCTGAAAGCGAGATTAGGCGGATACTGGAAGTTGGAAAATGACTGCGGCAAAGTGCATTCAAATACCTATTGTTCCTTTAACAAGAAGGAAGGAAAGAACATTAAGCGAGTTGCTTAAAGCCTACAACGATATCGTTCAGCAAAGCATAGATTATGCTATAGAAATGGGGATAACGTCGAGGAAGAGGTTTCATGAAGCTTTGTATGAAAAATTGCGGGCAAAATATCCGAACTTAGCCTCACACTACATTCATAATAGCTTTGGGTATATGTAAAAGCTTCAGGAAACGTAAAAAACTGGGTTTGACGAAAAAGGACAAACCCGAAGTTTCAAACTTAAACTCAATCATGCTCGATGATTACCACCTATTCAAGATTGAAGGTAAGGTTTTAAGGCTCAACATCGGCGGGGGGCATTTATATTTACCGTTAAAGCCTACAAGATTTCAAGAGCGGCTTCTGGAAGAAATTAGGCAGGGGGCTATGCTCGTCAAAAGGGGGATAGGTGGTTCTTAAATGCCACGATAAAGCGTGATGTTCAGCCTTATGAGCCTATTGGTGTTATGGCATACGACATAAACGAGAAGAGCGTGGATGCCTTATTAGTAAAGGAGGAGAAAACCGAATGGATACATATAGACATAAGCGAGGCCAAGCACATACAGAAGAGGTATCAAGAAATTAGAGAGAGGAAACGCAAATATATTAAAGGCAAAGCTGGAAGGAAGGTAAACAACATCCTCCACGTTGCCACCAAGTTTCTGGTCGAGAAAGCACTTGAGGAGAAGGTTGCGATTGTAACGGAGGATATCAAAGGCATCAATAAGGGTATTAACAGGAAGGGAAAAGGTATAAGGCGAAGGTTGAATTTATGGTCTCATGGAAAGGTCAGGTTTCAAATGAATTACAAAGCGAATTGGCTTGGAGTCCCAAGGCTTAAAAGATGTGGACGCTAAAAACAATTCCAAGACCTGCCCGATATGTGGGGAAATAAGAGCCCGAAGGGGCTGGTCTTTTAAATGTAAAAGGTGTGGATATGAAGCATCAAGCCATCTAATAGCCTGCATAAACATCGTTAAGAAAGCCCTACCTCAGATGAGCCGAGTAGGCATACCGTTCTCGGCGAAAGCCCTAGTATCCCTATCCCCTAAGCGGCTCGTAGCCACAGTGAAGGGGATAGTGGATGTGAGGGAAAACCTCCATAGACAAATGGTTATAAACATCTATGGAGGTTAGAACGGTTTGTTTGATTAGGTTCTCCCCTCTGACCCATCTTTTTGTTGGGTGGGCGATATGTCCATTATGGCTTTAAGCAGCTCCTTTTCATCCACCTCCGCCAGCGCCCTCCACCCTACCTTGATCGTGTTATCCTCGGCCCTTGTAAGGTAGCCTTTCCTGATGAACCGTTCTATAGCTGCCTCCACCTTCCACCTCGGAAGCTTTACCTCGATGAGCTCTACCAGCTCCTTCTCCGAGGCCCTACCACCCTTTGTGAATAGATAGGAGAGCGCTGCCGCCAGTACGGCCACATCCTCTATGTTCCAGCCCGCGGCCACGATGTCGGCGACCGAGAGCGGCTCGGAAAGCGTTACGAAAAACCTGGCCCTATCAAAATCCTCCTCTGCCGGGCTACCCCCTAAAGGCTGGTCGAACATTATCTTTACCCTAAGGCCTATGCTGTTCAGCTTGCTGTTCAGGGCGTCGATTATCTTCAGGTAATTCCTACCAAGCCTCCTACGTAGCTCCCAACCCCTGACGCCAGGAAGCCTGTGGCTCGAGAAGAGGAGCATGCTGGCTGCTATCGCTAACTTCCTGCCTGCCCGTTCGGTTTCGCCCTTTTCCTCATCCAAGACCCTTGGGCACCTCTCCGCCCTTTATAGAGACCACGAGGGCCGTTATTTTCTCTCTTTTTTTCTTCGAGGGGTAAGGTACCACCTTCAACTCTCCCGTAATGGGATTCTTCCTTATATCTGCCAAGCCTTCCGTGACCAAGAAGCTAAGCACGTACGCCCTCCACACAACACCCTCGAAGGTTTCGGCGCTCACCAAAGACCAATAGTCCACCTCGCCTTTGCTCCCTGCCATCCTGATGCACGCTTCGTGCATCTTCTTTATTTCCTCTTCCAGCTCTACACCCTTCGCGTATCCGATCTGGTGCGTAATCTGCAGCCCTTCCCTCGTTAGCGGGAGCTTCTCAAGAGCCCTATCCCTCGGAGGTAGCATCAAGAAGTATTCCATCCCCTGCCTCAACCTGTAGGGCGTGATCTGCTCCGCTCTGACGATGGGTCTCCAGCTCCTAGCAAGCGCAGCAGCAAGCTGCCTCGGGTCTGCAGACGCTATCTTTAGAGACACGAGCTGACTGTCTATGAAGAGCGATGAAGCCCTCTCCTTTAACCACTTCTGTTGAAGAGATATCAGGACGGCTATCCTGTATAGCGTCTCGGCGTCAAGGACTATAGTATCCAGGTCCTTCTGTTCCTCCAGTATACGTCTTAACCTTGCCAAGAGTTCCTTCACGTTAACGGAGAAAGGGTCTAAGCCCCTCCTCTCGATGGACTCGCAAAGCGCCATTATCCTCTCCAGCTCTTCCCTGCTCACCACCTTTTTTCCGTATGACATGCCGCTTTACCTTTCCAACAAGCCTACAGACGACCTTCCGCTCACGTTTTGAACGATGATCACGTTTGTGTCCTCATCGACGTTTATGTAACCTGGCGTGATTATTATATACTGGACGGATGGGTCTGCCTTGGCCGTTGCGGTCAGCATCCTTACCATCCTCTCCCTGTTTAAGGGGTCTAAGTGAACGTCGAACTCATCGACGGCCCTGAAGGGCGACTTAACGTGCTTCTGGAGCGCGAGAAGGAATGCGAGCGTTGCCACTATCCTCTCGCCGCCGCTTTGCGTGTGGGAGTCTAGGAGTACGGGCTCGACACCCCTGAAGCCCACGTAAAGGTCGATGGATGCTTTCTCAAGGTCCTCCAGGTTACGTAGAGATATCTTGCCGTTTGCGTCTACAGATTTCAATATCTGAACGTAGGCAGGCTCGACCTCTGCCACGAGCTTCCTCAAGAATTCCCTCCAAACCCCCTTCCTATGCTCTACCTCCTCCCTTGCTTTCTCTATGTTCTCGGATAGCTGCTTGGCCTTCATCTCGACCTCGCTGTACTTGGCATCCGCAAGTATGTACATCTCTTCGGCATTCAGCGTCACGCTGCCCAAGGAGTTCATCTGGACTTCCAAGAGCTTCAGGTCCTCTTGAATCTCTGCCGGTTTTCTATTCGTTTCGACACGGGGTCCTTTCAGCTCCGCCTCAGACATCTGGTATGCAAGCTTTGTCTTCAGCTCGCTCAGCTGGGACCTTAGCTTCTTCATCTCGGACTCTATCAGACGTGCCTTGAACCTTGCGATCCCCTCTTGGACCTTCTCGTCAACGAGCTCGTCTATCAAACCTTCTATCTTTTTTTCTAAATCGTCTAAAAGCTCGGGCGTTCTTGAGCCTTCCTCTCTTAGCCTACGTATCGTATCGCGAATCCTATCCCGAAGCTTTCCGGCCTCAGAAGCATGCTCTTTAGACTCCTTGTCCAGATCCTCAACCTCCAAGGCAAGGGATGCGACCTTATCCTCGATCCTCTTTATGTCGTTCTCCAAATTTATGACCTGGGACCAAGCGAGCTCCCGCTCAAGCTCAACCTTATGGGCTTCAAGCCTCTTAAGCTTCATGAGCTTCTCGTACTCTTCCCTCCAATACTCGACCGTGGCCCTAGCCTCCTCAAGCGTCCTCTTGAGGCTAACCTCCTCTGTCAGGAGCATATTCAGCTTAGCCTCGGCATCTATTATCCTCTCCCTGAGGCGCGCCGCACCCACAGCATCCTCGACCATCTGGAGCTTCTCGACGCTGCTCTTGGTCACGAACTGCTCTATCATATTCTGGTGCATCACGATGAGCATGTTGTTAGGGTTGATGCCTACTTGCTTGAGCAGGTGCTCGACCTCAGCCTTCGTCATGAACCTGTTGTTCACGTAGTGCCAATAGTCTCCGTTCCTTTTGAGGTACCTTGAAACTGACACAGTGTCCGTGTTTATCGTCCTAAAAGGCCTTCTACCGTCCCTGGCACCGTTGTTGAACACGACAGTGACCCTGGCGACGTCCTTCCCACGGCGTATCAGGTCGCTTAGACGCTCACCCCTCTCAGTGTATGTCTGCCCGAGGGCCACGGACAAACCTAGGAGTATTGAGGACTTTCCAGCACCGTTTGGTCCCATTATGACGTTGAGGCCGGGCTTAAACGGTATTCTGGAGTACTCATGAGACATGAAGTTTTCTAGGATTACCTCCTTTATGTGCGGAAGATGCTCGGCCCTCTGTTCCAGCTCAAGCCTATCCGCAGACAGCCCGTCAGCGTTCTCCACTTTCTGTGTTCTCCTCCCTTGCCTTTGGTTTTAACCCCAGTATATTTGGATTATTGAGGATGATACTTAAAGATGCGAATCTTAGAACTTCGGGGAGAGACGAGACTTATATCTTTGGCCATAGCCCGTTGACTGTTCTTTTTTGTTACTCTGTGAGGTATGCCGTTTACCATTTTTCTTATGGATAGAGCGTTGGGGGTTGGAGGTCTACTTGATCAGCCTTTCCTCCTGACGAGCATCTTACGTCGCTGACCTTCAGTAAAGCCCTAGCCTCCTTGGGATGATGGGGTCTCGTAAGACTTGCTGGCGCTAACTTCCTTGATTGTTAAGATCTTGACGTAAGCATTCTCCGCACGCATAGGAGGTATAGGTTAACTTTGGTCAAGCTTGTGGCGTGCGTGCAGCTATGAGCGCTTCCGGAGGGGCGTAAGCTATTACGTACAACCACTGTGCGTTTGTATCGATACGACTATCCCCTCCAGAAGTGCGGCACGCTCGGCCCTATTGCTGGCGGCGAGGACTTACGCCTCCTTCTACTGTAGTTGGCGTTCTGCTTAGACTTTCGACGCCTCCTTATGAACTCCCTAATGGCTGCCGAGAGCCTTGGGACTAACCTCTCGGCGCCCATCCACAACGTTATCATTATGATCGAGAACACTACCGACTCGATTATTAGGTTTAGCATAAGGGTCACCGTAGCTCCAATACCTATCGGGACGCTTTAACGTTTTTGCTTCATGTATTTATTCTAGTATGTCTTATTTTTAACCAAGGAGCGCCCTATAATCCCAGTTTTTCCAGGAAGGTCCTTTTTACCTTGAGTCAAAGGATAAGGCCTCGTTATAACGGCCGGCTCTGGAGGCGCCAGCCGCCGAAAATTACGTTGCTCATAGAAACGGCGTAGAGAGCGGTTTAACAGTTTCTGGCAAGTATTATGCTAGTACGGCCCGAGAAATCTCGATTTCGAGGCAACTATGGGCTTTAAGCTCGCTTTAACCGGCGAAAGTTTAATGAGTCGCCGATTAAGGGTAACGTACGGACAGGGAACCCGCTTATGACGAGGATCGAGACGAAGACGACGCTCGAGAAGTTCAGGAGGTTCTTGATAAGCAACAGTTGCGCGTCCTTCATCCCCAAGGAGTACATGGAAGACCCTACGATCTTCCCTGAAAGGGATCCATCAGAGGGCGCAATATACGTCGAGGCGGTCTCTAAGGTTCCAGTCGACCAGATAAGGAACGTGAGGTTCGTGAAGGTAGCTGATGTCCTTGGCGTCCTTTACTCTTCCAAGAGTGGAAACACGAACTTGAAGTGGAGGCAGACAAAGGGCAACGTCGGCAAGCTTACTGGCTATGCCTCTCCCAACTCTATAGTAAACCTCCTACAGACCGGAATACTTACGCCCAGCCAGATAAAACAGATGCTCTCTACGCTTAGGTCGTACCAGCAGGGCTCGGAGCGTGAGGAGGCTTAACCAGTACAACACAGAGGCCTTATTGAGACGTATAGTTTAGCCGCATCCAGCAGAAGACTTTGCGCACGCTGACACGGTAACGCTACCTACTCGGCCAGCTGGACTACATCCTTATAATCTTCGATGTACTTGTTTACGTATCTCATGCCCGGCGGTATTGTGAGGTATGGGTTCACCTTCGTCCCTACGAGCCTGCATCCCTCCCTTATCCTGACGGCGTTGCCGACGACTGAGTATTCGCCGATGTACGTAGGGTTGCTCGGAGATGACTCGACGGTAGACTTCCTACCTATGATGCTATCCACTATGCAGGCATTGTCCCCGATCTTTACCGCATCCATTATCGCTGACCTTTCAATCCTAACGTTCTCCCCTATTATACAGTAGTTGTCTATGCAAGAGTCCACTATAACCGTACGCTCCCCTATACTCGTATGCTTGCCTATTAGGGCCGCACCCTCTATGGTTATCCTGCCATCCCTGTACTTTCTCAGCACGTCGTCCTTTATCCTGTTTGACTCCTTTTCGTATTCTTCTATCCAAACGTTCCTATCCAGCGCCAACATCTTCTCCGGCATCCTGATATCGATCGACCCCCTGAGTATCTCCAGCATGGCTTTCAAGTATTCCTTTGGGTTACCGACGTCGTACCAAACGTTTATCTCGTAGCCGTAAACCGGAAAGCCCTTCTCCACAAGGTAAGGTATCAGGTCGTAGCCGAAATCCAGCCTCTTCCTTTCCTCTAAAATTTTCTTTACTTCGTCGCTCCCGACTATCTTCCTTACCTCGGGTGCCAGCAAGTATATCCCTGCGTTTATCAGGTTGCTCGGAGCCTTTCCTGGCGGCGGTTTCTCCACGAAGCTTTTTATCCTCATACTATCGTCGACGTCGGCCACACCGTACTCCTCCACGTTTTTTACCCTGAAGAGGGCGATGGTCATCAGCGCCCCTTTTTCCTCGTGCCACCTCATCAGATCCTCGAGGTTTATGCCGAAGATGTTGTCACCTTGGACGACTATGACGGGCCCTTTTACGTCATAATACTCGACGTTTATCCTGTAGGAGTCTGCGCTCCCAAGGTCGTCCATGTTGGGCTGGTGCATTATGCGGATTCTTGGGTTTATACCATACTTAGCCGAGAATCCAGTACCGTCACCAAACTGATCGAAGAGGTCCGTATAGTTCGTATAACCCTGTTCGCCGAATATGAAATTCCTTACACCCTGCTCTGCCAGCGTGAGTATCGGGAATTCTATCAGAACCCTGTTCATGAACCTTATGCATGGTTTGGATACGTCGTAAGTTAAGGGCCTCAGCCTTTTTGCCACGCCCCCGACGGGGATGAAGCACGTCAGGTCCTCGGCTTTCACGGAAGGAAAAGCTTCCGGGACACGTATATAAATTATCTAAGCTTCTTCAGGCAGCGTGCGCACGGCATGTAACCCTTGACGTCCGTGTCGTATATCCAGTTGCTGAAGCGCATTACGCATTTTGGTTCGTGGCAGTGCTGGAGTCCCAAGAGGTGCCCGACCTCATGGCATGCCTCCTTGATTATCCTCTCACGATAAAGCGACTCGTCGTGGGGTAAGCCGTAAAACTTTGGGTCGAGTCTGTAGGTGGAAACTACGGCAACGCCCTTCAAGGCTATGCCGAAGCAGTAGTTCAGACCGGGAGCGTAGATGTCCACGTCGACCAAGGCCAGCAGGAGCTCATCATCCCCCTTCATTTTAGAAAGTATTTCGGCCAAGGAAACGGCGTTGTGCTGCCTTCGCAGAGCGTTAAAGCTTTGGGGTGTAACGCTGAACGTCCCCTCGTCTACCGTAACGTCGAGCCGATAAACCTCCTTTATACGCTCTGCGACGTCTTCGGCGATGCTTCCTAAAACCGTTGACCGGATTACCCTTAGCTTCCGCATCGTTACTCAAATGGGCCGAATGCTTATTAAGCTTGAGCTGTCGGGTGAGGGCGTTGGCCGACCTGTACGTAATAGCCGGCGTTCCCGGCGTCGGTAAGACGACGATAGGCTCATTGGCGGCAAGGTTGATGCGCACAAGGTTTATAGACCTACCGGATTTCGTAAGGTCGGAGAGGCTTTATACGGCATACGACAGGAGTAGCAGATCCTACGTCGTCGACGTAAGGGCGCTCTCGGCAGCTCTGGGTTCTTTCATAAGGGAAGAGGCTAAGCCGCCAATCCTTGCTACGCACATAGCGTTCAAGCCGAGGGGTTGCAGGGTAATAAGGGTAGTGGTGCTCAGGAAAAACCCGATAGCGCTGCTCGCTACGCTACGCTCCCGTGGCTACCCCCTCCGAAAGGTCGCGGCGAACGTTACGGCAGAGCTTTTGGATGAGCAGTACGTCGAGTTCGCTAGGAAATTCGGCCGTCCAAGGGTCGCTCAGCTGGACGTAACGCATTTGGGGCGCTATGAGGCTGCAAAAAGGGCAGAGAGGATACTATCTTCCGGGAGCGGGGGTGACGTCGTTGACTGGTTTTCCTCGTTAGAAAGAGAGAATAAACTCGATAAAGTATTGTCGTTCCTCTCAAGGTACGGCTGACGCTGACCCGTCTACTTCTTTAGCAGCTCGCTGGCCTTCTCCGCTATAGCCTCTGCCATCTCAGAAGTCTTTGCGGTACCTCCTAAGTCGTACGTGACCTTCTTTCCCTCGGCGATGACTGCCTCCGTGGCGTCGAATATCGCCCTCGCGGCCTTAACCTCGCCCAAGTACTCGAGCATCCAAGCGCCCGAAAGTATCATGGCCGTCGGGTTCACCTTGTTCATGCCCTTGTACTTCGGCGCGCTTCCGTGCGCAGGCTCGAACATCGCATAGGTATCGCCAAAGTTTCCCGAGTATATGCAGCCTATGCTGGCAACAAGCCCTGAGGCCTCCTCGGAGAGTATGTCCATGAATAGGTTTGTCCCCAGTATTACGTTGTGGTTGAACCTTTCCGGGTTTTTCACGAGCTGCTGGGCCATGTTGTCTACAAAATACTCTTCGTACGATATACCCGGGTAGTCCTTCGCAACCCTCTCCACGCACTCCCAGAACAAACCGTCGGCTTCCTTCATTATGTTCCTCTTCGTTACGACTATCACCTTGCTCCAGCCCTTTGACTTGGCGATCTCGAAAGCCCTCCTGGCTACCCTCTCCGACTGCTTCTTGGAGATCTTCCTTATGGCTATGGCACAGTCGTCGGAAAGCCTGACGTCTATTCCCGTGTACAGGCCTTCGGTCCCTTCCCTGACGCATATGAAGTCGAGCTCGCCGAACCTCTCCTGCAGGCCTTTGAAGGTCTTTATGGGCCTCACGTTAGCGTACAGGTCGAACCTCTGCCTGATGCTGACGGCGACGCTCTTCGGCATGCCCCTCTCCCAGGGCGTCGTCGTCGGAGCCTTCAAGCACGCATCGGACTTCTCCAAAACCTCCCAAGTCTCTGGGGGTATTAGAGAAGGGCCTCCGTGTGCCTGCCACCACTCGAAGCCCGCCTCCACCGGAATAACCTTAACGTTTGGCTTGACGGCATCCAGGACTGTAAGAAAAGCATCGGCGAGTTCCGGCCCTACGCCGTCACCCTTTATTAAGGCAACGCTCTTCACTAACCTTCACCGCATTAAAAGCCAGTATATACACCATTTAAATTCTTTTTGCTCGATAGCCTCTATTTTGCGGGCCTTCGTTTTAGCTCGGCACCGCACTTCGCGCAAACGCTCAGGTTGCTTACACCGTACTCAGCCCTGCATACGGGACAGTACGTTATCCAAGTTATCCGCTTCCTGATCCCTGGATGGATCATGCCGACAGTCCTTATGGCCATATGCCTTGCTAGGTTCTGGACGCTGTAGTCGTCGCTTATCACGACGACCTCCAGCCCTGCCCTGCTCTTCTCTAAGGCTAGAGCCAAAACGTCCAGGTCCGTTCTGGATAGCCTAGCCATATCTCCCGTGGAGGCCGCAAGCTCCTCGACTTCCTTGATGCTCTCCTCGGATGGGCTGGAAACTTCCAGCTGACCGCTCTCGACGGCAACCTCGACGACGTTCTTTACGGATTCGTCGTGCATAACCTCCAATATAACAGAAGGCGTGGTCACGAATTCTTTCCTCGAAAAATCCGTCTGGCCCGCTATGAGGGCCGTTGAGTCGAGAACGTACACGGTAGGCTTTCTGTTAAAGCCTTTACCGGAGGCGTTTTTTAAGCCTTCTGGCAAAGCTGCACTCCCTCTTGACGCGGACGAAGCGGACAGTCTGCTCGGACTTGCTTATGGCGAGCTCGCCAGCGTTCAGAACCTCCCTAATCTGACCGTCGATCAGGACGTGAACCCTCGGAACCTTAAACCTGATTGTTATCGCACGGCTAGCTGGCAGTACGAGGGGGCTCATCCTCGTGAGTGGGCATACGGGCACGACGACTGCAACCTCGAGCCTATGGTCAACGGCCGGACCTCCTGCTGACATTGCGTAGGCCGTCGAGCCCAACGGCGTAGAGATTATGACACCATCGGCCACACCGTCGAGGAGCGTATCCCCTCCTTGGACTACCTCGAAATCGATGACCTTGCCTATGCTTTCGCTCGAAACGTAGACCTCGTTGACTATGTCCCCTAGCTTCCTATTCCCCACGAAAGCCGATAGCTTCATCACCTCCTCGACCGCAAAGCTTCCCTTGAGTACTTCGTCCAGTACGGTAAGTAGCTCATCGGGGCTTAGTTCCGAGAGGTAGCCGCCCCTACCGAAGTTCACGCCCAGTATAGGCGTCCTGTGGTCGGATAGGGAGTGTATGCCCTTCAGCACGGTACCGTCGCCGCCTAGGATTATGACAAGGTCAGCGGATATCTTAACCCCCGCACTCATAACGCGCTCCGAGTCGAAGGCCTCGCTCTCTACACCTAGGACGTCCAAGCGCTTAGATAGCTCGCCGACCATCTCCACGGCCCCGGCCTTTCTCGGCGTGTAAACTACCGCAACCTTCTTAATCAACTGCCTTTTACTCTCCCAAACTGCCAATGCATCGTTAGGTATAAAAGTTAAGCTTTAGAGATCTCTTCTATGGGCTTCAAGCCTTCGAGGAGCAACGGCTTTGAGATGTGCCTCCGTGCCGAGGACGGGACCTCGTAGACGCCCGGCCTCAGGGTCCTCTGCTCCTCGACGAGCAGCTTTGACCCTTCTGGTAGCTTATTTCCGCACCTCGGGCACCTGTAACCCTTGCCTTTGCCTAAAGACTCCGTCTTCTTTCCGCAGACGTTGCAGCGGGGCGGCGAGGTACGGACGAACCTTGCGAGGCTTATCACCTTTATCTTTTCCAAATTTATAGTCAACGGCATGCCGGGCTTCGACTTCACACCGCCGTAAACCCTTACCCTGTCACCGGGCCTGAGCGACCGGACTACGTTCCTGAAGGACTTCGTCGGCTCGAAGGCAGCGCACTGGACTGTGCCAGTCTCGTCCATTAACGTGAAGAAGACGTGACCCCCGGGCATGACCCTTGGCAAGTCCGCGACGAAACCCTCGACGGATACTGACGTGTTCTCCTCTATCTCAGCAACCTTCACCTCTTGGATGTGCAGGTCCGTCGCCTGGTTCGTCTCAAATAGCAGAATCCTCTCCGTCGGCTCCAATATTCTTAAAGCAGAGAAAGCATAGAAGGCCATCTCCGGGTCGAGCGACCTGATGCCCAGGAGGACTGGGCATGGCGTATGCGGCGTTATCCTACTTTCGTTCGTCTCGTAATCAAAGTTATCGAAGGTCCACGGCCTCGTCAGCATGTCCATCCTTACGACGGAGCCCTCGTCAACCCTCCTGAACGTTCCCCAGTTATGCCTAACCCTGTATGCCAAGAGCTCGTACGTTTTTCCAGGGATCCTATCCATGCCCACAGCCGCCAAAGCCCCTACGACACCCCTCCTACCCCTCAAGGCGTGGAGTTCTGCTCCGACGGCAGTAGCTACGGCGAGAGCTTCCTCCACGGACACCATCCGTCTCACGACGGAAATGGAGAAACTTCTTAGCTCGGGCGGTATATCTTCACCCGTGTAGAAAGCAACGCCTGGTTCCGTACCCTCGCACTCCAGCTCGGCCAGCTCCGATACCCTTTCCAGGACTTTTTCCTTGACCTCATCCAACCCTCTTGGATCGACCCTGAACCTCAAAGCCACCGCGGCGTTTCCCCTCGTCTTGTACGGACAGTTTGGGTTGAGTCGGATAAGCTGGGGCCTCCTCACGGGTGATAGACCCTTTCTCACGAGATCGTCGAAGATGACAGCGGCTACGTACGTCGTGCACATCGCCTTCTTAGAATCCGTATCGTCGATCCCTATATGCAAAGTCAACAACTCGGCCTTGAATTTTTTGCTAAAACCGTAAATTTAAGCCTAACTATGATAGGTTTAAGAAAGATAGAACCTTACACTTCAATCCCAGCTTCTTCTTCAGCTTCTCTGCCGAGTTGTTGACGGAGAAGATCGTGAATATACCGACGGTCTTGGCCCTAGACCTCTCGACGAGCCTTACCATCGCCTCGACGGTGGCTCCAGTCCTCATTATGTCGTCCACTATGAGCACGCTCTCGTCCTTCTTTATGGAGCCCTTGGGTATGTAGAAGGTTTTGAAGAGGACTGGTGAGAATACTGCCTTCTCCTCGAGGAACTCCTCAACGCCTACCTCCTTGCTTCCCTTTGCTATGACGACCGCCTTAACGCCGAGCTCGTTCCCAAGCTGAACCGCAAGGGGTATGCCATCTACGGCTGCCGTCAGTATCTTGTCAACCTTGACGAGCTCAAACTCGTTAGCTACGCTCTTTGCGATAAGTTGCTGAAGGCCCGTATCGTAGCAAACGGAGGTGAGGTCGTAGGCGCCGTTCCTATCGACGACCTTTGACCTGAGCACGTCGCGGACGTACTTCTCGCTGAAGGCCTCTATTATCATGTTGGCCTTGTCCGCGCTCGGTATGACGTGCCCGTTTATGTACCTGCTCAAAACGCTGGGCGGCAGGTCTATTATCTTAGAGATCTCCCTGTACGTGTAGTTCCTTTTCAGGACCCTCAGTATCTCGACGGCGAAAATCTTTCTCTTCATTAAGGAGAGCTTGTTCACAAGCATGTTAAGCTTTGTTGCCTTATTTATAATTTCTTGAGCAGAGCATGCTAAGCGGATGCGTTATAACTCAAGCTTTATCTTAAACCGCCACAAACCCTTTGCCGATGACGCTAAAGCTGCTTTTCGAGCGCGCAAATTTGCTCAAGCAGAGGCTAAAGCAAGAGGGCGGCGAGATGCATGCGGCATGGCTCAGTAGGGCGAGGGACGTCTGGAGGCCGTACCGGCCCAGCATATGCGGGAGGAGCATCGCGGCCGTCGATAGCGGTTGGAACTACATGACGTACGGCGGCTTCTACCTGTATGCGATTAGGGCGGTTGCGGTAGCACCTTCCTCGGAAGACGTTACGGAGCCCTTCGTCGATGTGGACATAGTGCCCATGGAGGCTGAGGGCTCGGGCATAAGCCCTGAATTGTACATAAAGGGGCTGGCCGAGTGCTACGAGCACGACTTAGCTTCAAGGGCATCAAAGTTTTTAGACATCGTGTTGGTAGATGGGTCGATTTTGGCGAGGCTTAACATGGCAGACGCCCTCAAGAGGGCCAGGCTCTTCAGGGAATACGCCGTTCACGTGAGGCCGCTGAAGGACGTCAAGAACGTCCTATTCGTCTCGAAATATTCCCAGGACAGGAGCCTTATAAAAGGAGCGCTCGGAGACGTCTACTACATAAACAGGGCAACGAGGAGTATCGGGTACACGGAGCCCATAGCATCCGAGAGGGATGGGATGAGGGTATCTGTCTTTTATATGAGGTTATCAGAAAATTCCGACGCGGTACACGTCGAGGTCCCAGCCATCGTGGACTCTGATTACGTTGAGTCGATGATAGATGCGCTGCACGGCACGGCCGTCAAGGGATACCCTTATCCCCTCATCGTTGCCCACAGCATGGCCTCTGTCGACGACGGCCTCATGGAAATGGTTGCGGAGGCCGCAGGCCTAGCAGTCCTCCCGACGTCGAGGGAGGTTCTCGAGGTTGGTTGAGGTCGGCATAGTGGTCGGCGAGGCGACGCCCGAGAGGATACGTTTCTTCACGAAGGATGCCGTGAGGGTTGGGGAGTTCGTCGTAGCGGATACGGAGGATGGTCAGGTCCTATACCTGGTCGAGGCATCTAGGCTTGAGAGCAAGCTCCTTTCGAGGGCCGGCGACTACATAACGGCTACGGAGGCAAAGGAGGCCAGCAAGGCCAACCCGAGGGACACCGTGAGGTACTGCGTAGCAAGGGCCATTGGGTTGGTCAGGGGAGTCTTAGAGGGCAGGCGCGTTTACCCAACGCTACCGCCGGAGCCAGGATCCCCCGTATTCTTAGCAGAGGACGATCTGCTTAGGAGGATATTCCACAACGACTCTAGGGAGTGGGCGGTGGTCGGAAGGTTGCTTAGAAGGGAAGGTGTGGCCGTTTCTGTCAACTTGAACAAGGTTGCTTCGAGGCATCTCGCGATATTGGCAGCTACAGGTAAGGGTAAGTCAAACCTTTTGGCGCTCATAGCAAAGAGGATAGCGGAGAAGAACGGGACGATGGTGGTCTTGGACTATCATGCCGAGTACGGGAACCTGAGGGTCAAAAAGGCGAAGTTCATAAACCCGAGAATAAACCCAAGACGGCTGGACTCCGAGGAGCTGGCGGAGATGCTCGAGATAAGGCCCGACGCGACGAAGCAGAGGGAGGTGCTAAGGAGGGCGTACACAAAGCAGGTGGCGAGGTCGCCGAACTTCTGGGAGGCGCTAAAGGAGAACGTTCAGAATATCGGAGAGGTTGACCACCAAACGAGGAGCACGGCTGAGAGGGTATTGGAGATAATCGATAGGGGGCTCGCAACTAAGGGAAACATATTCGATACCGAGGCGGAGAGCCCGCTCGCCCTCATCGAGCCCAATAGGATAAACGTACTAGACCTGTCGGAGTTTACTGAGACCCAAGCCCAGATAATCGTCGCACACTACCTAGCGGAAATCCTTAACGACAGGAAGAACGCGACGCTCGGCAGGAGCGCCAGGTTCAGGTCACCCGTGGTCGTAGCGGTCGAGGAGGCTCATACCTTCCTACCGCAGGAAAAGCGTTCTAAATGCTCTGACGTACTGGCCAGGATAGCAAGGGAGGGCAGAAAGTTTGGGGTTTCGTTGATCCTGGTTTCGCAGAGGCCGTGTAAGCTGGATGCTGACGTGGTGAGCCAGATGGGAAGCTTCGCCATATCCGGCCTAACACACCCGAGGGACCAAAGCTTCGTCATGGAAGTAACGGATGAGGTCTCGACGGAGTTGGGAGCATCCCTCCCAAGCCTCAACACCGGCGAGATGATACTCGCGGGTCAATGGGTGACTGTGCCGGCGCTAGTTAAGGTAGACCTAGTAGAAGAGAAACTCTTGGGAAAGGATTTGGATGCGATAGGGATGTGGGCCGAGGAGGCTGGCATGGGACGGAAGGCTGTTTCGACGGAGGAGCTCATAAAGCTATGATCATCGGGCACATGTCGGATACGCACCTTGGAGCCTATGCAGGAAGGGACGAGGAGAGGGAGGAGGACTACTACGATGCGTTCAGGGAGGCCATAGAGCTGTTCATAAAGGACCGCGTCGGGCTTGTCATACATTCGGGCGATATACTCGACACACCAAAGCCGTATGGAACCGCCATGAAGGTTCTTGTGGAGGGGGTTAAGCGGCTGGATGAGAAGGGCATAAGGTTCCTCTTTACGCTGGGAGAGCACGACATATCCAACGTTCCCAGCACGCCCCACCCCTACATACTTGACGTCATAGGCGTTGCCAACTACGTTGGAAAAGGCGAGCCGCTGGTTGTCGGCGACGTAACCGTTGTAGGTCTTCACAAGTACAAGAGAACGGATGCGGATAGGTTACACGAAAGGCTAAAGGAGGTTGCCGAGAAGGCGAGGCAAGCCGATGGGAAGAAGAAAGTACTCGTGCTGCACCAGGGACTCCATGGGTTACACGAGTTTGTTGGCGAGCTGTCGAGGGACGAAATCCCGATGGGGTTCGACTACTATGCCATGGGACACTTCCACGTCTCCTACAAGTTTAGGCACGGTGGCGGGCTGGGTGCTTACCCAGGGGCAACCCACTGGGTGAGCTGGAGAGACCCGGATGAATCCTTCGTCAACATAGTCGACCTTTCTGGCGACGAGCCGACGATAAGCCATGTTAGGCTGAAGTCCGTAAGGCCTAAGATGGAGAGGCATTCAAAGCTCGAGGCGCTAAGCGATGTTATCGAGGAGCTCGTATCGTCCGTGCAAGAGGCCCATAAGAAGCCCTGCCTCTTACTAAACGTAGAGGCAAGCAGGCCTTTTGACCCTAGGCCGTTCGAGGATGCGCTAAGGAGCCGCTATATTGTCACGGTTAAGCAGACCTTGAAGGAGGCGGGTGCTGAGGTTCTACATGAGGTACCCGACGTGGATGCTGAGCTTATGAGGTTGGCGGAAAACGCTATGGGTAGCAGGGAGAAGGCCGAGTTTGCGCTTCTCGAGCTGCTCAGGGTCCTAAACGGAGACGATTGGAGGAAGGAGGCGCTCGAGCTCATCTGGAGGGTCTTCAAGGAGGGGAGGCTGAGATGATCGCCAGGGTCCTACTCAAGAACTTCATCTCCCACTCTCACACGGAGCTGAGCCTAGGGCCGGGCCTTCACGTCTTCGTCGGCAGGAACGGCTCAGGGAAGACTTCCGTCATAGATGGGATAACCTATGCTCTCTTCGGTAAGCATGGGAGGGGAGAGAACGTCAACATAGCCAGGGATGGTGCGCACAAGGGAGGCGTGGTGGAGGTGGAGTTCATGCTCGGAGGTAAAAGGTACCTGGTAAGCAGGAGCTTCGACAGCCAAGGCAGGCTAGAGGACGCATACGTAAGGGTCGACGGAAAGCCTTTGGTGAAGGGTGAGAAAAAGAGGGAGGATACTGTAACCAAGAAGGTCGAGGAGGTCCTGGGCATGGGATACGAGAGGATGAGGGCATCCGTGGTTATACAGCAGGGGGAGATCGACAGGATACTCTCTTGGCAACCGAGGGAGATAAAGGCGCTCTTTGACGACCTATTAGGCCTCGGCATGATGGAGAGCGCTTACGCGAGGATGGGGAACGTGATTAAGGATTTTGAGGAGAGGGTAAGGGAGGAGACGAAGTACTCTGTGGACGACGTCGAGAGAATAAGCAAAGAGATCTCAGAGTCAGAGTCCGCTCTAACAAGGCTCGAGGTGGAGCTGAGGGAGAAGGAGGAGCGATTTGCCGAGCTAAAGGAGAGGCGCGATGCGATTAAGAGCGCGTTGGAAACGATGGAGCGTTATAAGGATGCGTACTACGACGCTCTATCCAAAGTTAATTCGGTCAAGCTCATCGCTAAAGATTGGATAAGAAGAAAAGAGGAGGAGATCGAGAGGTGCGCGTCTGCATTGAGAGCTATGGGAATGATGGATGAGGTCAGCAAGAGGATGAAGAGAAGGGATGAGCTGAAGGATGGGATGACGAAGTTGGAGGCGGAGATTGGGCAGCTCGAAAGGGAGATAAACAAAATAAAGGCCGAGAGGGCTGAGGTCGAGAAGAGGCTAGAGGCCTTAGGTCGGAGAGAGGTTAAGGGGAGGGCGTTTTCCGAGCTCATCAGGGAGGTAGAAAACAAGACGGCCGAGCTTGTCGAGCTGGCCGTAGAGCTCGGCAGGGCACTTTCTGCTGAAGACGGAAGGGAGATTGCTCTGAAGGAATCCGTGGAGAAGAAAAGGGAGGAGATAATCCAGCTTTTTATGGAATCCTACACGTCCGGTCTCCAGACGTACTTCGAGGACCTAAGGGCCAGAGCGAGGAGACTATATGGTGAGGAAGAGGAACTATCGTCGAGGCTGGAGTCGTTGAGGCTGAGGCTGAGGGCCATGAGGGAAGAGCTTGAGAAGGCCTCGAGACTGGATGGTAAGGATGTTGAGCGCCTGAACGAAGAAGTTAGGAGGTCTAAGGCAGTGTTGGAAGCAGCCGGAATCAACAGCAACGAGGAGCTGGAGCTTGAGAGGAAAGCGCTGGAGGGTGTCAAAAGGACCCTAGCGGTCATTCAGGAGGATGCTCTTCCGGACGTTGAATCGCTCAGGGCGCTAGCCGTTACGGATGAGGCCGCCCGCATGGTAAAGGAGGCGGAGGCCGCGGTCTCCGATGCCAAGGCATTCGATAAGGAGCGTTACGAGGAGCTTAGGAAATCTTACGAGGAGCTGCAGAGGAGCATTGGTGTGCTGCAAGGGGAGCTTGAGAGGATCAGGAAAGAAATCCAGGAGAGGGATGAAAAGATTAGGAAGCTCAGGGAGGTCTTATCCGTCCTTCGGGATGCCAAAAGGTTCAGGGATTTCCTCATGGAAATTAGGGACAAAGTGTACCACAGGGATGGCCCCGTACTAAAATCCCTTAGGTCGTGGGCGATCAAGGAGACCTCGAGGATTGCCACCGGGCACTTAGAGATGTTCAACGCCAGCGTCGACGGCGTGAAGCTTGAGGAGGTAAAAAATGAGCTCGTGATCAAGTGCTACCAGAGGGGGTTGGAAGTCGACGCCAAGAGGCTTAGCGGCGGCGAGAAGGTCGCAGTGGCGCTTGCGCTTAGGCTCGCCATCGGCGACGTCCTGGGCGCGAGGAGGTTGGGCTTCTTCGTGCTAGACGAGCCGACCGTGCACCTCGACTCCGAGAATAAGAAGAGGCTTGCGGAGGTCTTCTCTGCGCTGAGCAGAGATGTAAGGCAGGTAATCGTCATCACGCATGACGAGGAAGTCTTCGAGGAATCCGAGGCTATACTTCACAGGTTCGAAAGAGGGCCCGGGAGGGAGGAGTACACTAGAGTGGAGCCCTTTGGAAAGCTGACGCACGGCTAAAAATCCTAGGAGCCGTTGCTGATCCCTAGGTAGAGCGCCGAGAGCTGCGGATGGTTTAGGAGCTCGTCGCACCCTCCCTCGAAAGAAAGCCTCCCGCCAACCAGGAGGTAAGCCCTGTCGCCTATCTCCAGGGCCTTCTTAGCGTTCTGCTCCACCAAAACTATCGTGACGCCCGTCGTATCCCTCAGCTCTACTATCTTCTCGAGGACGCTGCTGGCTACTTTTGGCGCGAGCTCGCTCGTCGGCTCGTCGAACATCATGACCTTTGGCCTCCTAAGGAGGGCCATGGCCATAGCGACCATCTGCCTCTCGCCGCCGCTAAGCAGCCCGGCCTTCGTCCGCCAATACTTCTTTACGAGCGGGAACATCTCGCAGACCTCCTTCAGCCTCTCCGCCCTCTCGGATTTGTCTAAGGTGTAACCGGCCATCATCATGTTCTCCTCAACGCTTAAGTTCTCGAAGACTTTCCCGAGCTGTGGTAGGTAAGCTATGCCGAGTTTGGCTATCTCGTGAGGGGGCTTGCCGACGAGCTCCATGCCCTTGAACCTAACGGATCCGGAGTATACCGTGGCCAGCCCGAATATGGATTTCAACAAAGTGCTCTTGCCGCTTCCGTTGGGCCCGACTATCGTGTTTATCTTACCAGGCTGAAAGCTGGCCGAGATGTCGAAGAGCACTTGAAGCTTACGGTAGCCGGAGTTCAGGTTCTTTATCTCTATCATGCCGTTCTAACCTCCGAGGTAGGCATCGATAACTCTCCTATCGGAGACGACATCCTCAGGCCTACCGGATGCTATCATCGTGCCTGCCGCCATCACGTAAACATAATCAACATAGCGGAGGGCTATGTCAAGCCTGTGCTCTATTGTCAGGATCGTCAGGTTCTTCTCGTCCCTGAGCTTCCTGAGGGTTTTGAATATCTCATGGGCGAGTACGGGGTTCACGCCGGCTATCGGCTCGTCCATTATCAGCAGCCTCGCGCCGGCCATGAGTGCCCTCCCGACCTCCAAAAGCTTCATCTGGCCCCCGCTCAGCTTCTCTGCCTCCTGGTTCCATAGGTGATCCAGCTTAAGGAATTCGAGGAGCTCGAAAGCCCTCTCTACGGCCTCCTCCTCGAACCTCCTCCACCCGCTCCTCCTCAAGGCTGAGAGGAAGCCTTCTCCGGGGTTGCCTGGATACACGACAAGCATGTTCTCCAGGACAGTTAGCTTCCTGAATGGTTGAGGTATCTGGAAGGTCCTAGCTACTCCGAGCCTAAATATCTCATGGGGTGGGAGACCTGTTATGTCCGTGCCGTCGAAGAGTATCTTTCCACGATCAGGCTTGTATACTCCAGTCACCAGGTTGATGAGCGTAGTCTTGCCGCTTCCGTTGGGCCCTATTAGAATCGTTAAGGTGTTCCTCTGGACGTCCATGCTAACCCCGGCTAGGGCTACGAGGCCTCCGAAGCTCTTCGTTACGTCCCTGACCTTCAGCATGCTATCTGGCATCTACTATACTGCATAGCATAAAAATGGGGAGTTTAAATCCTTTTCATGCTACTTCCAGACGATTTCGGCCGTTGCTCCGTGATAGATCCCCGTAACTTTCCACTCGTACGTTCCGGGCGCTGTCTTGACTATCTCCGTTAATTCGTAGTCGGCTCCAATCCTGTCGCCAGTCTCGTCAAGCATGATGTAACCGCTGGCGCCATAATAGTGCGCCAGTATCTGGGGCATTGCTGAGATTATGGCATCTACGTCGTATTTGTTTGTGGCGAGGAGAGCGAGCGTGATAACCCAAACAGCGTCGTAGGTGTTGTAGGCGTAAGGCTCAGGAGGTCTGCCAACGGCCTTGCTGATCTTTTCCAGAAGCTCCTGGTATTTTGGCGTCTTCGTGGGGGCAAATATCGGGCTGACAAACCTGACGCTGCTCGAGAACTCCGCAGTCTTCGCCTCCTTTATAAGGGAGCCCTCGTATGCCGTTCCATCGCTACCGAACCACTTCACCTTCCATAGCACGTCGTATTCCCTTGCAGACAGCATGAAGGTCGTGGCCTCCCCGTACGTTATCAAAAGGACCATTATCTTCTCGGGCGGTACGCCCTGCTCGACAAGCTTGCTGACCTCGGAGTTTAAGCTGGCGACCTCGGCCGAGTAGTCCGTAGCGGCCTCGGCTATCCTGAATTTGCCGGAAACAGTTATTCCAAGCTCTTTCGCGGTCTTCTCCGCGACCTCAGCCAGCCCGTCACCCCACGGGTTCGCTAGATAGACTATAAACATATGCGTTACTCCGAGCATCTTGGCAAACCTAGGACCTATCGGCCCTTGGTAAAGGTCGTTAGGGCAGAACCTATAGATGTAGTCGCCCTTTATCGATAGCGCAGGCGATGTCGAGGATTGGGATATGATAAGTATTTTGTTCGCGTCCGCGTACTCCTTTACCTTCATTACCTCACCGCTACCCATGGGTCCTATGACGACCTTGATGCCCTTAGCGTGCAAACTCATCAGCTTCTCCAGAGCAACCTCTGGCTTTGTTTCTGTATCCTCGACGTAAAGCTTCAGCCTCCAGTTGGCTCCTACCTTTGCTAGGAAAGCGTTAGCCTCGTCCACGGCCGTTTGTATAGACACCTTATCGTTCTCGCCAAAAGCACTCAAGGGCCCGCTCAGCGGCAGGAGGGCGCCTATGGGAACTTCGCCGCTTAGGCCGACCGCGGGAGCGGCAGGGGCAACTCTAGCCACATATGGCGTTACGACGACTCCTATACCTATACCGACCAGCAGCGTTACTATGGCGACGGCTATCGCTACGGCTTTTGTTATGCCTTTTTCCATCATCTTTATCAACCTGCTTGAACATGTTAAAGTCACCATCTAGTTTATAAAGCTTTGGCTAAAGTTATTAACCGGCCCGTTAGATTGGATGCTTCGGCAGGGAAGGATAGGGTTGAGCCTTCTTCTCCTAAGGGATGCCGTGATCTTCAGCTCGCTGCTGATGATGCTTAGCGCGGGGTTGACCCTGACGTACATGACGACGAAAGTCCCAAACTTCGCCCATGGAGACTTCGCTACACTGAACGTGTACGCAGGTCTCGCCTTAGTCCGCCTACTCAACGTTAGCCCGTACCTTGGCATGATCCCAGCATTCCTGATAGGAGGGGTTGCTGCTCTGGTGCTTTACTTGGCCGTGCTGAAACCTTTAACTGACAGGGGTGCCAATTACGTGATCCTAATGATCGCGACGATAGCTTACGACATGATCCTATTATCTTTGATCAACATATCCGCCGACTATCTTAACAGGGTCCACAAGCTTATCACGAGGCTCTTCCAGCTGAGGGACTTTGACGTAGAGCTCCTTGGTCAGCCTGGACTGTTTGTCGTAGCACCTTTCCTTGCGTTCGCCATGATAACCTCGCTCTACATCTTCCTAAACAGGACGAAGTTCGGCGTTGCGATGAGGGCTGCGATAGAGAACCCATCTTTAGCAGAGGTCGTCGGGATAAACATCAACCTAGCGTACGCAACCTCCTGGTTCATCTCAGGGGGTCTGGCTGGTGTCGTCGGCGTCCTCATGCCGCTCTACATGACATGTAACCCGGACATAGGGGTAAGGTTGCTGATCAGCATATTCGCCGCAAGCATCCTAGGAGGCTTGAGCAACATATACGGGGCCTTTCTCGGAGGCGCAGTGATAGGTTTTGCCGAGGTGCTGGGAACAGGCTACCTCTCGATGGCTCTTGGGCCATGGGTCGTTCCTTACCGCCCCGTGATACCTCTAATCATAATGATGCTGACGCTAATCTTCGCTCCTAAGGGTTTGGCCGGCGTAGATTGGAAGAGGTTCGTGAGAAGGGTGGGCTAGGATGCCTATCCCTCTTCCCATCACGTTCCTCATAGATTTGCTGACGCTCTTCGGCCTGTTCGCTATAATATCCATGAGCCTGAACCTTGAGTTCGGGTATGCGGGGATACCGAACTTTGGCAAGATGCTCGCCGTCGCCGGCGGTGCCTTCTTCGTCGGAGCAGTTCCTGGCAGGGTTATCGCGTACATGCTAGACGTGCCCACGAGCCTTGACTTCTTCAGAAACAACCTCGAGGTCGTCTCCCTGGTTAACCAAGCCCTGGCATCCAACCCGATAATCTCAACCCTCTACCTCTTGGCATCGCTGGCAGGGGCCGCCTTGGCCGGAGCTGCTCTGGGATACATCGCATCCTATCCCGGGATAAGGCTTAGGGGCGATTACCTTGCCATGACGCTTCTGGCAATGGCCGAGGTGCTGAGGGTCATAGGGGATAACTGGGAGCCGCTCATCGGGGGAAGCCTCGGCGTCCGGATACCAGACCCGTTCAGGTGGGTAGGCGGGGAGTACAGGTCGCTTTCCGTGGCCCTTACGATACTTGGGGTAACGGCGGCGATGTTCGTCTACTTAGAGCTCGTTAGCAAGTCCCCCCTCGGTAGGACCCTTAAGGCGGTAAGGGACGAGGAGCTCTCGGCCAGGGTCTACGGGAAAGACGTCGATAGGCTGAGGGTCAAGACGCTCATCGTGGGCTGCGCGATAGCCGCAGTCAGCGGAGCGCTCTACTCTTTCCTCACGGCTAGCGTGTCGGCCCGTGACTTCAACAGGGTCACGCATACGTTCTGGCCTTGGGTCATGGTGCTCGTCGGAGGGGCCGGCAACAACCTCGGAGCCGTCGTGGGAGCCGGCATATTCGTGACGCTCCGGAGGCTCATAACGTTCTACAAGAGTTATTTCGAGGCCATAGTGCCCTTCGACGTCGTCTGGCTCGAGTACATGCTGCTCGGGCTTGCGCTCATCCTCGTCCTGCTCTACAGGCCTGAAGGTTTGTTGCCAGAGAGGCCGACCAGAACCTTAAAGCGTGGTGACATCCTTAGGGTGATCTCGCGCATGAAGCGTAAGGAAGAAAATTGATATCCACATGGCTGGAGCCTGTGGTGCTCTGCCGGCTTCCTGGCACTTCAAACCAACCCTAATCCGGGACGTGCCGCAGGCCTGCTTGCCAACCCCTTTCCTATTCGGGCTCAGGACGTCCTCCTGCTTTTTTTCAGTTTTCGGCACCCATCCGAACCTAAGGCGCGGGCCTTCTCAACAGTTTGGCAAGGGGTTCTGGGCCAAGCTTGGATACGTATCCGCGCTTAGCCCTTGAGCTCCATCCTCCTCCGGGTCCATCGGGCTCTGCTCATTTCGGGTCTTTACTGCAGCACTCATATCTGGAGCAGCTTTTGGGCGTCAAATTTCGAAACTTATAAGCTGCTGATTACGGCGTTTAATCGCTAACTATCTTACCGGTTTCGCTCGTTACCCTGTACCCTCTCATCCTTTTTATAACCTGCATAAACTCCTCGGACGTTAGAAGGGCAAGAAGCTCCCTTACGTTTTCCCTCCTCATTGCCTCCTTTAGGACGGCTAGGTCGTACCATTCCCAGACGAGCCTAACGAACTGAAGGCCGTAGAGCTCGGCCGCATACCTAAGGGTTATGCCGACGTCGGCAGCCCTCGTCGCCACCTCCCTCGCGACCTCCGCATGCGTCCTGACTTCCTTTTCGTAGTTTTTAACGAGCCTCGGAACCTCTGCCGGGTTTATGCCCCTGTCGAGGGCTGCCTGCCTGAGCAGGTGGTCCAGCAGGGCCCTCGTGCCAGAGCCCGGGTTTCTGTTCACGAGCCTTAGCCTTCTGTCCAGAAGGTCGGAGATACCTTTTACCCTTGTGTCGGACCTGAAGGCTAGGCCAAGCTCTCGCTGATAGCCCCTGACGATGACCGCCCTGCCCTCTAGCCAGTACCGGCTTAGGAACGGTACGTTGTACTCGCCCGTCGTAGGATCCAGCAGGTGGACCCCGGCTATATGGGCATCACCCATCATGAGCGCGGCTAAGCCGCCAGCAGAGCCCAGCCAGGAGACCTCGACGTCCAGGCCAGGCTTCCTCTCCTTTAGGATCCCAACAAGCACCTCTAGCGCCGGGTCGTTGCTCCCCATCACGGCCAGCTCGGGCATGCCCTTCGTAGCCCTCACGTTAGAGGAAGGACCGAGCTGGTACCCAAGCCTCGCCTCGGCCTCAAAGTAAATACTAAGGAGCTCTTTGCCGAGCTTCGTGAGCCTAGCACCGCCTCCTCCTGGGCCACCGCGCCTAGCCTCTATCAGCTTCTCGCCGAATATCTCCTCAAGCCTCGCCAGCTTCTCCCAGGTTCTCGCATAGGGTACGCCAGCGACCCTGCATGCCCTAAGCAGCGAGCCCTTCTGGCCTACCTCGCGCAAAACCCTTGCGAGCTTCGAGTCAAGGACCGGCTCCCCCCTCCACTCTAAAAGCACCTCGGCCCTAACCCTCAGGTCCTGAAGGCGCGTTCCCTTCAAAGTCACTGTATAACCGTTATCTTTTTTATAAAAACATTTAAAAACAACCGTTATCTCAAAAAGAATAACGGTGATGATCGTGAGAATGGTATGGCTAGCCATAGCTCTCATGCTCACGGTCGCCTTTTCCTCGCTCCTTTTAATTTACCATTACCAAGCAGGGTACTATGGGGGCACGCTCCGGGTCACGACGACCACGAGCCTATACAATACCGGTCTACTCGAAAAGCTGGCTGAAGGCTTCAGGCAAAAATATCCGAGGGTTTCGATCCAGCTCATCGCTGTCGGTAGCGGCGAGGCCCTGCGAAGAGCCGCGCAAGGCGACGCGGACGTCGTATTATCGCACGCGCCAAACCTCGAGAAAAAATACCTTAGCGATGGTACGCTGAAACCTGGTAAGATATTCGCCTACAACTACTTCATCATACTCGGACCCCATGACGACCCTGCCGGTATATCGGGCATGGACCCCGTTAATGCCATGGCCGCCATCTACAAGGCGTGTGAGAGCGGTAGGGCGCTATTCGTGTCCAGGGCCGACAATTCTGGGACGAATGCAAGGGAGCTTATTCTCTGGTCTTTGGCTGGCGTTGACCCTTCCGGCAGGCCGTGGTACGTGGAGGCGGGAGCTGATATGGCGCAGACCCTTATGGTGGCGAACGAAAAGAAAGCATATACCCTCAGCGACGTTGGGACGTACCTTAAGTTCAGAAAACGTTTGGATGCGCTCGAGCCCCTAGTCGAGAAGGGAGAGGTGTTGATCAACGTCTACTCAATATATACGGTTAACCCGGAAAAGGTTCCTGGCGTGAACGAGAAGCTGGCAGATGCCTTCACGGAATTCGTACTTTCCGAGGATGGCCAAAAAATAATCGAGAGCTACGGCGTGGAAGAGTTAGGTGAGCCTCTCTTCAGGGCTGCCAACGGCGACCCTGCCGGAGAGCTTAAGAGCGCTTGGGAGGCTATGGCAAGGATCGGATGAGCTGCACATTATCAGGGGCGTATGCGAAAGCTTAGCTCGGATTCTTCGGCGGGATTACGGCCATGTGGCAGGAGGTATCAGAGGTAGTCGCTAGGTCGCTGCTAGTATCGGGCACGGCTACTGTTTTAGCAGCATCCTGGAGCATACCGACAGCCATGTTCTTGGCTGAAAAAGAGTCAGCGTTCAGGAGGGTGCTGCTCGACGTTTCGAACACGCTCGTCGGCGTTCCGACCGTCCTGATAGGCCTTATCCTCTACCTCCTGCTCTCCCGCTCTGGCCCTCTTGGCTTCTTCGGCCTACTCTACACGCCCGCATCCATCGTCGCCGGCGAGGCAATCCTGATAACCCCCCTCATAGTTTCGCTCAGCGCCTCCGTTCTCCGCGAGAAGAGGGCCGAGGTTTGGGAGATGGCCCTGTCGATGGGCGCAACGGAGAGGCAGGCCTCCGCCACGATGGTGGCCGAGTCGCTTCCGAGGCTCTTGACGGCGGTCCTATTAGGCTTCAACAGGGCAATAGGCGAGCTCGGCGTAGCCCTGATGCTCGGAGGCAACATCAAGGGCTTCACGCGCGTCATGACGACGGCAATAGCCTTGGAGGTCTCGAGGGGTGAGTTCGAGCTTGCCCTGACTCTCGGGGGCGTTCTGCTCGTCGTCGTGTTCGGTATAACAGCGATCGTCAGGAAGGTGGGAAAGGCCGGATGATCGAGCTGAAACGCGTCTCCTTCGCATACCCAAGGAGCTGCGAGGACGCTATAAAAAACGCGAGCCTCGTTTTTGGTCCTGGCGTAACCGCAGTAATAGGCCCTAACGGTTCGGGTAAGACGACGTTGTTAAAGCTGGCCGCCTTACTATACAGGCCGAGAGCTGGCGAGGTACTGATAGATGGCGTTAGCTTTTGGTCGATGCCCGATGCGGCCAAGGTTGCTTTTAGACGGAAGGTCGTCTACGTGCACGAGAAGCCCATCATGCTGAGGGGTAGCGTAGCTGACAACGTAGCTTACGGTCTTAGGGTCAGGAACCTATCTTCCGAGGATGTAGCCGCTAGGGTCGATGAGGCCCTCGAGGCCCTCGGCATAAAAAGCCTAGCACGCGAGAAGGCTCAAGCCCTATCTATCGGACAGCAACAGAGGGTAGCCTTAGCCAGGGCCTTGGCTGTCAGGCCGAAGAGCCTGCTCCTCGACGAGCCCACGGCAAACCTGGACAAGAGCGGTCGGGAGGAATTCATGGAGCTGATCGTGGGGCTGGCCGAGAGGGGTACATGCATTGCCGTCGCGACGCACGATAGGCTTCTCGCCCTGAAGCTGATGGACAGGGCGGTCATCGTAGAAAACGGGACGGCTACGCTAATCGAAAACCCAGAGGAGGCATCGTTGGTGTAAAATTTTGATGTAGCGGGGGATGGATTTGAACCATCGATCTCCGGGTTATGAGCCCGGCGGGTTATCCTGGCTACCCTACCCCGCTCCGAAACTAATCAAAACCCAGCCTAAATAAATACGTTAAGGCGTAAAGGTTACAAAATTTTTATTAAAGTAAGGCCTTGCTTTAAAAAGCATGCTAGGATATAACAGGATTTCCTACGTGGACCTGAACGCTTGGAAGGTAGACGTAAGGGATGTTGACGAGGAGCTCGCGTACGGTTTCATAGGCGGTCGCGGATGGGCCTCATACATTTTGTTCAAGGAGCTCGACAGCATAGTAGACGGGCTCCACCCTTCCAACGTGCTGGTCGTCGCAACCGGACCGCTGACGGCGGTACCGTTCCAGAGCGGCGGGAAGGCAACCTTCGCAGCCATAAGCCCGCAGACAGGAATATACGGCGACAGCAACGTGGGCGGCTTCTTCGGTTACAGGATGAGGAAGGCCGGGATTGACGCGCTGGTGATCAGGGGGGCCTCGCCACGACCCGCTTACCTGCTCGTGGCCGACGGCAAGGTGGAGGTTCATGAGGCTGAGGGGCTCTGGGGTCTCAGCTCGCAGGAGGTCGATGCGAGGCTGGTTGGCGAGTATGGAGATTGCTCCGTAGCATCGATTGGCATAGCAGGCGAGAGGCTCGTTAAGTTCGCTTGCGTCAACGTGGACTGGTCAAGGAAAGGCATGCGGCACGCTCAAGCTGGAAGGACCGGGATGGGCGCTGTCATGGGTTCGAAGAGGCTGAAGGCGATAGTTGCGATGGGTGACAAAGAGGTTAAGGTCGCGGACGAGGAGAGGCTGAGGGAGGCCTCGAGGAAGCTCCAGAGGATGGTGAGGGAGAGCCCAAGCTACGAGGCTTGGAGAAGGTATGGAACGATAGGCACGGTCGAATGGTCGAACAGGGCGGAGTGCCTCCCGACCTACAATTTCCAAAAAACGGTTTTCGAGCATGCAGAGAACATAGGCGGAAACGCCATGGAGAGGTTGAGGGTGTATTCGAGGGCTTGTTCCAACTGCATAATTCCTTGCGAGCACGTGGTCCGGTTCAGGCTGAACGGGGAGGGCGAAATCGGCGTAGAGTACGAGACGGCGGCCATGATGGGGTCGAACATCGGGCTGAAGAGCATCGAAGAGGTTGCGAGGGCAAACTACCTATGCGATTACTACGGTCTGGACACGATCAGCATGGGTTCCGTTCTCGCGTTCATAATGGAGTGTTACCAAAGGGGGCTTATCACGGAAAAGGAGATAGGCCTCGTACCAAAGTGGGGCGACGTCGATGCCGTCTGCAAGATGATAAGCATGACCGCAATGAGGGAGGGCTTCGGCGGGCTGATGGCTGAGGGCGTAAAGGTCTTGGCCGAACGCATAGGCAAGGGCTCTGAGGCTTTCGCGATGCACGTGAAGGGTCTGGAGATCAGCGCTTACGACCATAGGGCCGCGACGGCCATGGCCCTTAGCTACGCAACGTGCGACATCGGAGCACACCACAACAGGTCTTGGGCGATAACCTACGACCTTGAGGTCGGTAGGGATAAGTACACGGAGGATAAGGTTAGGAAGGTCGTTTACCTCCAGCATATAAGGCCTCTTTTCGACATGCTTGGCGTCTGTAGGTTCTACTGGGTGGAGCTCGGCGTAGACCCTAACGTTTACGCAGAGGCCTACTCCGCCGTAACAGGAAGGGAGTTCAGCCTCGAGGACCTCCTATTCAGGTCCGAAAGGGTCTGGAATTTGACGAGGGTCATTGCGGTTATCCGCAAGGGCATCAGCATGAAGGACGACATGTTGCCAGAGAGGGACTTCTCCGACCCTATCCCGGAGGGGCATACTAGGGGCGCAAAGCTGGACAGGAATAAGTTCCTAGAGATGCTGAGGGCTTACTACGCTGTCAGGGGTTGGGACGAATCTGGCAGGCCGACCCGTGAGAAGCTTATGAAGCTTGGATTGGAAGATGCCGCGAGGAAGCTTTATGAAGGATCGTAGCCTAACTGGAGAGTTTGACAGCAGCTCCTGAAGAGTTAACCCCTCATAAAAGTTCAGAGTATGCTCTATTGTAGAAGCGTCACCAATATCCCGTTCAGTCGCTATGCGAATGGTGAAGCTAGGAAGCTCCTAGAGGACTTCAGGGACATGTCAACTTCTGCACCGAGAAAGCTTTAGGAGCAAAGCGAGCTGTGCCAGGTTCAGAAAGCTTGTTTATAGTAAGTTGCAGATGCGGATACGAGAAAGATAAAGATGTAACAGCGTGCCTGAACGTGCTCAGGATGAGGGGAGCCCGTTGCCCCTGAAAGCCACCTCATGAAACCTTTGAGGCAGAGGTGAATGGATGGTTATGAGGTTCTAGCTATCAGACAAAGGCACGCAACGTATATAACCACCTTCTTGGTGCTGATGCAGGGGAGAGCATGAGCAAGCCGACGGACATGGGCTCTTTGAAGGTCGGGCACAACGTCATCATAGATGGCGAGCCATGTAGGATAGTCGAGCTGGAGAAGAGCAAGCCTGGAAAGCACGGCTCGGCAAAGGTTAGGCTGGTCGCCATAGGGATATTCGACGGCGTCAAGAGGAGCATGGTCGGGCCGGCGGACAGCAAAGTTGACGTCCCCATAGTGGAGAAGAGGTCCGGCCAGGTCGTTTCGATAGGCGACGTCGTCAGCATCATGGATTCCGAGAGCCTTCAGATAGTCGAGGTGCCGCTACCGCAGGACGAGTCCCTAAGGAAGAAGATAGAGCCAGGCGTTACCGTCGAATACTGGACGATCATGGGAAGGCACATGCTGGTCAGCGTGAAGTAACCATTTTTGCCTTTCCGTATATAGGTTTAAATAGGGCTATTTTGTCGAATTTGATATCGGTGGTGATATCATGTTCGATTATCCCTTACACCTTCCACACATAAAGCATTGGATGAGGCATATGGCTGCCGTTCCGAAGGGCTTCCTACGCTACTTCGTCCTAGAGCTTTTGAATGAAAGACCCCTCTCCGGCTCGGAGATAATGAGCGAAATCGATAGGATGACACACGGTTGCTGGAGGCCGAGTCCAGGCTCCGTCTATCCGCTGCTCGCATGGCTCCAGGACAACGGGTACATCGAAGAGGTGCCTGCGCAAGAAAGCGGGGTAAAGCGTTATACGCTCACCGCCAAGGGCAAGGATCTTTTGGAGGAGCAAAGAAAGCTGAGGGCCCATTTCGGGATGGAAAGGATCTACCCCATACCACCCTTCTGCGGCCCGAGGCTCCGCATACCCTTAGAAGATACCGAGGAGGTCCACGGGACTTTCAGGAGGTTTTTCAGGGCCCTCTTCAACCTTGGCATGAGCCTGGAGGAGAACTTCTCAGAGCCTGTCCTGAAGGAGGCGCTCAACGTTCTTAGAGAGGCCGCAGAGAAGCTGGAGGAGATGGAGAAGAGGCTGAGGGGGGCTTCGTGAGCATGGGAAAAGACGTCATAGAGGTCGAGGGTTTGACGAAGGTCTTCAACAAGGGCTTCGTGGCGGTAGACCACGTTAGCTTCAGCGTAAAAGAAGGCGAGGTCTTCGGCTTTCTCGGACCTAACGGTGCGGGTAAAACGACGACGGTGAACATGCTGATAACCGTTCTGAAGCCAACGGAGGGCAGGGCATCGGTGCTCGGCTACGACGTCGTCAAGCAGGCCAGCATGGTCAGGAAGGTCATAGGCGTCGTGCCACAAGAGTACACGGCAGACGAGGACCTAACAGGTTACGAGAACATAATTCTGTGCGCCGACCTTTACGGTATACCAAGGGAGGTTTCTAAGAAGAGGGCCCTGGAGCTTTTGGAGCTCGTGGAGTTGACGCGGTTTAAGGACAAAAGGGTCGAGACGTACTCTGGCGGCATGCGCAGAAGGCTCGAGCTTGCATGCGGCCTGATCAACACGCCCAAGGTGCTATTCTTGGACGAGCCGACCTTAGGCCTGGACGTACAGACGAGGGCGGCGATATGGGATTACATCAAGAGGCTTAAGAGAGAGTATGGCATGACGCTTTTCATGACGACCCACTACTTGGAGGAGGCCGATGCGCTGTGCGACAGGATAGCCATAATAGACCACGGCAGGATAATCGCCATCGGTTCTCCGAAGGAGCTGAAGGAAGGCCTTGGCGGTGACATAATAACGATAAGCATCAAAGAAGATGTAGACGTCAGCGAGCTCATCCGGAGCGTGGATAACGTTAAGGATGTAAGGAGGGAGGGCGGGTCCTACAGGATTAAGGCGGAGTCTGGAGAGGTAACGGCGCCTATCATAATCGAGACCCTAAGGAGAAAGGGCTACACGGTGACGAGGCTCTCGCTCACAGAGCCCACGCTGAACGATGTTTATCTGGAGTACACTGGGAAATCTATGCGGGATGCCGAAGAATCTAGGGAGGCTTTCGTAGCGCACAGGATGACCCTAAGGAGGGCTAGGTCAAAGTGAGCGAGTACCGTCCGAGCGCGCTTCGCGGCCTCTTGGCCTTAACCGGCCGCGAGCTGAAGAAGTGGGCGAAGGAGCCCATAATCCTTCTCATGGCGATACTCCAGCCGATAATATGGATGGGGCTTCTTGGAAAGGCAATGAACATAAACGCGATCTTCTCGGCAAGCAGCCTGAGCAACGTAAACGTACCTGACATAAGCATACCCGAGTACGGCATAACCATCCCGGGCTGGGTGATAAAGCAGAAGCTCATGGATGCGTTCAACAGCATAGGAGCCAGCGTTATGCAAAACGTTTTCGGCGTTACGGACTACTTCAGCTACATGTCCGTAGGTATGATTTCAATGATAGTCATGTTCACGACGATGTTCAGCGGAATGTCGATGGTATGGGACAGGCGGTTAGGCTTTTTGGACAAAGTCCTCAGCACGCCAGTTTCGAGGGGCGCGATAATCTTTTCGAAAGTCCTAAACGCTGCCCTGAGGTCCATGTTCCAGGCCACGATAATCCTGGCGCTCGCAGTAGCCTTCGGCCTGAAGGTCAGCCCAACTTTCAACCCGCTAAACCTCTTTGGCGTCTATGCTGCCATCTTCCTCCTCTCGGTGGGCCTCTCTTCGCTGTTCTTGGCCCTGGCGTTGAGGTCGACGCGTCATGAAACGCAGATGGCTGTCGTGAACCTGATAAACATGCCGCTGATGTTCGCGAGCAACGTCTTCTTCCCTACGTCCATGATGCCAGAGTGGTTGCGGGCCATAGCCAGCGTGAACCCCGTGAGCTACTTGACGGATGCCATAAGACAGCTAACCATACTGCCGCTCGACGTATCCGTGCTCGTTATGGATTTCGCATATCTGGGCGTGTTCGCGGCCGTGCTGTTCGCAGCCGGGATAACCCTCTCTTGGAAGTATCTAACAAGATGATCGGCTAATTCTTGCTCACGCACTCCAGGCTGAGTATCTCGTAAACCCCTCTGTCCCCGAGCCACTTTTTCACAGCACCCTTCACCCTAAGGCTCTTCTTGAAGATGGGGCAGTCGAGTACGAAGGTCTCGGCCTCTCCTCCCTCGAAGCAAACGTTTATCCCGAACCTCTCGCTCAGCCGGCACAACTCATCTATCGCTACCCCGTCCAGCTTTCTGCCAAGCCAGCTCTCGTCTAGCCCATCCGCTGAGACAGAGGTAACTATCGTCTCGAACCCTAAAGCGTGCTGCTCGCGGAGCAACCGCTCTGGCTCCATGCCCCAAAGCGGCATTATGCATCTTAGCCCGAGCTCGCTGCACAGCCTCTCGATCCTGCTCCTCTGATACCGGCTCGCGACCGTTCCCGAGACCAAACCCTCGATGCCCCTCAAACCCTCCAGCGCAACCTTCAGGTCCTCGACCTCTTCCTCCTTTATTCCCATGCTAGGCACCATAACCTGCTTGATGCCTACGGCATCTGCTTGGTGGCGCGTCATCTCGATGTTTACCCTATGAAACATCCAAGACTCCGGGTTGCGCGGTATGACGGTAACTAGGCACTCTACGGCGTTGCCCTCTAGCATAGCCTTGTAGAGGGCGTAAGTGCTATCCTTCCCGCCGCTGAAGAGGACGGCAACCCTCAAAGCGGCTTTCTCCGAATACTAAAAAGTTTTTGGGAGATTTTAACCTATACGCTTGGCCCCTCCGAATATTATATAAGCATGCCCGTTCCCAAAGAAACTGTATAGTTTAATTCCAAGCGCTCCATTCCAAGATAAAGGGTACGGATGAGGATTTTCAAGGACGAGGCGAAGCTCTCGCTTGAGTACGTCCCGCCGGTCCTTCCGCACAGAGAGGGCGAGCTCCGCCTCCTAAACGCTTTCTTCAGCAGCCTCCTAAGGGGCAAGCAGGCTATCTCGGTCAGGGTCGTAATATCCGGATCAGCTGGTACTGGAAAGACGGCCATGGCGAAGCTCTTCGGCAGGCAAATGGAGGCAGAGGCAAAGTCCAGGCGCATGAACCTCAGGTACATTCACATAAACTGTCGCGTAAACAGGACGCTCTTCACGATACTCAAGAGGGTCGTCGAGCACCTCAAGATACCGCTACCCTCTAGGGGGTATTCGACGGAGGAGCTGATGCATGGGCTCTTGGACTACATCGTAGAGAACGACCTGTACGTCATCCTGGCGCTCGACGACGTGGAGGTGCTGATAAAGGAGGAGGGCTCGAGCCCGTTCTACTTCCTAACGAGGATAGGCGAGGAGAGGGAGGACAGGATGTCCAGGCTTTCTTTCATATTCATCGTAAGAAACCCGGAGATACTGAGCATGCTGGAGAACGGCGTAAGGGTCGGCATGCTCGACAACGTCGTACACCTTCCAGAGTACGATGCAGAGCAGCTCTACAACATACTGAGCTACAGGGTCTCGGAGGCATTCTTCGACAACGTCGTCCTAGAGGAATCCATAAGGCTGATAGCGGACCTGGCGAGCGAGAGGGGCGATGCCAGGTATGCCATCGAGACCCTCTGGAGGAGCGGGAAGTATGCCGAGGCTGACGAGAGCAGCGTCGTAACGCCAGAGCACGTAAGGAAGGCAGCGGCCAGCATATACCCCGCGATAAAGAAGGAGAGCTTGGCTTACCTATCGCTCCACGAGAAGCTCATACTCTTGGCCATAACGAGGGCTTTGGCCTTGGGCGAGAAGGCATACACAACGTCGTCTGAGCTGAACGAGCTCTATAGGCTCGTATGCGAGGAGTACGGGGTCCAGCCCAAGGCTTACACGCGCTTTTGGGAATACCTCCAAAAGCTAGAGGACCAGGGCATAATAAGGATAAAGGTGTCCAGCGAGGGCATTAGGGGGCGTAGGTCCTACATAACCCTGCCCGAGGTACCGGTATCCATACTCCAGCATGAGCTGGTAAGGCTGCTGGAGGGTGAGAGCAAAGAGCCTTGAGAAAAGGCACGAGCAATTTACCGTCCGTCGATGGGTTGGAGGCTCTCGCGAGCATTGGCGAGGCGGCGCCTCGAGGATAGCAAAGCGTACTTGGCTCAAACATAAGGTCGTCGGGGTTAGCGGGGAAAGGTGTTCGGTACGAGCGTGTCCGGCTTTCTGGTCCTTAGACGTTTAAGCGGAAATTCCAGAACGTCGTTAAGCTGAAGGCCTTTTCTTAGGTTTCGTAGCCTTAACGCTTGCCTCCTTTTCCTCTCCTGGCTTCCCGGTTAGGTACGATTCCTCGGGGTCTGAAAGTTCGAAGAACCTCTTAAGCTCTTTTGCGGCATGGCCATCGTTCTTAAGGATGAAGCTCAAGAAAGGAAGCATCTCGGTGCCCGCCTTGTAGGATGACATATGGCACTTTGAGGCTATCTTGCCTAACACACCCTCCCTCAACTCCCTCTCGCGCTTCGTAGCCTGGAGGGTTCTAATCCTGTGGGGAAAGGAAAACTTGACGAACCCCTTAGGCGTTTTCTTCCTGGAGAGCGCGACGCCACCGGTCATGATGGGCACGGCGTACCTTAGTAGACCCCACCTCTGCATCCTCCTTATCCTGGCGAAGTATAGGTCGGCCCTGGCGAGGAAATCCATAGCCCGCTCAAGGTCGGCTGGGTCCGAAAGCTGTTGCGGAGCGTTGTCCAGTATCCAGTTAAAGAAGCTGTCCGGGTCAATTTCGAGGTTTTCGGTAGATGCCCATGCTTCCTTGACTGTCTTCGACTGGAACACCTGAACCAGGGCAGAGAATATTTCCTTGACCCTGTCCCTGTAGCCAAGCGCTACCAGCGTCGAGCCATCTATTCTCGGTCCGGCCATTGCCAAAGCCTGAAGGTCGTTTATCGCGGACCTCAAATCCCCGTTCGACCTTTCGGCTACAGCTTTCAAGACGTCGTCTCCGCACTCTAAACCTTCCAGCGTGCATATCTTTCTCAGGTGGGACATTATGAGCTGCTTGTGGATGTGCTTGAACTCTATCATTTCGCACATATCCCTTATCGTCGCTAACCTTTGACTCCACGGATTGTTTGCGACCAACACGATGGGCACCTTGGTCTTCTCGATCGCATCCCTTATCGCAGGGATACCACCTGCATCCTCCTGACCCGCTATGCCATCTACCTCGTCGACCAGGATCATCCTCTTCCTCATGCCGTCGAGCGTCGCATACTCGCACGCAGAACCTACGATTGCCTTTACCTTCTCGGCTGTCCTCCAGTCGCTAGCATTCACCTCAACCAAGTCGTATCCTTTTTCTTTGGCGTAGGCGATGGCGAGCGACGTCTTACCGACGCCGGGAGGCCCGTAAAGGAGCGCCGCCTTCTTTAGCGGCTTCCCCTTCTCCCAAGAATCCATCCAGCTAAGGAATGCCTGGACTGCCTCCTTGTTTCCGATTACCTCCGAGACCCTCTTCGGCCTATACTTCTCTACCCAGGGCACCGTCAACTTCTACCTACGGCTCCTGGCCGCGAGCTTTGCGAGGAAGCTCATGATCTGCACCTCTTCAGAGGCACCCTCCGCTATCCTGTAGTCAACCTCGCCCAAGCTATCCAGAAGCTCGACCTTCGCCTCTTCTGGGATATTAAGGGCGAATATCTCCCTGTAGATTGCCGTTACAAGGTCCCTGCCGGATATGCCCTGTAAGTACAAGACAGACCTGAGGGCATCCCTTGCCTCCACGAACTTGCCCGACATCGCGTACTCCAATATCCTCCGAACGTCTCCCCTGCTCACGTAGCCTACAACAGTGTAGACGGCCTTCTCGTCCACCTTCCTTCCGAGCGTCGAGGCGGCCTGTAGTATGTTTATGCATTTCCTCATGTCTCCCTGCGCGAAGTCGTATATAGCATCGATCGCCTCGCTATCCAGCTCTATCCCTTCAGCATCCGCTATCTTCTTCAGATAGGACGCCACGTCGGCTTTCATAAGAGGCTTGAACCTGAAGACCGCGCACCTCGACTGTATCGGCTCGATTATCCTGTTGCTGTAGTTGGCCACGAGTATGAACCTACACGTCGAAGAGAACTGCTCCATAACGCGCCTGAAGGCATGCTGGGCGTCATCCGTAAGCTGGTCGCTCTCGTCCAAGAGGAGTATCCTGAAACCCACCTCACCAAAAGGAACTGACCTAGCGTACATCTTTACCTTTTCACGAATGGTTGCTATTCCACGCTCATCCGATGCGTTAATCTCTACGAATAATCCATCCTTTATGTAGCCATCCCCATACAGGTCCCTCGCGAAAGCGTGCGCCGTCGCTGTCTTTCCTGTACCAGGCGGTCCCGTAAACAGCATATGCGGAACTGCCTTCGTCTTGAGGATGTTTTTCAGGCTCGAGATTACCTCTTGCTGGTTTACTATCTCGTCGAGCGTCGTAGGCCTGTACTTCTCAATCCAGGGTAGCGTGGTTAAGGTAGACAATTCGCGACCAGTTGATGGATGTCGAGAGGCATAATAAAGATTATCCCATAGCCTAGCCTGAAGCTTACCTACAGATTTTTATATCGTGTCTTTTTAATAAGTTAGCAAGATGGTGGCGGGAAAGAGCTTATGCTGCATCTGCGGCGCATACGTTGACGCCTCCTCACTCGTCATAGTAAGAATCGGGGAAGGAAGCTTCAGGATAGAGTGCCCATCGCCAAAATGCCCATTGCGCGAGTTGGGTTTCGTGAGGGTAGCCCACAGCTCAAAGCCAAAATTCGATGTAAGGCTTTCGAGAATGTTCAAGGACTGGAACGTCCTGCTCAACGGCAAAGAAAGTTGCGACAGGCTTGTTCGTGACCTTTTGAAACAGATATCGTCTAGGCTTAGAAAAATCGTGTTCTGAGCTAAGCGTGGGTTCAGCGCCTAGCACTTGAACCTCATCCTCCTCCGTGTTCATCGGAGGCATTTCGTAGGGCTCTTTTGGACGTCAAGTGAAACTGTTGACTACGGTGTATGGGTTAACCGCCCGTTCGCATGCAATAAGTTTCAGGCCATCGACGCTAACTACTAAGGGCGCGGGCCTTCTGCCAAATTTTTGTAAAAATTACCTCTTCCAGAATCCGCATAGGCTTAGCTTGATAAAGATTAGGGAACCATGGGCTTCAGTCCTTTCCGCTTCCTAGGAGCATCTCCAGGCAAGGGAAGCACCTAACGGTAGGAGGTGATCCGGCCGCACGTTCCCGTGCGGCCACCTTGTTACGACTTCTGCCTCCTCGCCAAGCCTAAGCTCGACCCGGCCAACGAGACCGGGCCTCGCTTAGACCCAGCTCGGATGCAGCGACGGGCAGTGTGTGCAAGGAGCGGGGACGTATTCACCGCCCGATGGTAACGGGCGGTTACTAGGGATTCCGCGTTCACGAGGGCGAGTTGCAACCCTCGATCCCAACTGAGGTGGGGTTTAGGGATTGGCTCCCCCTTTCGGGGTCGCAACCCATTGTCCCCACCATTGAACGTCGCGTGCGGCCCGGGGGATTCGGGGCATACTGACCTGCCGTGGCCCGCTCCTTCCTCCCCCTTTCGGGGGCAGTCCCCTCAGAGTGCCCGGCGCCTTTCGGCCCGATGGCAACTGAGGGCGCGGGTCTCGTCCGTTGCCTGAATTAACAGGACACCTCACGGCACGCATTCGCCCCGCAACGATGACCTAATTTGCGGTCTGGCGACGGCCATGCACCTCCTCTCAGCTCGTCCGGCAAGGCCTTCAACCTGGCCTTCATCCTGCTGTCGCCCCCGGTAAGGTCTCCGGGAGCCCTGTAACCGCACGCGCGGCTCTTTCCGGCGTTGACTCCAATTAAGCCGCAACGTCCACCCCTTGTGGTGCTCCCCCGCCAATTCCTTTAAGTTTCAGCCTTGCGGCCGTACTCCCCAGGCGGCGGGCTTAATGGTTTCCCTTCGGCACCGCGCCAGCCCGTAGCTGGCGCGACACCTAGCCCGCATCGTTTACGGCTGGGACTACCGGGGTATCTAATCCCGTTCGCTCCCCCAGCTTTCGTCCCTCACCGTCGGGCATGTTCTGGCCGACCGCCTTCGCCACTGGTGGTCCTCCTAGGATCAGTGGATTTTACCCCTACCCTAGGAGTACCGTCGGCCTCTCCCATCCCCAAGCCCAGCAGTATTCTCCGCAGCCCGGCGGTTAGGCCGCCGGATTTAACGGAGAACACACTGGGCCGGCTACGGACGCTTTAAGCCCAATAAAAGTCCCCACCACTCGCGGAGCGGGTATTACCGCGGCGGCTGACACCCGTCTTGCCCCCCGCTTATTCGCCCAGCTGTTCACACTGGGCAAAAGCCACCACGAGGGTGGCACTCGGGATGGCCTCGTCGCGCTTGCGCGCATTGCGAAGGTTTCGCGCCTGCTGCGCCCCGTAGGGCCTGGACTCTTGTCTCAGAGTCCATCTCCGGGCTCCCCCTCTCAGGGCCCGTACCGGTTACAGGCTTGGTGGGCCGTTACCCCACCAACTACCTGATCGGCCGCAGCCCCATCCCAAGGCTGTGCCAGGAGCACCCTCCTGGCACAATTTCGGTGACGGGTCCTTCCAGAGCCCATCACCTATGGAGGTTTATGCCCCAGTTTCCCGGGGTTATCCTCCTCCTTGGGGTAGGTTGGCCACGTGTTACTGAGCCGTGCGCCATGGCCGCAGAAGCCGCGGCCATAGACTTGCATGGCTTAGTCCCATCCCGATAGCAGTGGGGTCCGGCAGGATCAACCGGAGTCAAAGCCTGGAGGTAGGCCGCACTCCTAGGAATTTGCGGGGACTGAAGCCCATGGTTAGACCCAAGCGTGATGCTCAGGTCCTCATCTTGTCCCACGGCTAGGAGGCCGCCCTTACATCTGAAGGGCTTCCACGCCCCATACGTTCGAGGGCGGTACCGCCGTCGAGCCGTGGAATTTCTCATATTGTTGTAGTTACTGCCTGCTTATATATTTTGCATAGAGGGCTAACGGCTCTTTATTAAATAGTAATACGTTTGATGAGCTCCTGAGGGCATGATCGGGCGGATACCATTTGAAGAGGCGGTAAAAGACCATATACTATTGGTTCCAGACTTAAAAGTGGGAGTTAAGATGGCATTATGCGAGGGGCTAAAATATGGCCTAGCAACTCAGCCCAAAATTTTGGTCTTCAGGGACTGTTCGCAGAATAGATAGTTATTGGGGAAGAGGCCAGCATAATATAGGGATGACGTGTTCCGATGAGCAAAGAGCATATCAAGCGTTGGCTGACAAAAGCTCATGAAAACCTCAGGGTAGCCGAAAGCGCCACTAGGGAGGGTTTTTACTCAGCAGCTTGCTTCCATTCACAGCAAGCGGCCGAGCTTGCCCTAAAAGGCCTCATACTGCACAAGCTTGGAATCCAACAGCTAACGCACTCGCTGACGGAGCTGGCGGAAAGGGTCTCAGAGGTCGAACAGTTAAGCCTTCCGAGCCTCGAAGACCTAAGATGGCTTCAGGACCGTTATCTGCAGGCCAGATACCCGAACGCGCGGCTCTCGGAGTATAGTAGGGACGAGGCTGAGAGGGCACTACGCATAGCTAAGAAGGTGTTGGAAGAAGTTGCCGAGAGAGTCCGATGAGGTTTTTATGAAGAGGTATCTTGAGAGGCTGTCAAGCCTGAAGGTTACGGCCATATTATTCGGCTCGACGGTAAGGGGTGAGCGGACGGCCATCAGCGACTACGATATCCTGATCGTTAAGGAAGACGAGTGTATCGATGCCAGCCCAGCCAAGCTCGAGCCTAGGCTGAACGCATCGGTCTTCGAGGTGCTCGAAGGGGATCTCGAGCGTCTGGCCTACACAAACTCCGTCGTCGTGGCCGCGCTTCTGGAAGGCACCGTAATCCTGGACAACCTCGAAATACAGGAAAAGCTTGAAAATCTTAGAGAGAAAATCGTCCGGTGTGGGGCTCGCGTCACGAAAGATTACGTAAAGTTTCCGTCAGACTCTTGAAAAGACATTGACCTGCAACAATAGGCTTTGCTTCACTACGATGTTCAGGTGCCAATGTTCGCAACAGATGTATACTAGGGTGACGTTTTAGATTTTTCGTTCCCGCATTTAAAACCTGGACAGAATCTGCTCACGTAAAGATGCTAAACTTCAACTCCGTTGCGTTCTTGCATGGTTATCGCATGCATGGGTACTTTTGGATGACCGAATATGTCGGTTACGAAAAACTCTTCCGTTTGGCAACCGGCTCGTTCATCTAAAAATCTTGGCTCAGACCCCGCTCCTATTTGCTAAGCAGCGACGTTCTTTCATCATCGCCAAGATTTTATGGAGAATTGCGGATATTAAAGCTTCCATGCCGTAGCTCCCGAGCGTTTGTAATTCTAATGGCGTTCGGGTGCACAGCGTTTTGCTACGTTAGAAAATGCGTAAAAGCCAGCATCTGCAATACTAGAGATTATGCAAACTGAATAATCCATAAGAGGCTGAGCTCCTTGCTTCTAAGCTTTTTTAGAAGCTCCATAGGGATGTAGGACCAGCTTATTCTCTTATAGGGCTAAAAAGCCCATCGAAATTCGACGTAAAATAAAGGGAAGGCCGCGGCTGGGATTCGAACCCAGGCAGCCGGCTCCACAGGCCGGAAGGCTAACCGCTACCTTTGCGTCCACGCTGGGTGGTCACCGCGGCCAACCGCGGCCGTCTACCGTTGAAACGAGCTTGTGCGCGGCTGCCCAAGGCCTTAAGCCAGCTCTCTTCCTGCTTCAGCGACCGGAACCACCCCCTCATGCACTCAGCCAGCCAGGTCGTTTAGGTCCGGTCTCAGCAGCTGACCTCGGGCAGCTCCAGCCCTACGCAGAAGTAGCAGAGGGGAGGGGGAAATATAAATGTTCGGTTCTCTCATGCATAAAGCGTGCGGATTTTCGCTCGCGACTTTAAGCAAAAAATATTGAAGGTGGGCATGGCTTACTCAGACTTTCTCTTGTAAAGTACGGCCTTTGGATCCTTAATCAGTAGGACTATCTCCCAGACTACCAGCGCTGTCGTTAGTAGGACGAAGCCGAGGACTGTGGCCTCGGCAGACATCTCGATGAACTCTCCGCCCTCCGCCAGGTAACCCATGACGTGGTCGACGAAGACCATTATGGTCGCACCCCAAAGTATTAGGCTCAGCAGCTTGAGCATGTAGACGTCCTTCTCAGCCTTGGAGTACCATACAGCCGTCGAGATGGCAGCTGCCATGGCCAATATTACAAGCCACATGCCGCCTCGTTTTGCGTTGACGTTACCCTTATATAGGTGTTACTGTTTTTTAATTTAGTAATACAGAGGTGCAATCATGGCCTGCTTCCTCGTACCGATGGCGTTGGCGATCGTGACCTCGCTTATCCAGAAGACCGCACGGAGCCTAGCCGAGAAGATCAAGCTTTGGATCCTCAACGTGCTGCTTTGGGGCGGAGTAATTCTGCTTGCCGTAGAGCACGTCTGGCATGGGGAGGTCGTTCCTTGGCCACCTTTCCTGACGGCCATGGCAAACCCAGCAGACGTACCGGTAATGATCCACGAGATGCTTACCGTGGGCATACCGATGTCCGTCGTAACGCTGGCAGCATGGGGAACGATGCTCGCCCTCTCCAGGTACATGCCAAGGATGATGCTTAGAACGACTGCGCATGTTGAAAAGCCATTAACCCCGCGCTAGAACCTCAAACTCTCTCTATTTTTTGAGCACCGTGGCAATGGTTTCATGAAATTTGTGGATAGCTAGGCTTCTTCCGTCCCCCTTCGTTGGATGCTGCCCTCCTCGTAAGGATGGGCTCTTCTAGGAGCAACGGAAGTTTAGTTGGCGTGGTTAAATAAGATAAGCACGGAGACGTGGACCATCGTCTTTGAGGAAGAAATCGTATCGTAGAGTTCTGGAGCTGCGTGGACGGGGCTGTCGTACGGAGATGTCCAGAAGAGTGTGGCAAGCTCATGAGCAGGTCGATTATAGCTTCAGTTATTGGCTACGGAGGTTCATACACCGTAAGGCGATGGGTCGGATACGAGGGGAATACCGGAGGATGTATAAACTTAAACAGCGTCCAGAGTTGGGTTCTGGTCTAAAGTCGTAGACATTGCTCACCACAGGCCTTGTCACCTTCTGGAACGCTCTGCATCGCCTCCGACCATCTCGGTTCGAACCGCCCCATACGTCCTCTCACGGACAGCTTCCAGCCGAACCATCTGCATGGATATGGCCCACAAACTAAGCTTCGCCGCATCGTCCGTGCTTTTTACGACAGAATCACGAGCCTCCTAAACTGTTTCTAACGGCGTACATGATTTGGCCGAAGCTGGACGACGGAACCACGGATCGGGATGTAGGGCTTTATGACTGCATGGTCATTTTAGCAGCAATGGGTCAAGACTTTGCAGAAGGGCTTCGGAGGATGACCGCTGCAGCCCTTGGAAATGAGAAACCTTACAAACCCTATCAGGATAGAATAAAGAGCGCTGGATTACGAGGCCGTTCCAAGGAGCTTTATGGGTTGAAGGGGCCCGTTGACCTTGTGAAGAAAAGACCTTACTTGGAGCGTTGCAGAGAATGCATGGCCGCGTCCTTGAGAGGCTGGCCTACGTAGAGGGGGGCGTGGATAAGGGTGAAGAGCGTTTCGGACATATGCTGATCTTCACTCATTGGGTATGCAAGGCCTCTACCGGAAGACCTGGGGGATATCCGTCATGGTGCATGAGCAGGGAGAGCGTTACGAGGGTCGGCGCAGAGTCGTTAAGGGGAGGAAGGCGGATGTGCTCAGGTTCAGGGAGGCCGTCGGGCTCATAATCAAGCGGAGGCAAGAAGCCTTAAAAAGAAAAACTCATCCCCTTCGCGTTTACGTCTAGGCGAAGAAAGGAAAATGCAGCGGGCCCGCGGGGACTCGAACCCCGGATTTTCCGGCTTAGGAGGTTCGCCCAAGCCGCTTTTGAGCAGCCCATCCGGCGCCCTATCCTTGCTAGGCCACGGGCCCAAAATCTGATCTGTGAGCGACCGTATTTAAGCATAAACCTACCCTCGCGTAAAAACAACGCTTAATAGCACCTCTGAGCCCTCACAAAAAGGGTAAGCCGTCTTGGGAGGGCCAAAGAAGCCAACGCTATCCCAAGCCGAGAAGAGGCAGATGAAACAGCAGTCGCAGAAGGCTGAGAAGAAGGAATCCGTGCAAGAGAAGTACGCAGGCAGCATAGACTTACCGGACGAAAGGGACGTCGTCAACTACATCAGAAGCATGAAGTACGCGACGCCATACCTTCTGTCCGAGAAGTACGGAATCAGGCTGTCCGTTGCGAAGAGCCTGCTGAACAGCTTGGCCTCGAAAGGGCTAATCGTGCCAATAGTAGGCGATAACAGGTTAAGGATATTTGCACCGGTCCAAGCCGCCGAACCTACTAAAACCCCGGAGGCAGCAAAAGCACCCGGACCCGCAGAGGCGAAGCCGAAGCAAAAAAAGAAGAAGTAAAGCCCCTACCTTTTTAGGATCCTAACCCTGGCGCCAGCCCTAGTCTTCGCGAGCGCCGCTGGGTCTCCATAAAGCCTTCCGACCTTTACCGTCTGGGCGTAGGGCTTGGCCTTCTTGAAGACGAAGCCTATTGCACCGGCCGGAGGCCAGAAAACGATGTCGCCGGGCTCTACGTTGTCCGTCGGCTTCTCGGCACCCCTCGCCACGCGGGTCTCTACGTAGACTGCGTAGTCCCAAAGCCCGGCCATACCCTCTATCGGAAGGAGCCTTGCTAGCTCCGTCACGGTCGCCGGCGCAAAAAATTTTATCAACTCGGCTTCGTAATCGCCAACACCCTCCACCCAAACCTTTACGGGTAGCCTTACAGGAGCTGACATGGCCGACTCACTCGCCGTACATGGGAACCCTGCCAAGGCAGTTCATGATAGTTGGCATGAACTCAACACCCCTTATCCTACCTAGCGTACCCAACGCGCAGGAGATCTCGTCGAACCTTTCGACAGTGCCGTATCTCGCACCGGGTGAATACACGGCTAAGGGGACCGGGTCTCCAGTATGCTCCCCGACCTCCGACGGCGTCGTATGGTCGCTCGTTACGGCTATGCAAGCATCTTCCAAGTCGACCTCCGAGAGCACCGCCGAGAATGCCGAGTCTATCCTGGATATTACCTCGACCTTCTTCGCCGGGTTCTTGTCATGGCTTACGACGTCCGTTGCCTTGACGTGCACGAACACGATGTCGTAAGCACTAACTGCGCTTATTGCAGCCCTCATCTTAGCTTCCAAGTCGGTGTCGACCGTGCCGGTCGCACCCTTCACGTCGAGGACTTCAAAGCCTGCGGCTTTAAACAGGCCCTTGTAGACCGCGCCGCCCGCTACGGCAGCAGCCCTAACGCCAAACCTGTCCGGAACCTTCTCTAACTTCGGTAGCGTTCCCGCACCCCTAGGCAGGACCACGTTGGCTAAAGGCTGACCCCTCAAGGCCCTGCGCCTGTTGATCTCATGGTCCATGAGCACCCTCCTCGATACCTCGACGAACTCGTTCAAAGCGTCAGCGGTCTTCTTTGCGGCAGGAGAGTCCACGAGGGGTCTGGATGGCAAGAGCCTCACGCCTACCTTGTGGGGGTCGACGTCCGAAACGAGCCTCGACAAACCATCGCACCTGAGAACTAGAACGCCCCTATGCTCCACCGTGTGCTTAAACAGGACGGTGACGTCTGAGTTCCTATTCAGCCTAATGCCGTCCAAGCTTCTGGACAGGACCTCTGCTTCCTCGTCGGGGATCCTCCCGGCCCTCCTGTCCACGATCGTTCCATCCTCGCTTGCCGTTGCGAAGTTGCACCTGAAGGCCACGTCGTTCGGCCCGAGCTCTATGCCAGCACCTAGCGCCTCGAAGGCGCCCCTGCCCGTGTAGTGCTTGTAGGGGTCGTACCCCAGTATGGCTAGATGTGCGGTGTCGCTGCCTGGCGGTACACCGGGAGAGATAGGGTCCATCAGACCGCACTCGCCCTTTGACGCAACCCAGCCGAAGGACTTCGGATTGGCCGCCTGGAGGGGTGTTAGCCCTCCAAGCCTCGAGCACCTCCTGTCCGGCATACCATCGCATATCAGGACGATGGCCTTTGATGCCATGTAGGGCTACAGGCTAATGCCGTGCTTAAACTTTCTCGGTTAGAGCTGCTCGAAAACGGCAAGCCTTTGCTAGCGTTTAAATACATCGTCGAAGGATGTTGGTATGGCATGGCCCAGAAGGAAAAAGCTAGGGAGAAAAAGACGTTCCTCGAAATAGAGGACTTACCGTCAGTCGGCCAGGTTACGGCAGAGAAGCTCAGGGAGATAGGGTACAGCACGGTAGAGGCGCTGGCGACCGCGACGGTAGCCGAGCTGGCTGCCGCTGGCATCGGGGAGAAAAAGGCGGCAGAGATAATAGCAGCGGCCAGGCAAGCGATAGAGATATCCTGGGTGACGGCAAAAGACCTCGCATCGCTCAGGGTGAACGTCGGAAGGATAACGACTGGTTGCAAGCAGCTGGATGCGCTCATAGGCGGTGGTGTCGAGACGCAGAGCATAACAGAGTTCTACGGCGAGTTCGGTAGCGGAAAGTCACAGCTATGCCACCAGCTGGCCGTTTGCGTCCAGCTACCCCCTGAAGCTGGCGGGTTGAACGGTTCGGCGCTCTACATAGATACGGAAAACACCTTCAGGACGGAGAGGATTGAGAAGATTGCGAAACGCTTTGGGCTCGACTTTGACGAGGTATCGAGGAGGATAGTGTACGCCGAGGCTTATACGAGCGACCACCAGATGCTCCTTCTCGAGAAATCTGATAAGGTGATAAAGGAGAACAACGTGAGGCTGATAATCATCGACTCCCTGACGTCGCACTTCAGGAGCGAGTACATCGGCAGGCAGACTTTGGCAGAAAGGCAGCAGAAGCTGAACAAGCACCTTCATAAGCTGATAAGGCTTGCGAGGGCCTTCAACGCCGCGGCTGTTGTAACCAATCAGGTCATGGCAAGGCCGGATGAGTTCTTCTCTACGGCTGCGGTCTCGCCAGTCGGCGGGCACATAGTCGGCCACACGAGCCACACGAGGGTATTCCTTCGTAAGTCGGTCGGTAGGAACATAAGGATAGCGAGGCTCGTATCGAGCCCCTACCTACCAGAGGGCGAGGCAGTGTTCAAGATAACGGAGAACGGTGTGGAGGACGTTGAGGAGGATGACCTCAAGTCCAGGTGAGGCGCTTGTCCAAACCCGACAAGACGGTAAAGAAATTCTTCGTCATGCTTTTCAGCGGCAAGATTTCTGAGGCGGAGAAAATTTTGGAGAGGCTTAAGAAGAGCCTGAGCGATGAAAAAGAAAAGGGGTACTACGATGCGCTTTACGGAATATACTATGCATACGTGAACGATGATTACGAGTCTTTTGTGTACAAGCTATGGACGAATCAGGATTTTAGGAAACAGAGGAAGAAGCTGGCGGAGGAATTCAGGAAGATGGCTGAGTCACCATTTACGATAAACCCAAGCTTTTACAGAGCATGGTCCGACTTCCTAAACATGCTTCCAGAGCTTCCGCAACCCCATAAGCTTTCGCAAAAGGAATCATCATGAGAGGATGTTGTGAAAGAGTATCCAGCTGACCAACCAAACGAGGAAGTACGATGCCAAGCCTGTTATGTACGGCTTCTTGGTTTTCAAGCTACCTTCTGGTATTTTGAACACGAATGATGATGCTACGCTGGATACCACGTAAACAGACACGGCGACGGTTATGGCCAGTATAGAGGTAGGCTCGTGCAGCCTTAAGAAGGCTGAGAGGAACCCTACGAAAACCCCTAAGAGCACCTTGGACCAGTACAGCTTATCCTCGGGCGTCATCGCCTCAAACCCTGGTGGGTCTTATGGAAGTATCGGCTCTTGAACTTTCCGTTTTGCTAAGGGAGATGTCCCAGACCCTCCCAGGCTGCATAGTAGATAACGTTTACCAGCTCGAGGACGGCAGCATAGTCCTCAGGCTCAGGGGCGGGGAGGGAGGTTACGAGCTTAGGGCTTCTGCCGGCAAGTGTATTTACTTTACCCCACACACCTATCCAAAGCCGAAGACGCCGACGGAATTCGCGTCGAGGCTCAGGAAGTTTCTCAACGGAAGCAGGCTAAGGAGCTTGGAGCAGATGGGCTGCGAAAGGATTGCTGTCCTAAGCTTCGAGCGGGACGGTACTTTAAAGCTGGTAGTGGAACTCGTGCCAAGGGGGAACCTTGTGCTTATGGACGGGGCCGACAGGATACTCGTCGCGCTCTTCGGTACTAGGACGAAGGACAGGGAGATAGCCGTAGGGAAGCGGTACGTGCCTCCCCCGCCTAGGTTTTCGCTTATGGAGCATGATGGTGTGGAAAAAATCGTGATGGGTGCCAGCTCTAAGAAGAGGCTGGTATCTTGGCTGGCATCCGAGTTGGGCTTGGGCGGCAAGTACGCGGAGGAGGTCGTCGCGCTCGCGAACGTTGACAAGCAGACGCCCGTGGATGAGCTTGAGGAGGGCAAGAGGAGGGAGGTTGCGGATGCCATAACGCAGGTGCTTCTGGCATTCAAGGAGCCGAGGCCGCACGTTGCTAGGCGCGATTCCGAGGTCAGGGCCGTTCCTTTTGTCCTGAAGAGCCTTGAGCGGGAAGGCTACTCCTTCTATCCGGTAGATTCGTTCAACGAGGCGATCGCAGCAGAATACGAGGCATACCTAGCAAAGGAATACGAGGATAGGGTTACGGCAGAATTAAGGCAAAGGTTAGGAGAGCTTCAGGAAAAGCTAGAATCCAAGAAGAGAGCGATGAAGGAGTTGGAGGCAAGGGTTGAGCGTGTCAAGAGCACGGCAGAGAAGCTCTTCATGAGGATGCATGAGGCGGAGAGCATCAGGAAGGCCATCAAAGAAGGACGTCTCGAACGCATGAACGGCATAAGGACCGTAAGCGTGGATAGGGCGAGGGGCATGGCCATCATATCTCTCGGTGAGGCTGAGTTGGAGCTCTCGCTAAGCGAGCCCGTATCAAGACAGGTTAGCAGGATGTTCGATGAGGTGAAGAGGCTAAGGCAAGCGATGGAAAGAATAGCTGGGGAGATAAAAGATCTGGAATCAGAGATCTCCAGGATGTCTGGCGAGCTCGAATCGAGGAGGGCGTCGGCCCTCGAAAGGGTTAGGCACGAGGTACGTGAGCGGAAGAGGTGGTTTGAGAAGTTCAGGTGGTTCGAGACGTCCGAGGGCCTTCTGGCCGTCGCCGGAAAGGATGCGTCTTCCAACCTCGCATTGCTCAAAAAGTACCTGCAGCCCGATGACCTTGTCTTTCATGCAGAGATAACAGGCGCACCCGTCGTCATCCTGAAGGGAGGAGCCAGGGCGGGTGAGCGCTCGATAGAGGAGGCGGCCCAGTTTGCCGCGAGCTACAGCAGGGCATGGCGCGAGGGGCTGTCGTCCATCAACGTCTATTACGTCAGGCCAGAGCAGGTTTCCTTCTCGGCACCATCTGGAGAGTTCCTCCCGAGGGGCTCTTTCATGGTCACGGGTAGGAGAAACTACGTTAAGACGAGGCTGGCCGTGGCCTTCGGCATCCGTAAGGTTGACGGCGCGTACGAGGTACTCCACGGCCCACCATCCTCCGTAGCCGCTAGGTCTAAGGCTGTCGCGGAAGTGGAACCGGGCGATGAGCCCGCTAGGAGCCTATCGCTTAAGATAGTCGATTTGCTTTGCCGCCAGGTGGGGTACGAGCCCAGCAAGGAGGAGAGGGGCTCCCTGGCGGCGCGGATAGCCCAGATGCTACCTTACGGCAAGGGAGCCCTCGCAAAGCAACAGCAAATTTAATATTAACGCTTAACACCAACACCGTGGGATCGGATGGTTAAGCCAGCGTCGCTTGCTGAGGAGCTGAGGGTAAAGGACATAATGAGCAGCCCGGTGATCGATGCCGATGTCGAAGAATCCGCTGAGGACGTCGCGAACAAGATGGTACGCTACAACGTAGGAAGCATAGTCGTGACGGAAAAGGGATTTCCAGTAGGCATGATAACGAAGAGGGACTTGGTGTACAAGGTAGTTGCCAAGAACCTGAAGCCGAGCGAGGTGAAGGCAAAGGATATAATGAGTACCCCCATACACGTCGCAAACCCGGACGACCTAATAGACAACGCTCTGAGGAGCATGAATAAGCTGAAGATCGACCATCTTGCTGTCGTCCACAGGGATAAACTCGTGGGGATAATCAGCACGACGGATATCTTACAGGTAACGCCGGAGATACTCGAGATAGTCAGGGAGAAGATGAAGATGGGGAACGTGAAGGCTAGCGGCGAGGGTTACACGGAAGGTTTTTGCGATGCCTGCGGAGAGTGGTCGGACATGCTCCTGAGGGTCGACGACCAGTACCTGTGCGAAGATTGCAGGATGGAGCTCGAGGGAAGGGGCGGAGAAGAGTCGGGGAGTTGACCCGGGAAGAGAGGTTCTTGGTAGACTCCATGCTGGGTAGCCTCGTAACCTGGCTTAGGATCCTAGGCTACGACACGGAGTACTGGAAGGGCGACGACAGGGAGATGCTCGAGGTTGCAAGGAAGGAGGGCAGGATAATTCTAACGAACGATAGGGAGGTTGTTAGGTTTGCTGAGAAAAATGGCATGCCGGTTCTAGGTTTGACGAGTCCAGACGTACCGGAGGCTCTAGCGAAGATCGCCCTTACGTTCGGCATAAGCTTAGAGTTTGACGGGAGAAGGACGCGCTGCCCCTTATGCAACGCCCCACTACAGAGTAGCGGATCCCGCTGGTACTGCGGAGAGTGCGGCAAGGAGTACTGGATAGGGAGCCACTGGATAGACATAAGCAGGAAGCTATCTGAGGCAAAAAGGAGGCTCATGGAGCTTAGGGACTGCAGGGCTTGACATACCGACTGCCGAGGCAGCGGCATTCCCCACGCAGCCCCTTCATAGCCCCGAAGAGCATCTTTGGTAGCGTTCGCTCCCTCATGGCTCCAGGGCTACCCGCGAGGCGTGCCACGTAAGCTCTGCCCGAGCACTCCCTTTTCGGCCTTAGGCTCTTCCAGGCCGCATGCTCAGGACGTTCATTGCCGGACAGAATTTTAACACCTGTCACGGCCCATCGCCTAAAGGGTGCGGCCTCCTAGCCGAGCGCGTAAACGCTCGCCCACCCAGTACTAAAGCGCGAGGTTTCAGCTCACGGATGATAAAACGGATAATAGCAAGCTCTTCAACTTTCTGCCGATGGGCATGCTGAGCTTAGACGAGGGCGTAAGGCTTGTGAGGCTCGCGAGGTCGGCTATCCAGGAATATTTGAGGTCCGGCAGCGTACGCGTTCCGGCAGAGGATGCCGGCATCCCCAGCAAGGAGACTGGGGTCTTCGTTTCCCTCTACACTTACCCAGAGGGTGAGCTGAGGGGATGCATAGGCTTCCCCCTACCGGTGATGAGGCTACCGGAGGCGACCGTGAAGGCCGCGATCGCCGCTGCGACAGAGGACCCACGCTTTCCACCGCTGAGGCTTAAGGAGATGGACAGGGTCGTCGTAGAGGTAAGCGTCTTGAGCGTCCCTGAAAGGATAGAGTTCACGAACCCTAAGGAGCTGCCATCCAAGATAATCGTGGGAAGGGACGGCTTGATGATAAAGAGCGACCGGGGTTCCGGGTTGCTCCTTCCCCAGGTACCCGTCGAGTACGGATGGGATGCGGAGGAGTTCCTTTGTCATCTTTGCCTGAAGGCTGGCTTACCGGCTACCTACTGGTTGACTGGAAAGTTCGATATCTACAGGTTCACGGCAGAGATATTCGCCGAGGAGAGCCCAGGCGGGAACGTTGTCAGGAAAGAGCTGAAGGGTTGTGGGGCTTGAGGGCTTACTTCGGCGTATGCGGAATAGGCATGGGACACGCTGCCAGGAGCTCCCTCGTCCTGAGGGCCCTGATGGAGAGAGGCTGGGATGTCGCCGTATCCAGCTACGGCGAGGGCATGGAGTACCTGGAGGCCCTAGGCATCCCGGTAAACAGGGTCAACCCAGTATCATACGGCGTCCTTCCGGACGGCAAGGTCAGCATAAAGATGACGATATTCCGGAACCTTTACCTTCCGCTCAAGGTTTCGCTCCAGACGGCGAGGGAATTTTCCAGCATATCCTGCTTCGACCCGTCCGTCGTCGTATCCGACACGAGGGTCTCGACGATAGCAGCGGCAAAAGCCCTCGGGTATCCGGTAGCGTTGATACTCAACCAGTTCAACGTGCTCGTAGAGTATCACAAGTACGAGGCCTTGGTAGAGATTGTCGAGAGCGGTGCCCAGGTCGTTACTAAGTTTTGGGAGATGGCCGACAGGATAGTCGTACCGGATTTCCCGCCACCGTACACGATATCCAAGATGAACCTTGCGATGAGCGACGTAGCAAGGTCGAAGAGCACGTTCGTCGGCCCGCTGCTACAGGCGCCGAGAGGAGACCTGCCAACGATGGAAGAGGTCCGTAGGAGGTACGGGATACCGGAGGACAGGCCGTTGGTTTTTGCACACATCAGCGGGCCTAGGCTTGAGAGGCTCGTGCTCGCCGAGAGGTTGGCTAAGATCGCGAGGAGCCTGGACGGGTACTTCTTCGTGATTACGCTAGCGGAGCCGAAATCGCCAGAAGTAAAGAGGGAGGGGAACGTGCTCCTCATGGGCTGGGCCGAGGACCCGGACGAGCTCTACGCGGCATCAGACGTCGTCGTATCACGCTCAGGGCACGGAAGCATCGGAAGGGCTCTGATGTTCGGCAGGCCGATGATCCTCATACCGATAAGGGCCCACGGCGAGCAGAAGTCGAACGCGGATTCGATCGCGAGGCACGGTGCTGGCATAGTGCTGGACGAGGAAAGGCTGAGCGAGGAGACGCTAGGCAGCGCTCTAAAGGAGGTCCTCGGCGACGAATCTTACCTAAAGAGCGCCCTCTTCTTCAAGAGGATGCTCGAGGGGCTGGACCCCGTGAAAGCTACGGTCTCGATAATCGAGGGGCTAGCGCGCAAGCTTTAACCATTCGGCGAAAAGCCTGACGGCCTTACCCCTGTGCGATATCGCGCTCTTCTCCTTTACGTCCATCTCGGCGAAGGTCCTCCCGTCGCCCTCGTCGGGTATGAACAAAGGGTCGAAGCCAAAACCACCGGAACCCCTCGGCTCGTGAGAGATCCTTCCGACGCACACACCGCTGAAGAGCTTGACAGGCCCGTCTGATAGCTTGCAAGCTATGCAGGAGCGAAAGTACGCTCTCCTGTTCTCCTCGCCGGCCATCAGCTTCAATATCCCGGCATTTCCTATCGTCCTTTGGACGTAAGAGGAGTAGGGTCCAGGGAAGCCGTTCAGACGCTCGATGAATAGGCCAGAGTCCTCGACGAAGACTGGCTCCCTCAAAATCTCGTAGGCCTCCTCGCAGCACCTCGCCGATATCTCCTCAAGGGAGTCTGACTGTATCTCTGTGAGCCTTATTGCGCGCACGCCTATCTCTATCCCAAGAGCCATGAGCAAGCTCCTGACCTCTGCCGCCTTCCCAGCGTTCGTGGTCACGAACGTTAGCCTCACCGCCTTCTCATCCCCCTCTCGACGTACCTTCCCCTCGATTCTATCTCCTTAACCTTCTCGAGGACTTTCTGCAAAAAGTCGTCAAGGACCGCTCCGTAGCCTTCGAAGAAATAGCGCATGAAATCCTCCCTTAACTCGTAGTGGGTGCTCTGGATGGACCTGTCGAGCAGGTGCACGTCAACGGCAAACTCCTCTACGTCCCTCGTGAACGTTGCCAGACCGAAGTCTACGAGGTAGGGGTTCATCTGCTCGTCGACTATCACGTTCGAGAGCGTTAGGTCGCCGTGGGCTATGCCTCCACCGTGAAGCATGGCAGCGATGGTTCCCAAACGTCTCGCGAGCAGGGACAGGGCTTCCCCGCTTACGTTCCCTATGAGGTCCCTTGCTTCCGTTCCTTGTATCCTCTGCATGTATATCGTCGCTTCCTCCAAGTCCACGAGGATTATAGCCGGGCATGCCACGCCGTGCTTCTTAGCCTCGGAGATAATCCTCGCCTCCGAGGCTGTCCTCTGCATCCTTATCTCCTTGTCCAGCAAAGGGTGCCTGTATGGTTTTGGTACCCTCTTCTTAGCCACGAGCTCCATCCCGTTCCAGCTCAGGGCGTAGATGGCCGCCTCAGCGCCCAGCCTTATCATCGCCCTTGGCTCTCCCAGGCTCAGCGTGGGGCCCTCACCCAAACCATCTAACCTCCACATCGTCTATCCTCATCCTCGGCCTCACCCTGCTCTCCTCAACCTCGACGACCATACCGCACGAGAGCTGGAGGACGCCGTTCCATGCTATCATGGCGCCGTTATCGCCCGCGTACTCGTCGGGTACAGTATAGAGCTCGGCGCCGCGCTCCTTCGCCATCGCTTCGAGCATTTCCCTCAGCCTCCTGCTCCTCGCTAGGCCGCCGACTAGGAGCACCTCCCTCTTCGCCGTGTAAGCGACGGCCCTCTCCGTCACCTCCGTCAGCATGCTGTAGACAGTCTCCGTCAAGCCGAGGCAGACGTCCTCCAGCGCAGCGCCCTGCTTGAGCTTCGAGAGGGCAGCCGTCAGGATGCCTGAGAAGGATACGTCCATTCCCTTGACAGCGTAAGGGAGGCGGACGAAAGACCTGGCTTTCCCTGCCATGAGCTCCGGCATGGGCATGGGACCTATGCCGGCCTTTATTCCGAAGGCGTCGAGGCAGTTGCCGGCAGCTATGTCGAGCGTCTCGCCGAATACCCTGTACCTTCCGGCGCTGAAGGCTGCCACTAACGTGTTGCCTCCGGCCACGTAGAGGACAACTGGGTCCCTGCACCCTGTAACCAGCCTTCCGACCTCGATGTGGGCTACGCCGTGGTTCACGGCTATGAGCGGCTTTTTAAGGCTGAGGGCAAGCGTCCTTGCTATGGTCGCTCCAGTCCTCAGGCATGGGCCTAGACCAGGCCCGACGGAGAAGGCTATGCCGTCCAGCTCGCTTATGGATACCCCAGCCTTTGATAGGCAGGCCCTGAGCGCATCGGGCGCCACGCGCGCGTGGTGCTGCGCGGCCTCCCTTGGGTGTATGCCACCCTTTGATGGCCTGTAGACCCTGTTCTCGTTCGCCAGTATCCGGCCGTCCGAAGAGGCCACGCCCACACCGAAAGTGTGGGCCGTCGACTCTATGCCCAGGACTACCAGCGCACCTTCCTTCAACGCTTCCCGGCTTAAGCGTCATCCGGGGTGCTTATCATCCTTGCGCCTAAAGCCTGGCTGGAAAGAAAAGACCCATTAGATACCGGGCAGGCTGATGGGTGGGATGGGCATGCGCCTGAGGCAGCCGATCGTCGTGGTGCTAGGACACGTCGACCACGGTAAGACGAGCTTGCTGGACAAGATGAGGGGTACGTTGGTAGCTGCCAGGGAGGCGGGCGGGATAACGCAGCACATAGGCGCTAGCCTCTTCCCGCTCGACGCGATCGTCTCCACGTGCAAGGCTTTGCTCGGCGAGGTCAAGGTGCAGCTGAAGGTTCCTGGCTTGCTCTTCGTCGACACGCCAGGCCATGCGGCCTTCGCCAACCTGAGGAGGAGGGGAGGCTCGATAGCTGACTTGGCCATACTCGTGGTGGACATAACGAAGGGGATACAGGAGCAGACGCTGGAGAGCATAGGGCTTCTGAGGGCGAGGAGGACGCCGTTCGTCGTCGCGGCGAACAAGATAGACCTAATACCCGGATGGAAGTCGGTAGAGTACGAGCCTTTTCCCAAGGCTTTCCAGAGGCAGAGCCAGGCGGTAAGGGAGGAGCTGGAGCGGAGGGTCTACGGCATCGTCGGAGAGCTGGCTGGCTTGGGGTTCAGGGCTGACGTCTACACGAGGATCACTTCCTTCGCTACGACGCTTGCCATAGTCCCCGTGAGCGCCAAGAGCGGCGAGGGCATACCGGACCTTCTCCTCGTGCTGCTGGGCCTCGCCCAGGCCTTCATGAAGGAGCAGCTCACGGTCCAGGAGGAGGCGCCAGCGGAGGGCGTCGTTCTTGAGATAACCGAGGAGGAGGGGCTAGGCACGACAGTTAACGCGATAATATACGACGGGACGTTGAAGGTAGGCGACAGGATAGCCCTGCTGGGCCCAGAGGGAGCCTTCACGACCAAGGTGAAGGCCATACTCATGCCGAAGCCCCTGGACGAGATGCGGGACCCGAGGGACAGGTTCAAGCCAGTCGAGCGCGTCGTGGCTGCCGCAGGCTTGAAGCTCGTGGCAGAGGGTTTGGACAGGGCATACCCTGGGTCGCCCATATACGCGATCGGCCAGGATGAGGAGGAGGTCCTGGAGAGGATCACGAAAGAGGTCGGAGAGTTCAAGCTCTCAACAGACAAAGTAGGCGTCGTGCTCAAGGCGGACACGCTCGGCTCGCTCGAGGCTGCCGTCAACTTCCTACACGAGAGGGGGGTCCAGATAAGGGTCGCCGACATAGGCGAGCTGTCGAAGAGGGACATAGTAGAGGCAGAGGTTGTTAGAACGAAGGATGAGCTGAGCGGCGTGATCCTGGCGTTCAACGTCAGGGTAGACCCGAGCCTGGAGCGGGAGGCCAACAGCAGGGGAATAAGGGTATTCAAGTCAAACGTGCTCTTCAGGCTCGTCGAGGATTACTTGGCCTGGGTGAGGGAGGAGAAAGAGAGGAGGGAAACTGCCCAGTTTGAGTCGCTCGTAAAGCCTGGCAAGATAAGGATACTTCCGGGATACGTCTTTAGGAGGAGCAACCCTGCCATAGTTGGCGTGGAGGTCCTGGGCGGAAGGATTAGGCCGAAGTATACGCTGATGAACGCCGAGGGTAAAAGCGTCGGCTCCATATCGCAGATACAGGATAGGGGCCAGAGCATACCGGAGGCTACTAGGGGCATGAGCGTCGCGATATCGATGAAGGAGCCGATAGTCGGAAGGCACGTCAGGGAGGGAGAGGTGCTATATACAGCCATACCGGAGAACGATGCGCGGCTCCTCCTCAAGTCTTTCTCCAACAGGTTGACGGAAGACGAGAGGGCGGTTCTCGAGGAGGTGGTCCAGATCGTCAGGAAGAACAACCCCCTATGGGCCAGGTGATTGATACTTATTAGGAACCGATTAGTTGACGGAGATAAATCAGGAGGGTTCTCCGTTGTCCGAGAAGAGGCTCGGCCCTAGGCTAGTCCTGTCCGACCCATCCACCGGAAGGGCGCAGACGATCCAGCTGACCCCCCAGCAGTTCCTGCTCTTCTTAGGAAAGAAGATAGGCGACGAGCTGGACGGCTCGATACTGGGCAAGGCTGGATTTAAGGTCAGGATAACTGGCGGCACGGACGTGGACGGCTTCCCCATGAGGCCGGACGTCAGCGGCCCGAGGAAGGTGAGCATCCTCCTATCCGGTGGCGTCGGCTTCCATCCAAGAGAAAAACCGCCATCCAAGAGGAAGAAGAAGAGGAACAGAAGGAGGAAGAAGGGCCTAAGGAAGAGGGTGACTGTTAGGGGGAACACGATAAGCGATGCGATCGCTCAAATAAACGCCGTCCTTGTACCAGCAACCGGGTGATGCTCTTGGCCGATTTATCGATCGTCTCTGAATTTTACAACAAGCTATTCCGTCGGAGGGACGTTCGCATGCTGGTAGACTACGACGGCGCGACGCCTAAAAAGGCCGAGCTGTTGAGGCTCATAGCGGAGTACCTGAAGGTCTCCGAGGACAGGATAGCCATCGTCAAGGTGGAGAACCTATTCGGGCAGCACAGGCTCTCGGTACACTGCCACGTATACGACACCGTGGAGGACTTGAAAAAGTACGAGAGGAAGTACGTCCTGAGGAGGCAGGGGGTGGAGGTTTCTGGGAAGGCAGGCCAAGCTCTGGGCAAAGTACAAGCTTGAGGGAGATAAGCTGACGAAGAGTGTCCTATTCTGCCCAAGGTGCGGAAAGGGCTACGTGATGGCGGAGCACGCAGACAGGTACACGTGCGGGAACTGTCACTACACGGAGTTCAAGAGCAGGAAGTGAGGGGAAGCCGACCATCTTTCCCCTAAGCTATTCCGTCCTTCCTTTTCTCTTAGCCCTAACGCTCACCAAAATCCCGCACACTTCCCGCTTCTTCTCCTCCGTAACCTCGACGGAGACGGCTCCGACGCCTGGCTGGCCGTAGACGACGATGGAGTTCAGCGGAGCCAGCAGGATTGCAGGGAGCGTCAGCAGATCCTCTTCGCCCTTGACGTAGACGACGGCCCTCTTTCCTGAGGAGATCGCTTGCTTGAGAGCAACCACTGCCTTCCTAGATACCGTGCCTGCGGGGTTCTCCGTAGCGATCCGCAGGGCATCGGCTTCGACGAAATTACCGGAAGCATGCCTCTCGACCATTCCGTCTACCACGTATAAATCGGCTCGGATCCCAACGTTGCGTAGCTCCTTGGCGGAGAAGTCGCCGACGACTATCAGCATCCTCGGCCCTATTTCCATGATGTGCTTGGCGAGCTTTTCTGTCGTCTCCGGCGGCCTACCCTCGAAGAGCCTACCGAGCGGCCTCCTGACCTTCTCCTTGTCCTCCTCGCCGAACACTATGTCCTCGTCGAACGGGCAGCTTGCCATCCCTTATGGCCTCCGAGCGGCATGTCCAAAACGACGCGCATCCCATCGCATCCTAGCAGGCATACCTTGGACCCCTCGGCATGGACTGGCCGTATCCAAACGATAAAGCTTTTTGCGGAGGGGCCAGCGATGGTTACGCTTAGAAAGAACAGCGAGGTTAGCTAACGCGGTCGGTAGCTCGGAAGGCTTTTTCAGTCCCCTCAAAGGTACTGCCTGATTATCTCCAGCAGCCTCTCGGCAACCTCCTCCGGAGAGCCCTTTATGAACTCCCTCTTCCTCTCCCTCGTCTTAGCCTCCTTCAGCTCCTTGACCGTCGTGTAGGATGCCTTTATGCCAACCTGCTCCTCCGAGACCCCGAGCTCCTCCTTCCCCCAGACCTTAAGCTTGAACTCCCTCTCGGCCCACCTCTTCCTCCTGAAGTCAGGAAACCTCGGCGTGTTGCACCCGAGCTCCACGCTGATCAGGACGGGGAGCGGGGCCTCCAATACCTCGTAACCTCCTTTGACAGTCCTCCTGGCCCTTACCTTTCCGTCCAAAACCTCGACGCTGCTCACGAAGGTTATCTGCGGTATGCCGAGCCACTCCGCTATGCCAGGCGGCACCTGGTTCGTGCCTGCATCCGAAGACCCCTTACCGCAAAACATTATGTCGACATAGCCAGCGTGAAAGATGTCGGGTAAGTGTCCGCTCCCGCGAACGCCCTGTCGCTAAGGAGTATCGCGTCGTCGGCGCACATCGCGACTGCCAGCTTAAGGTAAGACTCGAGGGCCGGAGGGCCCATGGATAGGACGATGACCTCGCCGCCTATGAGCTCTGCCAGCCTTTTTATGGGCGATAGGTCTCCGCCAGTTCCGACGCGGCTATGACGACCTTCTCGGCCCAGGACGATGGTCTTTGCGAAAATTTTAGGGAAAGGTTTTTTTGTTGGTGTAATGACTGTAAAATAACTTTTACCAAGAAGGCCTTAAATTGCACGAAGGGCATAATATATATATTGGGCGTCAAAGCTATCGGTTTAAGATATAGCGGAGCATACATTCGCAGGCGATTGAAGTGAAAAAATTGGTGGAGGTAAGGTTGCACGGAAGGGGCGGCCAAGGTGTCGTCACGGCCGCAAGGCTTCTTGCCGAGGCGTGCCTTTTAGAAAACAAGTACTCGCTGTCCTTCCCGGAGTTCGGTCCAGAACGCTCTGGCGCACCCGTGAGGGCTTACGTCAGGATATCCGATGAGCCTATAGATGTTAGGTCATTGGTTTACGACCCAGAGGTCGTCGTGTCCATAGACCCAAAGCTCTCCTCTTCCACGGAGATATTGGCGGGGTTGGACGACGAGGGCATCGTCGTTATAAACTCGAGGGGCGTCAGCGAACCCCTCTTGGAGGCAATCTCCTCTAAGCCAAGGGCTAAGCTCTACTACTTGGACGCAAGGGGCATAGCGCTCTCCTTGGGCGACGCGAGGTTCGAGAACTCTGCGATGCTCGGAGCAGTCGCCAAGGCGACAGGGATCGTATCCTTGGGCTCTTTGGAGTCCGTCTTAAGAACGAGGTTCAAGGGGAATGTCCTCGAGAATAACCTTAAAGCGATGCAGTTAGGATATGAAAGGGTGGGAAAGGCCTGATGTCAAGCGTTGAAACCGCCATCCTTCCCGGCGGTATCGTAAGCAGGCCGGGTTCTACTGCAGATTACAAGACAGGGACTTGGAGGGTTAAGAGGCCAGTAGTGGACTTGAACAAGTGCACTGGCTGCCTCATATGCTGGATATACTGCCCAGAGCCGGCCATCCTGAAGAGGGAGGACGGTAAGATCGAGTTCGACTATGAGCACTGTAAAGGCTGCGGAATATGCTCCGAGGAATGCCCTCCTAAGGCCATAAGCATGGTGGAGGAGTGAGGGATGTCGCTTCTTCAGCCAAAGATGCTTAGGCCGATGTCAACCTCGGAGGCGATTGCTTATGCCGTCAAGCAAGCAAACGTCGACGTCATAGCCGCATACCCGATCACGCCCCAGACGATAATAGTCGAGAGGCTCAGCGAATACGTCAACAACGGTGAGCTGGATGCAGAGTACGTTGCCGTCGAGTCGGAGCACTCCGCCATGTCGGCATGCGTTGCCGCAAGCCTTACCGGTGCCAGGGTTTTCACCTCTACTGCCAGCCAAGGGCTTGCCCTCATGCACGAGGTCCTCTACGTTGCTTCCAGCCTAAGATGCCCCATCGTCATGGCCATAGCGAACAGGGCCCTATCGGCGCCCATAAACATCCACTGCGACCACTCGGACGTGATGGGCTCGAGGGATGCCGGATGGGTGCACATATTCGTGGAGAACGGCCAGCAGGCATACGATAGGGTTTTCCAGGCATTCAGGCTGGCTGAGGACGAGGACGTTCTCCTCCCGGTCGGGATAAACCTCGACGGATTCTTCCTATCACATGCAGTAGAGGGCATCGCCACCATATCCGACAGCAAGGCGGCGACTTTCCTTCCGCCGAGGAAGGCGAAGTACTACGTAGATTCCTCGATGCCCATGACGTTCGGTGCCTTCGCTTTACCGGATTGGTACTTCGAGATAAAACACCAAGTGGCGATCGCTATGGAGAAGGTACCGAAGAAGCTTGAAGAGGTAGAGAAGCTCTACTACCAGATGACTGGAAGGATCTACGGCCACGTCGGTGCTTACAAGACAGAGGACGCCGAGGTTGGCCTGGTATGCGCAGGCTCGGCCGCCGGCACGGCAAAGTATGCCGTCTCGAGGCTAAGGGAGAAGGGTATAAAGGCAGGGCTGCTTAGCATAAGGCTCTTCAGACCGTTTCCAGTCGAGAGCATACTGCCACACGTGAAGGATATGAGGGCTCTCGTGGTGATGGACAGGGCTATGAGCCCTGGCGCGCCCTCAGCGCCCATTGGCCAGGACATAAAGACCATGCTGTACGACGCCGGTCTCAGGAGAAACATACCCGTCGTTAACTTCGTATACGGCCTTGGGGGCAGGGACATCTCGGCAGCAGAGTTTGAGGAGATCGTCACGAAGGTCGCGAAGGACGTGAAGGCGAGGAGGCGAATACAGAGAGGCACGATCTACTGGGGGTTGAGGTCCTGATGCTGGTAGGCGAGGTTAAGTCGATAAGGGAACTATATGGCTTAGACCTGATAGCTCCAGGCCATAGAGCGTGCGCAGGCTGCGGAGCACTAGTTGGCGTGAGGCAGGTCCTCATGGCGTCCAGGAGGCCCCTCATCGTCGTGAGCGCCACGAGCTGCTTGGAAGTGACGAGCACGCCCTACCCTCAGACGATGTGGAAGGTTCCTTGGGTCCACCTGTTGTTCGAGAACGCGGCCACGGCGGCGTCCGGCATAGAGGCTGCTCTGAAGGTACTTTCTAGGAAGTACGGCCGTCAGGAGCACTACATAATAGCATTCGGGGGCGACGGCGGCACGTTCGACATAGGCCTACAGGCCCTCTCGGGAGCTCTTGAGAGGGGCCACAGGTTCCTTTACGTGTGCTACGACAACGAGGCGTACATGAACACGGGCATACAGAGGTCTGGCGCGACGCCGTTGGGAGCGGCCACGACGACGTCGCCGGTAGGTACAAAGATCGTGGGAAAGACGCAGCAGAAGAAGGACCTGCTGGAGATCGTCGCGGCCCACAGGATACCTTACGCAGCTACGGCATCGCCCTCGCACTGGAAGGACCTTGCGAACAAGGTAAGGAAGGCGCAAAGCTACGACGGGCCATCCTTCATACACCTGATCGCACCATGCACGAGGGGATGGTACTTCGACCCGAGCCAAACGATAAAGGTAGCCAGGTTGGCCGTCGAGACGAGGTACTGGCCACTATACGAGGTGGAAAACGGAAGGTACAGGATAACGCATCCCGTTCCGAACCCTAAGCCTTTGGAGGAGTTCCTGAAGGTGCAGAGGAGGCTTAGCCACCTGCTGCTTCCTGAGAACGCCGAGATGCTCGAGAGGCTGAAGGCTTACGTAAACGAGAGGTGGGAGAGGCTCCAGAGGCTCTCCGTCTGCTTCGCCTAGCGCCCCAGATAAAAAAGACGCACCCCTCTGTCTGTTACCGTTAGCGCAGAGTTTGTAGCCTTCCTTAAGGGCGATGCCCAGGCCCCGGCGTTCGCCAGCTTGTTTTCAGGATCCATGCCCGGGAAATGCGTATGGCCCATGACGAACCATTCATCCCATCCTTTGAGGACGCGCTCTCTCGAAAGCCTCTCGACGAGGAGGCCATGGCCCATCGACCTGGCTAGCATGTTGATAGCGTAGGCCGCGTAACCCTTCTTCACGAACTCGTCCCCGTGCGTACAGAAGATCCTGAGGCCGTGGCCTCTTATCACCAGCGGCCCCGAGTAGACTTTGACGAGGGCGTTGCCGAGGCTGTGGCTCTGCGTACCCGGAAAGGGCGTAGGGTCGTGCGAGTGCCTGCTCACGATGTAGTGGATCTCTGTGCCGTCAGGTATTCTGAGGTAACGCAGGGCCGCCCGCAGGTATGGCCTGAGCTCCTCGGGCCCCATGGCGCCTTCTAGGTCGTCGAACATGTCCCCGGCGACGACCAGCTTCCGTATTCCGCTGGATCGGAGGAAGGATCCGAGGAGCCCGGGGCTTTTGGTCCTGAAGAGGTGAAGGTCAGAGACTATCGCCAGGTTCTCGTCGGCGTCGAGGAAGCGTACCTTAAAGTTTAAGGGTTCTTTGCTCGATATGGCGAGGTATAGAAGCCTGAGGGCTTCAAGCACGGAACATCCTTCCGTGCTACTTGCCCAGCAGCTTACCCCAGTCCGATCTTCTCGCCGGAAGCCCCTTTAGCTGTTGGATGTAGTTGTACGCCGAAAGGGCGGCGATTGCTCCTTGGGCCGCCGCTATCACCGTCTGCTTGTATACCATGTCCGTCACGTCGCCAGCCGCGAAGACGCCAGGCCTGCTCGTCCTCCCGAGCTTATCCGTAACTATCTCGCCGTTCTCGTTCAGCTGGACGAAGTCCCTTACCCAGCCAGTTTTTGCCGTGTAGCCCATCTCGACGAAGACGCCGTCTACCTCAAGCTCGCTCTCCTCGCCCGTCTTGGCATTCTTCAGGACGATCGACCTAACCCTAGTGTCGCCCTTTATCTCGAGGACTGTGCTGTTCGGCACGTAAACGACGTTCATCCCGCCGGATTCTCTTAGGATTTCCTCGTCAGTAAGCTTTGCCTCGCCCCTGTGCACCATGTAAACCTTGTTGCCGTAAGAGCGGAGGAGCTTCACGGCCTTGAAGGCATGGTCTCCCCAGCCTACGACGGCGACCCTCTTTTGCCTGAATAGGGGGGCATCGCATATGGCGCAGTAGGAGACGCCCCTGCCCACGAGCCTGTCCTCGCCCGGAACCTCGAGCGACTTCGGCGTCTTCCCGAAGGCCAGTATGACCGTTAAGGCCTCGTACTCTCCGCTGACCTTCGTTGAGACGGCGAAGGCATCGCCAGCCTGGGATAAGCCGACGGCCTCGTCGTAGACGAATTCTGCTCCGAACCCTTCCGCCTGCTCCTTTATACTCTGGGCTAGCTCAAGACCCGCGACGGCCTTTATTCCTGGATAGTTCTCGATCTGCGGGGCTAGCGCAAGCTGGCCACCTATGTCCTTCGTTATGACCAACGTTTTTAAACCCTGCCTCGAAGCGTAGAGTGCAGCCGTCAGGCCAGCTGCGCTTCCACCTACGATTACCGTGTCGTAAGCTTTTCCGCCCATAAGGATCACATGGTTACGTTCCAAGTATGGGTTATTAAAGATGAGCGTCAAGAGCCAAAAGGCTTTTTAGCTATAAGGCGGCCTGCAGAGCCTTTTGGCAGGCCGGCCTCCTTTAACCGGCTTGGCTGAAACCTTAAGCTCAAGATTCGGTGGCTAGCGCCGCAAGCAGGGAATCAAGGTTCACCCTCTTCATTATAAGAGGGCGCATGAAATTTGTTCGCTTTCATCCCATAACTGGAGGCTGGAATTTCAGCTCGCAACCTTAAATCCACTCCCCTCTTTAAAGGTTCATGGTGCGGTGGTCAAGGTTGGGCGGGAGCGGTAGAAGGTTCTTGGAGCACATGTCCGACGTATACGTAGAGGCATACGGGCCGACGATGGAGGAGGCGTTCAAGGAGGCTGGCCTTGCCCTATTCGACGTAATATCCGACACGAGGGACGTCAGGCCCGATATCGAGAGGGAAGTGTGCGCCGAGGGGTTCGACATGGAATCCCTCCTTTACAACTGGTTGGAGCAGCTTCTGCTCTTGTTCGACCTGGATGGCTTCTTGGCCTCCGAGATCATCGTGCACGGGATAGAGAGGTCGGGGGAAAACCTAAGGATCAGGGCGACAGTAAGAGGCGAGAGGTTCGACCCATCCAGGCACAAGCACGGCATAGGCATAAAGTCCGTCACATACGCCCTTATGGAGATCGTCGAGGACGAGGTGAAGAGGGTCAGGTTCGTCCTGGACATATAGCGAAGGAGAGGAGTATGCCAAGGTTCGAGGAGGTGCCTAGGAGGAGGACGAGGCTCGACGTCCTGCTTCCTTCGAGCTTAACGGCGGAGGTGCCGCACCTAAGGGAGAAGACGTTTAGGCTCGGGCTCGTCGCAAGGTTCCTGGCGGCCTTCAGGGTTGACAACCTAATACTCTACCATGAGGACCTCAAGCCGAACAAGAACGCTGAGCTCATAAAGGACATAATGGACTACCTGAACACGGCGCCTTACCTAAGGCGGAGGCTTTTTCCCATCAAGCCTTCCCTGAGGTATGCAGGCTCGCTTCCGCCGCTGAACATACCGACGCACCCGGAGGCAGGATCCGAGGGAACTTTCCACTACAGGGAGGGCGTTGTCGTCTCGCCAGGCAGGGTAGATGCAGGCCTGGGGAGGCTTATCAGGACGAAAAGGCCGCTGAAGAAGGGCACCAGGCTGCTCGTTGCAATCGACCCCGAGTCCCGTGAGTACAGGCTGATCTCCAAGAAGAGGGCACCGGTCTACGCAGGCTTCAAGACGAGCATAGTGCCCGAGAGGCTGGACGAGCTGGTAGCCCAGTACGACGTTAAGGTCGCTACCTCGAGGCTCGGAAGGGCTTTCCAGGATTCTGCTCGGCAGCTGGCTGCGAGGCTTTCTGCCGCCAAGAGCGCCTGCATAGCATTCGGATCGGCAAAGAGGGGCCTGTACGATATAGCCAAGCTCCAGGGCTTCAACTTGGACGAGGTCTTCGACTTCGTCCTGAACGTTGTACCAGAGCAGGGCGTACGGACCATAAGGACTGAGGAGGCTGTCTGCGTTGCCCTTACGATCGTTTCTGCCGTAGAGCTCCTGATGGGACGCTAGCTTCAGTTTATATCTGGCCGTTTGATGCTTAACCTTGATGCCGGGTTGTCGGACGAGGAGCGGAAGGCTGTAGAGTTCAAGCCTCCCTTCATAATCCTAAGGTCGAGGAGGCTTACAGGGGTCTTCGGCTGGGCGGCAAGGAGGAGGTCTTTCGGCCCTATCGGGTGGGCGATGGTCTTGCTCCTGCCAGTATCCTCAGGCCTCGGAATGTTCTTGATACTCAACGCTGTCTTCTCCACAATCCTCTCGCCGGAGGTAAGGGAGGTGGGAAGGCAGATGGGCGCCCAAGCCTACCTCCTGATACCTGGCATAAACCCCTACCTACCTGTAGCCTACGGATGGGTCGGCATCGTCGTGGCCGTCATGGTCCACGAGCTCTCTCATGGGATGATGGCGAGCCGGCTTGGGTTTAGGGTAAAGTCGAGCGGCATCCTCCTGCTCCTGGGCATACCCATAGGCGCCTTCGTCGAGGTCGATGAGCAGCAGATGAGGGAGGCCGGGCCGAGGAAGTCTGTTAGGGTCTTAGCGGCAGGCCCTGGCGCAAACGTATCGGTCGCCGTGGCATGCCTCGCTGGCCTGCTCGTTCTAGTCTCAGGCCTTTCGCCCTACTTGGACGGCCTCTACGTCACGAAGGTAGAGGCCGGTATGCCGGCCCAGCAGGCCGGGATATCGGCTGGCGACGTCATAGTGTCCGTGAACGGCGAGCGGGCGCTCACAGTCGACGTCCTAAAGAGGGCGCTAGATAGCCTACAGCCTGGCGGCGCGTTGGTCCTGGAGGTCAGGAGGGGAGAGGGATGGAAGGATACCCTTAGGGTTAGGCTAACGCCTGCCGAGACGCCGGAGGGGCCTAGGGTCGGCGTGTACGTCGCAGAGCTAAGAACGAGGGAGCTCCTTGAGGCATACAGGAGGCTGGCATACTCCTCGCCCCTCGTACACTTCATCCCACCGACCTTCGGCGGAGCCCAAGGCTTCGTCCCCTTCTCGGATACTCTCTATACCTTCTACCAGCACCCCATGGGACCTGGCTACTACTACGCGGCCAACATCCTCTTCTGGCTCTGGTTCGTCAACGTGAACGTCGGGATCTTCAACTCGCTTCCGATATATCCTCTGGATGGAGGGCAAGCCCTCATGAGCGGCCTTAGGGCAATCGCGAAGGGCAGGCTTACGGAGTCTACCATAAGGAGCATAACGGGCATAATCTCGGCGGTGCTCGTGGTGCTGGTGGTTTCCATGGTCCTGCTGCCATTCCTGATTAGGTGAAAAACGCCTGAAGGGCGCGGCCTTCCGGCGCTCAGTGTTGGCTTTTCGCCATCTCCCTCGTCTGCTTGCTCGCGGCTTGTTACTCCGTCATACCATGCCCCTTTAAGGCATGGGCTAACCTTCCGTTTTTGCCTTCAGCCGGCATGGCTTCATGGTTCATCGAAATTCCTCGGCAAAAAACGACGCTTAGGCTTGCCAGCCCATCCAACACTTAAAAAGGCGTGGGCTTTCTTGGCGGTAGTGATGAATGGACATGCACCTCAACTTGGTGCCCTGTGCCGGGGTAGCCTAGCTGGTAAGGCGCAGGCCTGGAGAGCCTGTGGCCCTTTCGGGCCTCGTGGGTTCGAATCCCACCCCCGGCGCCAATTCTAAAGCCTAAAATAGCCTTGTCCGAGCTCTTTTTGGCTGAAAACCGCTAAGATCTCTGCTCGGTTTTCGCACAGCAAACCCATTTCGCTTCTGGGTTTGAAACCTCAAATTTACATAGTAGCCATCTAACAACAGCACAAGAGCAGCCAGCAAGAACAAAGATAAACCAAAGAATCATACAACAAAGCAAGCCAAGGGAAAAATTAGAAACCAAATGCATCGTTTATTCCGTGAACTATGATGCATAGCCAAATGCTTCTCTCTTTTAGATAAAGAATTACGAGTCCCGCGACAGGATGCCCACATCGAGCGTTGGTCCCAGACCGAAGAACTTGAGATGCACGAAAGTAAAGGCTATCCAAGATGCGAGCCCTGCCAACCAGCTTTTCCCAGTTAGTGAGGTTAATCTTTCAATGAGGTACCCACGATAGAATACCTCTTCAAGAAAGGTTCCTGTGAGGAAAAAGGCTGAAGAGGGTAGGGAAGCTGTGCTCCCTTATCATCGGCTGGAGGCTCCTTAATCCCTCGAGCCCGAGCGCCTTCAACGCGAAATAGCTACCGATCCAAGCTGTCATAAGCATAAAGAAAGTATGTCAGAATGCTCATCCACAAATATCTCCATTTCGATCGTCCAAATCCAATACTTGGCAGACCATGGCCTTCAACTTTAGGAATCCAAGTAGTAATTAGTCCTAAAAGTTCCTCACTACTTACACCAAGCTCATTCAGAATGCCATGGGCAAGCGAAGGGTTTCCACCCGCCAAATTTGCGTACAGCTCTATTAAATCGTAAACCTTAACTGAAAGGAGAGAAAACACTTCAGGGAAATTCGCAGAGATTATTCCCGTCTTCGCATAGATTTCTTCAACGTTCGCGCTGTCTACAAGAATTTTACCCTTAGTTATGTTTATAACTCCACAAACAGCCTAAAAAGCGTGGTTTTCCCCGAACCATTAGGGACCTAAAACCACGTTTTTTCCGTCAAAATTTAAAGAGACTCCACGAATAACAGTTCCCTTTCGGGTGTAACCAGCAGACACGTTCAGTAACCTTATCGGCACATTATATTTTTAAATTTTGCGCGCGTCAAGCAATTCTTTTAAGAGACACTAACAGAAAATAGTTGGATTCCACTCTATAATAGGATAGTGGACAAGCCAAGGAGAAAGGTATCAAACCCAAGAAAAAGGGTGCAAAAACTATTTTTCTAAACATTGATAACTGAATATTCATACAAAACACCTAGGACGGTCCTCCCTTAAATTTTTTGGGTATAAATTAAAGGGAGCTCACGACCTATTTTATTTGTGATCTTATCTCTTTCGGTATGGGATTTTCGTATAGTAATCCATATTTTTCAGCTAACTTTCTTTTCAACATGTCTATCGTTAGAAACGATTATAGGAATTCCGTTATCCAAAGCTGTAGCTAGAAGTATGGCGTCTCCTAAGGGAACATTTTCATCGACGCTTATTTTAAACCCTGTGCCTGATGGAGGGATGAGCTTTAATCCCTCCGCTATCAACCATATCTTACGAGCTACGTTTATCCTCGGCCTGATTCTATAGTGCCAGAAAAGGTGTTATATGCTTCCAAGAGGGTTGTAGCTGTTACGTATACCTCCAGCTCCCCCTTAATTCCTCTTTCGATCAGATGTCTCGTATACGGGGTTGCTATATGGTTTTCTAGAAGACCATAGGAGAGTATGTCTGCATCCACTACCCTCACTCTTTGTATCCCCCATACCTATGCTTGCCACTTTCAGCTCCTAAAGTTCTTAGCTCCTTATCGACGAATAGCTTTATTTTATTAAACTCCTTTAGTATATCTTCCCTAGATACCTTTCTTAAAATGATCTCAGATCCTATTCCTTCAACTGTTAACTCATCTTTTGGCTTCAACCCCTTCCTGAACCTAGATGGAATAACTATTCTCCATCGTTCATCGATTCTTACCTTTTCTCCCATTCCCACTCCCCAACCCATAATTGGTGAAGCGTATTTAACCTTTTGTAGAATGTTCAGCTGCATCTACTTCTGATTCGTAACCCGTTAGACACATCTTAAATGGAACTTCTAGAGGGGTGAACGCTCTTAAAATAGTAAGAGGGTTCGAACGAGAGCGATAACCTATTCCCCGCTGGCTTCCCTGTACTTTACCTCTAATCCTAACCCGTACATCTCGTCCAGCATCTCTAAGGCAGGCTCGTAGCTGTATACGTTCCTCCTACAGAACTCGACGGCCTCCTCCAACGGTATTACCTTGTAGCCCTCGACCTCCTCGGCCATGAACCTATCCTCTGGACCCGACGAGCTTTTTATCAGGCTGCTTTGAGACCGCAAGAGCATAATACTCCAGGCTTCCCGTAACCTGTTTTCACAAAGCATTCGAAGCCTCTTTGAGGCAGATGTCAATGGTTACCTAACTCGGCGAGAAAGCCCGCATCCTTAGGCGTGGAGTGTCAAATACTTCCTACACCGCTTCAATACCTCCCTACAACCTTCTAAATCGTATACGTGCAGCTCTATTGGGTAGTCCCATGGTAGATTATGGTGATCCATCGCTCTAGCAACGATCTTCTTCCTCAGATTCCACACTTCCTCGGGTTTAATAGGTTCCTTTAAGCATATTAGGACGTCTACATCGCTCAACACTGTTAGCCTATTCTCGGCTGCTCCACCGATAACGTATACTTCGGCCTTAACATCCAAGTCTCTAAGGGCTTTAACTATGCTCTCAACTGCTTCCCTCCACGCTCTCAGGTACCTTATGCGGTATTTAGCCCAGTACATACTTCTCAGCGCCCTCTAGGAATTTAAAGAGCTCTTCAGCCACCCCAACCATCCTATTCACGGTGCTTTGGGGTAAAGAGGCCAAGCCATACCTAGACTCTGTGTATGAGTACTCAACATCTATTAAGGTATCTCTATACCTTTTAACAAAATCCCTAACGTCCTCTGCCAATTGTTTAAACCCTTCCTCCTCGAGGCTGTTTGCAAGCAATCCCATGAGTTCTCTAATACCATGGGTTCTAGGTATGGAGCCTGTTAATCTAAGTAGGGAGGCCTTGATTCTTAACTGGCATGCTTGATGCACGCTGAAGGATGCTATATCAAGCATCTTCCTATCGATGAGTTCCTTGGCTAACTTTAGAAAATCTTCAGACCTTCTCTTTAAAACGTTAACCCTCTCACCGCTCATGTTTTCCTAGGTATCACGTCCTGGAGCTCTAGATATAGTTGACACCCCTCACGGCTGAAGCCTTTGGATCCTTGCTTCCAGGGTTTTCATCAGTCTGTCCTTCGTTGAGTTTTTACTCCATGCTCAAAAACGCGCACCCATATGCATCCACACCTATATCAGAGCACTTTGAGGTGCCGAGAAAGGCACACCCGCTAGTAGCCGTACGCTCCGTACCACTCTTCGGCCGAGGCTCTCCTCCTTCTAAGGACCAGGGCTAAGATCGTCATTCCCGCTATGACAGCCACCGAGATTATTATGAGCCGTCTCGCCAGCTCCTTGTCCACAGGGCTTATCGGCACGCTAGGCTTCGTAACCGTCAGGTTATAGGCGAGGATCCTTACGGAGTACTTTCCGCCTCCACCGTGGCCGTCCATGTTCGAGACCCTCAGGTAGAAGGTCTCGTTGCCAGCTATGTCTCCCTTCAGCGTCAGCGTGAACGCCTTGCCAGGTGATGCCGAGCTGTTCCGGGTAACCATGAATCCGTCGGGAAGGTGGAGGGATGCCTCGAGGGACATGTCAGCGCTCGGCAGCACCTCGACGCTGACTGCCTCTGACCTTTTCAGCATCGTGCCGAAGACGTAGAAGTCGACGAAGTCATCGCCAGCTCCGGATGCGGCTAGGTAGCCAGAGAAGGAAAGCTCCACGCCGTAGGAGGCCAGGCCAACGTACGTTGCGTCCTCGATGCTCGAGCCTGCCTCCTTTCCTCCCGCATCCCTCCTATCCAGGAGCGTTGCTGAGATGTTGTACCGATGGCTCCCTCCTACGGCGCTTATCTTCAGGTAGAACTTCCCTCCCTCCTTCGTTAACCAGCTCAGCGGTATGGTCCTCAGCTCGCCATCCCTTAGGACGAACTTCTCGTCGAGTACCTTCGCCTTCTTCTCGGTAAAGAGGGAGACCATCACCATGCCTCCCTGTTGGGAGCTTATGCTTACGCTTAGGGAGAGCTCATGCCCTGCGCCCGCTCCCGAAAGCATATAGTAGTGGTCCTCCAGCTGGGAGAGGCTATTGTTGACAAACGCCGTCCTTCCGACCTCTAAGCGTACCTCGCCCGCGCTCTCGAAGGAACCACCTGGCACGGGCTGGGAGATTGCAGAGAATGATGGCATGATGAGAAGCAGGGCCATTAAAAGCGCTAGTAGGTACGGTACTCTCATCCTATTCGTCACAATCCTAAGAGCAGCCCTAGAAATATGTTTCTTTGGTCATCTCTAATGCAACCTTCCTAACGTTATACCGTTGTGGGGTCCATGGACGTCCATGGGTTCACAGGGTGAGGCCATCGCCCAAACTTCTAGGAGCTTTAGGAGGATTATAGCATTGGACAAGGGCTAATGAGGGAAGCCTAATTGACACTCTCCACGGCTGAAGCCGGGAGATTCTTGCTTCTAAGGTTCTCATAGGTTTGTTGCTCATCGCCCTTTTAGGCTCCCAACCCATACCATCCCACCTTAGAAGCAAGGGGCGTGCCATCGCCCCGTTAACGGCTCCCGCGGGGAGCTTGGCTCCCCGAGCGAGCCCTATATTCAGGACGCCTACAGAATCTCTGTTAGCTTCGACCCCGCAGTCTACGCATTTGAACAGTCTGCCTCGCTTGATTACCTTGCCCGACCCGCATCTAGGGCATATGCTTGATGTTTTGTGCTCGCTTACTTCGGCGACTTCTATCCCGTGCTCTTCAGCCTTCTCCCTGATCCTTTGAATTATGTAGTTGAAGCTCCAGAAGTTGTTTATCATAGCGTTTGCTTTGCTGTTATGGTTATTGTCTCTTATTCCCTTAAGGTTTCCAACAACAATCTTTGATATGCCGAGCGCAACTGCGTCTTCAACTATGGTTTTTATCATGGCGTTTACGGCATGATTGAAGCGTCGTTGCCTAATCCTGTAGAGTTTTCTCAGCCTCCTTGATGTTTTAGCCTTGTTTACCCTCGCCAGCCTGCTCTGCTCCTTAGCTATGCGTTTTGTCCAGTACCACCAGTCCGCCAGAACCGCTCTGCCCGAGAAGGCTATGGGTTGTTTCAACCCTTCAAACCACACCGTTGCCAGGTTTACTACGCCTAGGTCTATGTAGAGGGGCTTGTTGCCTCCTTTTATTGGAGGCTCCTCGACTTCGACAACCATAAAGCCCCTCCACACTTCATCCACATCATCATAGATTATTTCAAGCCTTCCCTGTTTTCCATGCCATTTCAAGCTTCCCTTATACCTCACTCTAAGCCCATTTGGAAGGTATAGATGCTTGCCGTCAACTCTGTAGCAGTCGTTTCTAACAATTATTCTCAATTCTCTTTTTCCGTTCTTTTTCCAGTATCTCGGCATTGAAACTCTCGTTATATGAGGCGGAAGCTTTCCCCTGGCCTCAAGCCTCTTTAAGGCTAGGAAGCTCCTCCAAGCCTCGTTGTTCTTGTTTATTATCTGCTGGGCTGTCGCCGAACCTACTAGTGGAGCGTACTTCTCATAGAGGTGTTTGGGATACCACTCGAACCTTTTATAGCGAATGTATGCCTGTCTACGCTCGTAGTTCACCTCGTTGTACAGCCTTGCACACTTGTCTGCAAGCTCCCAGAGGGCTGGAGCACCCTCAACTATGAAGGTGTTCGTCCTTTTCATCTTAAACACCTTTCTGGGCTTCAATGTATTTTTCAATGGTTTCTTTGGAGACAGCTCCTATCGTTGAAACATAGTAGCTGCGAGTCCATAATGATGGCAGTTTAAGCAGTTCAGGGAACTCTTTCCTAAGAACATTCGAGCTTCTACCCTTAATTCTCCTCACAATCTTGTGGACAGGTATCGTTGGATGGGCTGAAATGAACAGGTGGAGGTGGTCCGGGTTTATGGCTAGCTCTAAAACTTTGATTCCAAGCTCATCTGCAACCTGATATATTATCTGCTCAAGCCTCTCCTTTACTCTTCCAACCAAAACAGGCTTCCGCCTCTTCGGGCACCAGACTAGGTAGTACTGGATTAGAAAGACCTTATTCCTTGAATGTCGATGGCTTTGCACGAATCTACAATTACTGTTGATATATTTAAACTTATCGACAATTCATCCCACGGTTAAACCGTGGACTTTCTCGCAGAGTATGGTAACAGAGCTTGAGGTCGTTGCCCGCGAGGCCGCTAGAAGGATTAATGAGGAAATCTACATAGGCTGGGATAGCCGTGACGCTCCTGAACCAGCATATGTGACCGGAGCGAAAAGCCCCGGCCGAAAGCATGCTTCCAGCAAAACGGCCAGATGGTGACAGATGAAGCCTAACACGGAGGACGTCACCCTAACCTTCACATGCTTACTTTTTGAGGGATAAATTTACCCTTCTTTGAAGTACAAATTTGTCCCTCCGAATTCAACTTGTTTATTGAAAACGGGCTATTCATAATATTGAGGGGTAAATTTGGCCTGTGATGTGCTGGAAGGGAAGCAGCATAAGATGGTCTGTCCAAGGTGCGGAGCCACCTACAGCTACCTCAGGAGCAAGCGTGTAGGTGACAGGGTTTACCAATACGCAGTCCACTACTCTGGAAAGGGTAAGGAAAGGAGGGCTCGTTACTGCTACCTTGGTCCATCAGGGACCTATAGATATGTTGAGGACCTCCTGGGCCTGGATCTCGGCGGCTTAAGCAGTTTTGACGTAGTAAGCGTGATCGAGGCTGCCGTTGATAGGCTTTACAGCTTGAAGGGCAGAGGGACAAATTTGCCCCTCAGCAGGCTTGAGAGTATAGTAGAGAGAATCATGGGCCTTATCCAAAGAATGTAAAGCTTTCGGCTTCTGAGACCATCTTACAAAAACCCGACAAGAAAGCCTCAGAGGGCAATAGAGGGGGTGTGGGTTAACGTTAAGTGGATCGGGAAGTTCAACAGTTGACACTTTCCACGGCTAAAGCCGGGAGATTCTTGCTTCTAATTATCCATATCCCATATGGGACTTGGGATATTGGCTAGAAAGGTTAGAACCTAGGGTTCTGGGTTAAGCATGGATACGTATGGTTCCACGCTTAGCCCTTGAGCCTCACCGCCCTCATCCTCCTCCGGGTTCATTGGAGGCATTTCATTGGGCTTGGGCTCCTTTCGGGGTGAACCCATTTCCCCACATCCTAAGGAATGCATTCCATATGTTCCTTGATGCATTTTTCTGTCTATCAATTGTTAATCCGCATCTAAGGCATTTGAATGTGCCTGCCCCTTTCAGGTCTTTATTGTAATACCCACATTTGGAGCAGGTTTTTGAAGTACCTTTAGGGTTTACATATATTGTTACATAGCCATTCCATGCTAATTTGTATTCCACAATTTTTTGGAGTGTTATATAATCATGTTTTGAGTTTTGTCTATTCATTCTTCTGCTCTTTGTCCTAGCTACTTTCTCCTTGAAGCTTTTAAGGTCTTCGAAAACGTTGGTTCTATTTGAAAGCTTCTTCGCAATCTTATGCAACACATCCTTCATTTTATTCTTTTCCCTTGAAGAATACTTTTTCATCAGTTTCTTCTTTGTTTTATCTGGAAGTTTCTGAATGGTTTGTCTCTTAAGCTCATAAGTTCTATGAATTGTGTAAATCTTTTTAAGGCTTATTGTGCAGTCGTTTTTACCATCAAAGCCATCCATAGTTAGGAGGTTTATGTCCCATGCAACTGGGTTTTTAACCTCAAGTTTTGCTTCCTTCCTAACTGTTATTATGAGCATATCATGCTTAAGTATAAGCTCTCCAAGCTCTAACTCAGCTATTCTATCCCAGAACCACGCTTCTTTCAAGTCTATACTTATGCTTTCTTTAAATGGTTTAACCGAAATCTTAATTATACCATTATGATAGCTGTAAAGCGTTTCCTTTATCCTAACAAACTTCCTCTTTAATATTGGCTTCCTTTTTCCAGCCTTCCCCTTAAGATACCTCTTCCTCCATGAATTGAGTGTAGAGTAAGCTTGCTTTATTGCTGAATCAACATAATGCTTAGAATAATTCCATCCTACAAGATACTTGTCCCTTAACTCCTTTCGAAAAGTTCTATCTTTCCTTATATATGGAATAAGTCGCTTTCCTTTCTTCTTCCAAAGGATGCTTCTCCATAATTCATCTAGAATGGCATTTAGGACGTACATGTAGCTTTCCACAAGTTCACTTACATCAAAGCTATGGGGGTATGCAATAGGCTTTAACCAATAAGCTTTTTGACACCTTCAACAACCTCCTTATACTTGTGGCTCCTCATCCCGTAGAGCTTCCCAGCAAAATGAGAGACTATCGTTATCAGGTCTTTGACAAGCTCTTTCTGGGGCGTTTTCTCCTCATGGTTTATCACTTCTATTTCCGTTCCGAAGGTTAAGAAAAGCTTCCTCAAGGTTTCAAACCCAAACCTTGTAAGCCTATCCTCATAAGCAACGATAATTTTTGAGACTTTCCTTTCGGAAACCATTTCTAAGAGCTTCAGGAAGCCCAACCTGATACAAGATGGACTGCTTGACATTCAACAACCTCTCTATACTTGTGGCTTCATCAGTTGTGCAATAAATAAAAAGGGGAATTTGTAGGAGCGCCGCAGGCTCCTACTTCTTTGGTGGCGGGGGCGGGAATATTCCCACCCTTCTACCGCGCCAGCGCACGTACTCGAACGCTATGACCACGACGACTATGACGAGCAGTATTATGCCGATTATCAGTGCTGCGAAAGTAGCAAACGTCAGAGGCATGCCGGCTATCTCTATGTAAGGCGGCAGCGTTATCTCGGCCCTCTTGCCCGCAACGAGGTCATCCTTCTTTACGGTCACCGTGCCGGTGTATCCCTTGTAGCTTGCCTCAAGCTCGTAGTCCGCAGCGACGAGCTTCGGTATCGTCACCATACCTCCCTCGTCTGTCGTGAAGTGTCCCACCACCACGCCTGCCCTCTTCAGCGTTACGGTCGCGAAGGGCAGGCCCTGGCCTGCGGCACCCTTCACTAGCACGCTAAGGTCGAACAGCTCCCCTATGACCGTTATGGAGGTCTTCGCTACAGAGAACGTCTCAGTCTCCTCGAAGACCTTCGCACCCTCGCGGACCACAGTTATCTTGTACGATATGCCCTTGCCTTCTATCTCGAGTGGTACGTTCTCGAACACAGCCCTACCTTCAGCATCCGTCTTTGCCTTTACTGGTCCTAGCGATACCTCGGCTCCCGCTATGGCCCTTCCCTTGCCATCCACGACGTTTATCGTGACCACACCTACTGGCAGTAATATCTCCCTCTTTGCGTTGAGTCCAGGAACCGTGTCAATGAAGGAGACCTTTGCCTTAGTTCCGAAGTCTGGTGAGGTCCATGAGATCTCTAGGCTGTACCTTATGTTCGTCGGTATCGGAAGCCTCGTAACGAGTATCGCGCCAACGGCCTTCAGCGTCTTGGCATCCTCTGCGCTCGCCACTTTGTATTTTTCACGTACCACTTTCATTTGTTCATCTGACATTTTTTCAAACAGCTTCCACTCGATGCCCTCGAACTTCACATCGGCATCACTCAGCACCCTTCCAGGTATATCCCTAACAGGCATGCTCCTGACTGTCACGCTTATGTCGCCTACGGCCACCTCCAGCTCTGCGGCAACCGTTCCTATGTTGGCAGCGCTCAGGTCAAAGGTCTTCCTTCCTACTTCTACGCCGAGCCACTTAGCTATCTCCTCATAGGTTCCCTTGTTCAGCCTCTTAACCTCTATGATCGCGCTTGCATTAAAGTATACCGTTCCACCTTTCTTGTCAAGGAACTCCCTCATGAACTTTACGTCGACCTCTATCGGCTTAGCGGCTTCGTAGTAGTGCCTTACCCTGAGATCAAATATCTTGGCCGTTATATCCCAGTGGGCACCAGGCCTTACCCTAGTAACGCCCACCTTGTCGGTGTACGTCAGAGAAGTCACTATGACCCTCTTGGCAAGCTCGCCGAAGGCACCTGGTCCTGGCTCCGTCTCGTCAGCGTCGCTGTAGTAGCTGACAGGCCACTTTCCGAATGCGTTGAACGGCCAAGACGGATGACCTTCAGCATCCCTTCCTAGGTAGTGGACCCTTAGCAGCAGAGTCCACTCAGGCTTCCTCAGGTATACAACATCCGTTATTCCGTCCTTGCCGGCGTAGGACCATCCTGCCGTCTTGCCAGTTACCGAGTCTATCATCCAGAAGAACGCGCCAGGCAGCGGCCTTCCGTTGAAGTCCCTTATCTGCGCCGTCACGGGCATGTACTGGAACACCGGCGTGAACGGTACGTGCTGGCAGGTCTCCGGGTTGTTGGGCCATACGTTTATCCTTGCGTACCAAGCGCCGCCTATCCTGGACCATCCGCTGCTGTTATAGTAGCCTACTCCGAAG